>JAZDEW010000001.1:0-3005 GCA_043808425.1 Candidatus Omnitrophota bacterium
AAATCCGTAAACGCGCCCAGGAGTTCTTTGAAAAACGAGGGAATGCTCCGGGAGACGCCTTGACGGACTGGTTGAAGGCAGAAAAACAAATAAAGTCTGAGCTAAGGAAGTAATTTATTAAAAATTTATTTTCCAATAAAACAATAAAGGACTAGGTAACAATAATAGTCCTTTATTGTTTTTATCCCTTAAGCGCGGGGGTGAGGATTGAGATCTGGACAGCTCAAAGTGTATCGGCCGCGCAAGCTGTATCGCCGCCTGCCCGACGATGGCTATGTTCATAGACTTTAAAGCGGGAGATAGAGTGCAGGAGAAGTTGGTTGAATATTGTTTATAAGAAGTTCTGGAAAAGCGCGATAAAAAACCGGAGGAAGTAATGTTTAGAGAAAAAATTAAGGTTTTAGATTGTACGGTTAGGGACGGGGGCTTGATGAATAACCATAATTTTGACCTGCGTTTTGTGCGCGCGGTTTATGAGGCGCTTTCGCAAGCAGGCATCGATTATATGGAGATTGGCTATAAAAATTCTCCGCGGCTTTTTAGCACTAAAGAGTACGGAAAATGGAAATTCTGTAATGATCAGGATATCAGAGAGGTGATTCAGGGGGTGGAGGGCGCGACCAAGATATCCGTGATGGTTGATGTGGATAGGGTGGATGTGGATGATATTTTGCCCAAGAAAGATAGCCCGGTGGATATGATCAGAGTGGCTACCTATGTTAAGGATGTGGACAAGGCGATATATCTGGTTAATCATTTCGCGGATAAAGGCTATGAGACTGCGGTAAATATCATGGCCATCTCCCGGGCACTGGATAACGAGCTTACCGAGTGTTTGCAACAGTTAGAAAAAGAGTGTAAAGCGCAGATTATCTATATTGTGGATAGCTTTGGTTCGCTGTATCAGGAAACAACGGAGTTTTTAATAAAAAAAGCAAAGAGTTTTTTAAAGACCAAAGAAATTGGCATGCACGCGCATAATAACCAGCAGCTGGCGTTTTCCAATACCATTGAGGCGGTAATTCATGACGCGAATTATATTGATGGCTCTATTTTTGGTTTGGGTAGAGCGGCAGGAAATTGCCCTACGGAGTTAATTCTAGGGTTTTTGAAGAATCCTAAATATGATATCCGGCCGATTCTGGACGTGATTTCTAAGGAGTTTGTTCCTTTGCAAAAAGAAATTGAATGGGGGTACTTTATTCCTTATGCCATCACCGGGATCCTGGATGAGCATCCGCGCACGGCGATTGCTTTGCGGGAGAGCGATAAGAAAGAAAATTACCGTGAGTATTATGAGAGCTTAGTGGGAGAGTCAGAGGATTAAGATGGATGTGGCGGCTTTTAAGAAAAAACCGATTTTTGGGATTCTTCGGGGAGTAGAGGCCAGTCAAATTGAGCCGTTGATGGAGACGGTTATTGAGGCGGGCCTTGAAACTTTAGAGATTACCATGAATACCCCGCAGGCTGAGGAAATAATGCGTAAAGCCAAGCAGGCTGCCGCTGGCCGGATTATTTTAGGCGCCGGAACAGTGCTTTCAATGAGGGATTTGGAATTAGCCGTTAAAAGCGGGGCGACTTTTATTGTCTCGCCGGTTTTAATTCCCGAGGTGGTGGGATTTTGCGTAAAAAATAAGATTCCGGTATTTCCCGGGGCGCTCACGCCGGGCGAGATTTACCGGGCTTGGAATGCCGGCTCGACGATGGTTAAGGTTTTTCCGGCAAAATGTTTCGGCCCGGAATATTTCCGCCAGATTAAAGGGGCATTTAATAATATTGAGCTATTAGCCTGCTCTGGCATTACTCCGGAGAATATGAAGGATTATTTTACCTCTGGCGCCAGCGCGATAACTTTTGGCGCCAGTGTTTTTAGAAAAGATTGGTTGGCGGCTAAAGATTTTAAAGCTATCGGCCTGGCGGTGAAAAGATTCATGGACGCCTGGCGCTTGGTAGTTGATCGTGCCGAAAGTTAAAAATAAGATAAAAAAAACAAGACGCTGTTGATAACTATCTAGAAATCCTCCAGTTACGAAACAATTCTTTTGCTTTTTTAAGTTCTTATTAAATATTTCGTGTTAGATTTTCCTTCTTTCTGCGTCTGTTGAAAAAAACAAAAAACAAGACGCTGTTGATAACTATCTAAAAAACAAGACGCTGTTGATAACTATCTATAAATCCTCTAGTTACAAAACAATTCTTTTGCTCTTTTAAGTTATTTTTAAACAATTTAGTTAGATTTTCCTTCTTTCTGCGTCTGTTGTGTTAGAAAGGGGAAAGCCTAATGCCAGCCTACGCAAGAAAACACCAGTTAAATACTTCTCTGATTTATCATATCTACAACAGAAGCAATAGCCAGATTCCGATCTTTAAGAAAAAAGATGATTTTCGCTATTTTATGGATTTGCTTAAAAAATATTCAATAAGGTTTGGCCTAACGATATACCACTGGGTTATTTTGTCTAATCATTACCATCTCTTGCTGGAATTGGCAGCTCCCGAGCGGATATCTAAAATTATGGCAGGTTTATCTAAGGCCTACAGCTGTTACCATCATAGCTCCTATCTTGTTAGTGGATTTCTTTGGCAGGGAAGATTCAAATTACAGCCGGTCCAGAAGGAGGGGTATCTTATCTCTTGTGGTCGATATATTGAAAGGAATCCCGTAAGGGCCGGGATGGTTAATGAAGCATACGAATATTCTTATAGCAGCGCGCGATTTTATTGCTTAGGCCAGGCTGATGGTATTACAGCTGAAAATCCATTATTTCCAGAATTTGGCATAGATTTAACCTCCAGGCATAATGCTTATATAGAATTCTTGCGTGATTTTAATAACGAGGAAGAGCAATCGTTTGACAACCTTGAAAGGCCCGTTGGTAACAAAGAATTTATCAGGAGATTAATTAAAGAAAATGGCCGCTTTCTGCCTAGGAGAAGAGGCAGGTTGGCTAAAAGAATTGTTGCATAACTTGTTGTAAGCGATATAATTATCAACAGCGTCTTGT
>JAZDEW010000002.1:0-38751 GCA_043808425.1 Candidatus Omnitrophota bacterium
TAACACCGCTCCCTTATCCGCGGAACTGACCATGCGTGAGTAGCGAGCCAAATATCCGGTTTTAATTTTAGGCTCCACGCGCCGGCAATGTTTAAATCTTTTTTCTATTTCTTCCTTGTTTAATTTAAGCTCCAACTTACGATTTGGAATATCAATAATAATTGTATCACCATCTTTGATAATTGCAATCGGCCCATTTGCCGAAGCCTCCGGCGAAATATGGCCAATACAGGGCCCTTTAGTCCCGCCTGAAAAACGGCCGTCGGTAATTAAGGCCACGGAATCCTCCAGGCCCAAACCCACAATCGCCGCGGTCGGTGCCAGCATCTCGCGCATCCCTGGTCCACCGGCGGGGCCTTCATAACGGATAACAATACAATCCCCTTTTTTAATCTTATTACCCATAATTGCCTGCATGGCTTGCTCTTCACGATTAAATACCCGGGCCCGGCCAGCAAATCGCATCATCTTGGCGCTGACCCCGGACTGCTTAACCACTGCCCCCTGGGGCGCGAGATTACCGTATAAAATCGCAATCCCGCCCTGCTGATGATACGCTTTATTTAACGGACGGATCACCTCTTCATCAAATATATTCGCCTTATCCGCAATCTGAAATAATTTTTGGCCGCTTACATTCAAAGTATTAATTAATTTAGATTTTAACCTTTTCAATACCGCGGGTATCCCGCCGGCATATTCTATATCTTCCATAAAATGCTCACCGGCCGGCTCAATATTGGTAATATGCGGCACAGTCTTACTAATTCTATCGAAGGTCTTTAAATCTAAATCTATACCCGCCTCATGAGCAATACTCATCAAATGCAGAACCGTATTGCTTGAGCCGCCCAAAGCCATATCTACCACGATGGCATTATCCAAAGATTTCTTAGTAATAATATCGCGCGGTTTAATATTTTGCTTAACCAGCTCCACAATCCGCTCTCCACTGGCTTGAGCAATCCGGCGTTTCTTGGCCGTTCCCGCTAGTGCCGTAGCACAACCCGGAATTGACATACCCATGGTTTCGGTAAGACAGGCCATGGTATTAGCCGTATATAATCCCTGGCATGACCCTTGTCCCGGACAAGCCTCTATCTCTAAACAAGAAAGCTCCGCGCTAGAAATATCGCCTTTTTTTGCCCGGGCCATACCTTCAAATGTATCATGCACAAAAGCTAATTTTCTTTTATTGAAACGCCCGGAAATCATTGGCCCGGCAGTCACAATAATCGCTGGAATATTTAAACGGGCTACGCCCATGAGCATTCCCGGAGTAATTTTATCACAATTAGTAAGACAAATAATTCCATCTAGCTGGTGGGCGTTGGCCACTGTTTCAATAATATCCGCCACCAACTCACGTAAAGCTAAAGGATAACACATACCCAAATGCCCCATCGCAATCCCGTCGCAAATACCGGGCACGCCAAATAAAAACGGCACGCCGCCGCCATAACAAACCCCGCGTTCAATAAATCTTTCCAAATCACGCATCCCAATATGGCCAGGAATAAGATCCGTAAAAGACGTAGCTACCCCGACAAATGGACGCTTTAAATCATTCCTAGACAGTCCAGTAGCATGCAGGAGCGCACGGTGCGGCACCCTTTCCAAGCCCTTTTTAATCTCCTCTGAACGCATATTTATCCTCCACATTACGGGACGATAGACTATAGTCAATAGTCTATCGACTATCGACCTGTATCTATAAACTCAAACTAATCCGCGCCTTCTCCATCATGCACCACCGCCGCCTCATCCAGCCGCTTACGCGTAATCACTCTTTTTAAAATAACATATTTATCCACTAAAATCCCGTTATTTACGGCATTAAGCTGCTTAAAAAGAAAATCAAATTTGTTTTCAATCTCACCGGCAATAGCATCGCGGTTAGACTGCGGCAGGCTCATGATCTCTTTCTTAAACGGCCCTAATGCTTTTTTTCTGGTTTTATAAAAAAACTGTTCCTGAGTTTCTTCCGCCTTAGCCTCATTCGCCGCATTAATTTTAAGCCAATCATAAATTCTATTCTTTAATTCCGCGGGAAAATGCTTAGAATCAAAAATCATATTCTGAAAACCCGTAGCCAGATGTACCTCGCAAGCTTCGCACTCCGCGAACTTATGAAATGCCTCCTCCGGCAAAGTTGAGGCGCCATGCTGTACAGCGCCCCCCAAACCAAACTCTTTACGCGCCAGTAGAGAAAGATTTTTTAAAGTTTCAAAATCCAGCTTCACCTGAGCAATTGAGCCATCCGGCAAAACCACTCCCCCATGAGAAGTGCCGGTCTGAATAGAAATCTTGCTGATCCCCACCAAACCTTTACGTAAGCGCTGCCTAAACCCAAGCATAAATGCCCGCAAATCTTCAGAGGTAGAATTTTGATGCCCTACTTCACCGATTTCTCCGCCTACCGAAACCGTTATTCCCTTAGGTTCAATACGACGGATAAATTGCGTTAATTTAGCGCATAAATCATAATTTAAATACTGCTGATCACTTATTTTAGGCTTGCTTAAATCCACCAGAGTTGAAGAATCAATATCAATATTATAAAAACCCGCGCCGATGGCTTCGGTAATTATCGCCTGCAGCACTCCGGCCTCCTTATCCGGGTTCTCTTGATATTTCTTCAGGTTAGCCTGAAAGTGATCGCCCTGAATAAATACCGGGCCAGCATAATTCTCTTTAATAGCCGCGGCCAAGATTACCGCGGAATACTCAACCGGAGCCTGAGCGGTATAACCCATCTCAGATTTAGCAATTTCAAAAATAAAAGTTTTAGAATTATTCTTTTTGCCCACCCTAAACAATGCCCTGGCCAAATCATAAGTTAAACTACGGATATTTATTGCCGGCACAGTTGAGCCGCTAAACTCTTCTTTACCCCGCGCCATATAATAATCCTGAATACTAGAAGGATAAATCCCTTTCTTGTAAGCCATATCGCGAATCTTCTTGGCTAATTTATTTTTTAAAAGCCCATCATCCGTCATAATCAAATTCATCGCAATTTTATCTATTTCCAGCGGCTTTCTTCCCATTTTAGAAAACTCCCTTCTTTAAGTTTAAATAGATTCTAACATGTATAATTAAGATCCTTCGCCCGCCTCTAAATTAATGGCGGGCTCAGGATTAATTCAGGACAATAACTTATGTCGCGCTTCGCGCTCCATAAATTATTGTCCTGAATTAAGTTAAAATCTTAATTAATGAATAAAATTTATTAATTTTTAATTCTTTTTTTCTAATCGCTGTCTCAAAATCAACTTCCACAATCGAACCCGCGGCTAATCCTAAAACCAAATCTACTTTACCGGCAATTAAACAATCCACTGCCGCTTTTCCAAGATTTAAAGCTAAGTCCCGGCTGACCGCTGTCGGCCGGCCGCCTCTTTGCACGTGGCCTAAAACCACCGTACGCGTCTCCAGGCCAGTCGTATCCGTTATTTGCCTGGCAATATCATCCGCTTTGCCCGCGCCTTCAGCCAGCACAATAATCCAGCTCATTTTCCCGACTAAATTACCATGCACGATATCATGACAAATTGCATTCATGTCTATTTCTCTTTCCGGAATAATTACATCTTCACACCCTCCGGCAAGCGCGACCGTCAAAGCAATAAAACCGGATTCTCTGCCCATAACTTCCACGACGAAAATCCGCTCCATGCTCGTAGCGGTATCGCGGATTTTATCAATCGCGTCCAGGGCAGTATTAATTGCTGTATCTGTACCAATAGTATAATCTATACCGTTAACATCGTTGTCAATGGAAGCGGCGATGCCCACACAGGGGAGATTGTATTTTTTGTAGAATTCATGCGCGGCGGCAAAAGAACCGTTGCCCCCGATAACCACTAGTCCATCGATATTATTTTTTTTAATTGTCTCATAAGCCCGCTGGCGGCCTTCCTCCGTCCTAAACTCTAAACAACGGGCGGTCTTTAAAATCGTTCCGCCCTGACCGATGATTCCCGATACGGAACGACGGTCTAGCGGTTTTAATTCTTCATTAATCAAGCCCCACCAGCCGCGAAAAACCCCCGTTATTTCTAACTTCTGGCTAATTCCGTAACGCACCACGGAACGGATAGCCGGATTCATTCCCGGAGCATCACCACCAGTAGTAAGCACTGCTATTTTCTTCATCATTTTATTCTATTCAACGTTCTAATCTGCCCCTATATGCTGTGTAATGTTAATTGTGTAATGTGTAATGCTGATGTAAAACAAAATAAAAATGCAGTATAAAAATTTCTTGTTTCTCTGTTCTACATAGCTACATTACACTAACTTTACACTTTACACATTACACATTACACAAATTATCAAGTCCCCATTTCCCAACTGGCTAAATATTTCTTCTGCTCAGCGGTAAGCACGTCAATCTTTATGCCCATAGACTGAAGCTTGAGCTTGGCGATATTCTTATCAATATCTTCCGGAACCGTATAAACCTGCTTTTTTAGTTGACGATAATTTTTCGCCATATATTCCGCGGAGAAAGCCTGGTTAGCAAAAGACATGTCCATCACGCTCGCCGGATGGCCTTCGGCGGCGGCTAAATTAATCAAACGGCCCTCTCCTAAAAGATAAATCTTACGGTTATTTATTAAGGTATACTCGTCCACAAAGTCACGCGTTGCGCGTTTAGATTTCGCGATTGCCTCTAAACCCGGAATATCAATCTCCACGTTAAAATGCCCGGAGTTAGCGACGATCGCGCCATCCTTCATTAAACTAAAATGCTCTTTGCGAATGACGCCAATATCACCGGTAACCGTGACAAAAATATCTCCCACTTTAGCCGCCTCTCTAATCGGCATAACCTCAAATCCATCCATGGTCGCCTCTAAGGCCCGCAAAGGATCAACCTCCACCACTACCACTTTAGCGCCCATACCTTTAGCGCGCATAGCCGTGCCTTTACCACACCAGCCATAACCACAAACAATAAAATTTGACCCGGCAATTAATTTATTCGTTGAACGAATAATCCCGTCTAAAGTAGACTGACCGGTGCCATAACGATTATCAAAAAGATGCTTAGTTAAAGCATCATTAACCGCGATTATCGGATAACGCAACTTTCCTTCTTGCGCCAAAGCCCGCAATCGAATAACCCCGGTAGTTGTCTCTTCAGTTCCGCCGATAATATTAGCATGTTCACTTACCGGGCGCTGATGAATAGTGCTCACCAAATCCGCGCCATCATCCATGGTAATATCCGGCTTAATGGCTAACGCGGCTTTCATATGCGCGTAATAAGTTTTCGTATCCTCTCCTTTAATCGCGAAAACACCTACCTTTAAATCTTTAACTAAAGCCGCCGCCACGTCATCTTGAGTAGAAAGAGGATTGGACGCGCAAATATATACATCCGCGCCGCCAGATTTTAAAACATCGCCCAACACCGCAGTTTCAGTAGTGACATGTAAACAGCAGGCGATCTTAAGGCCGGCCAAAGGCTTATCTTTAGAAAATCTCTGCTTAATTAAATCCAAAACAGGCATATTTTTAGCCGCCCACTCAATTCTTAAAGCGCCTTTTTTTGCTAACTTTATATCCTTAATGTCATATTGCATATTATCTCCTAGTATAAGTTTAAGGTTAAGTTTAAGGTTAAGTTATAACCTTAAGGCTTATAGCTTACAACTTACCACTATTCTCTATAGTCTTGCCGCTTGTTTCTTTAAGCTCTCTACTTTATCTAACTTCTCCCAATGAAATTCCGGATCCGGCCTTCCAAAATGCCCGTAGCTAGCAGTTTTCCTATAGATGGGCTGTCGTAATTTTAATGACTCAATAATTCCCTGAGGAGTAAGCGGGAAATTTTTCCAGATCAACTTTGCCAAAGCCTCTTCCGGAAGAATAGATGTCCCCTCTGTCTTAACCATCACCGATAAAGGCTCTGCCCGGCCGATCACATAAGCAAGCTGAATAAGACATTTTTCCGCTAATCCCGCGCTCACGATATTCTTGGCAATATAACGGCACATATACGCCGCGGAGCGATCAACCTTAGTCGGATCCTTACCTGAGAATGCCCCACCCCCATGCGCCACCGTGCCGCCATAAGTGTCCACAATTATTTTTCTCCCCGTCATGCCGGTATCAGACTGAGGGCCGCCGATAACAAATTTTCCCGTTTGATTAACAAAATATTTAGTATTCTTATCTACCCAGCCTTTAAGAATCGGGCCGGCGACATGGCGGATAATCTCCTGACGAGACTTTTCCGTAATGCGCTTGCCGCTTTTATCCAAAATATCATCCGTATGTTGAGAAGCTAAAACCACGGAATCCACGCGCACAGGCTTTCCATTGTCATACTCCACCGTTACCTGAGTTTTTCCATCCGGGCCCAGGTATTTTAAAATCTTTTCTTTACGCACCCTAGTTAAGCGCATCGCTAATTTTTGCGCTAACATTAAAGCCAGGGGCATCAATTCCTCGGTTTCCTGACAAGCATAACCAAACATTATTCCCTGATCCCCCGCTCCGCCGATATCCACGCCCTGAGATATATCCGCAGACTGGGCATGAATAGCATTAAGAATAGCGCAAGTATGAAAATCAAAACCATATTTAGGGTGATCATAGCCAATCTCTTCAATTATCTTCCGGCTTATATCATGCACATCTATAAAACCACGGGTAGTAATCTCGCCTCCGACAATCAAAAGCCCCATAGTAACATAAGTCTCACAGGCGACCCGCGAATAAGGATCGTTTTTTAAACAGGCATCCAAAACTCCGTCTGAAATCTGATCGCATAGCTTATCCGGATGCCCTTCGGTTACCGACTCTGAAGTAAAATAATGCTTCTGCGCAGCCATATCCCCTCCTCATTTTTCCCCAGCCTCCGGCGCTTGGGGGAAAATGACCCCGAGCTCCCGCGAGGGGGAGAATTTTTCCCCAGCCTCTCCGCCTCTGGCGGAGTCCGCCACAGGCGTGACCGGCGCTTGGGGAAAAATGGCCCTCAAGCTCCCGCGAGGGAAATAGTTATTTAATAAATGTTTCTTTTGCCGTGTTAAAATATTTATAATCGCCAATATCAAACCAAGAACCACTAAATACATACCCATAGACATCCACCTTATCTTTTAACCAAGCGATGTAGCTTCCGGTGGCATCGGCTTTCTTTTTTTCTTCCCGCATATAGACGTTAATCAAATTTAAGCGATTTTTTGGTATATAATACAAACACATCGCTACCAGGCTTGACTCCGGATGCTCAGGCTTTTCCTGAAAGCTAATCACCTTTTTTAACTTATCCAACTTAACCACGCCATAGCGGCTGGCATCTTTTTTGCGCTTTAATCTAAACAAGCCCAGACTGGCACAGGCAACATTTCTCTTTGCCGCATCCAGGAATCCCTGCAAAGAGCCACTAAACAAATTATCGCCGCCGACGACTAAAAGATCCTCGCGGATTTTTTGCTTATTAATCACAAATCTTATATCCCCGATCGCCCCCAGCCTATCCTGATTATTCTTGGTTAGATCATTAACCAAAGTAATCTTTTTAGACGACTTTACTGTTTTAGCCCACTTTCTAAAATCGGGCATAAACTTACTATTGGTTACAATATAAATCTCATCAACACCGTTAACTAATCCTAATTTGTCAACGATATAATTTATAATCGGCTTGCCTTTTACCTCTAAAAGCGGCTTAGGATATTTTTTCGTTAAGGGATAAAGCCGAGTGGCATATCCGGCAGCTAAAATTAAAGCCTTCACTATACACCTTCCTGCCTGCCTGCCGGCAGGCAGGCTTTTTTAATTAATTTATTTTAAAATCTCCGCTAGCCTATTTTGCGAAAAGTCTTCAACCTCTTTTCCGGTTGAGAGTTTCAACGCTTGCGCGGCAATTTCTTGGGCAGCCTTAAAACCTACCGCGCGAATTACGTACTTTAATTCCGGAATCACCTGCGGCGGCAAGCTAAACTCATCTAAACCTAAACCCAAAAGAATAAGCGCCAAAGACGGTTCCCCAGCCATCTCTCCGCACATCGCCACCTTAATTTTAAACTGATGCGCTGCATCGATGATGCTCTTAACTAATCTTAAGATTGCCGGATGCGCCGGATCATAAAGATAGGCAACCTTCTCATTACTGCGATCAACTGCCAATGCGTATTGGATTAAATCATTTGTCCCGATACTAAAAAAATCCGCTTCTTTGGCCAATATATCCGCGGTCATGGCCGCTGAAGGGACCTCCACCATTACCCCCACTTCAATCTGATCGTTAAACTTCAAGCCCTTTTGCCTAAGCTCTTCTTTAGCTTCACCCAAAAGGTAATTGGCCTGCCGCAACTCCTCAACTCCGGAGATCATCGGATACATCAGCTTAAGATTTCCATGCACGGAAGCCCTAAGAATAGCGCGTAGCTGCAGCTTAAATATATCCGGGCGCGCTAAACAAAACCTAATCGCTCTCCATCCTAAAAACGGCTGCATTTCATGCGGAATGTTAAATTGCGATAAAAATTTATCTCCCCCTATATCCAGGGTGCGAATAACCACTGAATGCGGATTCATCTCTTCCGCCACATACTTATAGGCCTGATAATGCTCTTCTTCGCTGGGAGAATCTTTACGATTCATATAGAAAAACTCTGTGCGATAAAGCCCGATTCCCTGGCCCCCATGCAACTTAGCGCTTGGCACCTCATCAGGAAATTCAATATTCGCGTTAATCAAAATTATCCTACCATCGGTAGTAACTGCCGATAAATCTTTAACCAACAAAAATTTATCCGCGATACCTTTTAACTTTTCAAGTTTCTGCTGATAATTATCAAGTGTTTCCTTATCCGGATCAATAATTACGATCCCCATACTACCATCAACAATCAATATATCTCCCTGGCTCACTTTAGAAGTAACTTCTTCTAACCCTACAACTGCGGGAATCTCCAGTGATTTAGCCATAATCGCGGTATGCGAAGTTTTACCGCCGATATCCGTAACAAAAGCAGCCACATCCTTGGCATGCATTGCCGCGGTATCCGAAGGAGAAATATCGTGCGCCACAATAATTACCCGGCCACTGATATTATCTAGGCCCTTCTTCTTTTTCCCCAAAAGATTCCTTAATATTCTTTTGCCGACATCGTTAATATCCGCGGCGCGTTCTTTCAGATATTCATCTTCGATTTTTAAAAATACGCCGATATATTTTTTTAAAACCTCGGAAAAGATATAAGCAACATTAAGCTGTTCTTTTTTAAGCCGGCTGATCACCTCTTCAATAAGCATTCGGTCTTCAAGAACTAGAAGATGCGCTTCAAAAATCTGCGCCTCATCCTGGCCCATATCCAAACTAATCTTTTTTTGCAATTCAATAATCTCACGGCGAGTTTGAATCAACGCTTCTTCAAAGAGCTGAATTTGCAAAGGGATATCCGCCCAACTAATCGCTTCGCGCAAAACAACAAATTCCTCTTTCCCCAGCAAATGAGCCGGCCCAATACTGATACCAGTGGCAGCGGCAATCCCTTTTAGTTGAATCATAATTCTTCCTCGCTACTAATTAGCTTTTCTAGCTCTACCAACGCCTGTTCAGCATCCAGGCCATCTACCTCAATAATAATCAAACTATCCTTCTCTGCTCCGAGCATAAGAATACCCATAATCGATTTACCATTGACCTCTTCATCATCATGGCGCACAGTAATCCGCGCGTCGAATTTATTAGCAATCTGCACAAATAAAGCCGCCGGCCGGGCATGCAGGCCTTGTTTATTTTTTACAATTAATTCTTTTTTAATCAAGCTCATAATAGTTTTTATCCAGCGTAGTCCTTGTGAGCGTCAGCGAACAAGGATCTTTGTTTCATGAAATCCTTAGATCTCTTCAATAAAACTTAAAATAATTTTAGCTAATTTTTCCGCGTCATGACGAATCACTCCATCCTGGATCATAATAAAATCTTCCTCAATCACCCGCACCCCAAGATTTTCAATCTTTTTACGATCGTTGGCCACTAAGAGCGAACCATCCTGAGAGTACCGTTTTAAAACCTCACTAGGCACCTCACCATTATTCACCACGCAATAATCCAGAATCTGTTCATCACCATGCTTTAAAAGAGCCTTAATATGATCGGAAACACTATAGCCATCAGTTTCTCCCGGTTGAGTCATCACATTACAAACATAAACTTTTATGGCTTCCGATTCGGCAATCTCCTGAGTAATCTCTTTAATCAACAAATTCGGAATTATGCTCGTGTACAAAGAACCCGGCCCCAAAACAATGATCTGTGCTTCTTTAATAGCCTTTAAAGCATCCGGGGTAGCCAAGGGCTGTTCGGGAGTGAGGTTAACTCTGCTGATCAATTTTCTAGCTCTAGGAATCTGCTCTTCCCCGATAACCGTTGAACCATCGGAAAAATGCGCCACCAAAGTTACATCCTCCAATGTCGAAGGAATAACCTGGCCCCGTAAAGCTAAAACCTTACTCGTCTCCTTAATCGCCTTTTCAAAATCACCCGTTAAACGCGTCATAACCGTAAGAAAAAGATTACCAAAAGAATGCCCGGAAAATTCTGAATTCGCATCAAATCTAAATTGAAAAAGATCGCGCATTAATGTTGGAGCATCTGCCAAAGCTACCAAACAGTTACGTATATCACCGGGAGGCAAAACATCAAACTGCTGTCTAAGCCTGCCACTAGAGCCACCATTATCCGCCACCGTAACGACGGCAGAAATATTAGACGTATAATTTTTTAACCCGCTTAAAAGAACTGATAATCCCGTGCCACCGCCAACAGTAACGATACGTGAGCCACGGCTTAATTGCTTCTTTTGATACAAGATATCAATTAGCTCTGTACCCTTGGATGATGGAACAAACAGAGTAATAAAAGAACGCATCAATCGCTTGATGCCCAAAATTAAAATTATAATTCCGGAAATTACAATTAGTGCGTCCAAAATTTGAATCAACCAAACCTCTTCACTACGTAAATCTGCCGTGCCTAAAATTAAAAGTACGACGCCAAAAGCACTTAAGCCAACCCAGCGTTTAATCCCTATGCCCGGATAAAACCATTTTAAAATATCAGTAGAATTGGCTTTCATTTTTATAAAATTAACTTTTAATATCTAATAATTAACGCAAAAACCTTGCTTTCTTTCTCTGACAAAAACTCTACTTAATAAAGGCAAAAAATTAAATCTTTTTTTCGTCTTCCTGCGTAATGACCTTAATTACGGATTTTTCGTCCATACAAGTACGCAAAGTATCGCGAAAGTATTTATCCTTTAAGAGCCGAGAAATTCTGGCTAAGGCTTTAAGATGTGGCCCGGCGGAATCCTGCGGAGCAACCAATAAAAAGAAAATATAAGCTAATTCTCCGTCCAATGAATCAAAATCCACGCCTTTTTTAGAGAGCCCAAAAGCCGCCACCAACTTATCCACACAATCACATTTTGCGTGCGGGATAGCGATGCCTTGACCGATGGCCGTTGACCCTAGGGCTTCTCTGGACATCAGCGCGTCAATAAGTTTATTACGATTACGTTTTTCTACATCGGATGATTCAATCAAAAAATCCACCATTTCTTTAATCACATCTTCTTTGTTGGTAGATTTTATATCCGTGAGAATAGCTTTCTTCGAGAGGAAATCCATTATCTGCATTTGTTTCTCCTTTTTAAATAGAGCGGCGGACGGGATTTGAACCCGTGGCATCCTGCTTGGCAAGCAGGCATTCTACCGCTGAATTACCGCCGCATAGTAGTTTATAGTCTATCGACTATAGTCGATAAACCCAAATCTTTTCTTAAAAATGGGCGGAAGAGAATTTTCCCGCCAACCACCTGCCTTTCACCACACTTAATAATGCGGACGGAGGGATTTGAACCTTCAAGGGTTGCCCCAATAGCTCCTAAGGCTATCGCGTCTGCCAATTTCGCCACGTCCGCGTAAATCAAATTTACCTATTCTGAAGCCGGATCCCCCCAATAGCTCCTAAGGCTATCGCGTCTGCCAATTTCGCCATCCGCCCTTATATGAGCTTATTTAAATTCTGAGCCTCCCGCGACTCGAACGCGGCACAACCACATTAAAAGTGTGGTGCTCTACCTGATGAGCTAGAGGCCCAAAATTAGTCGATAGTCGATAGTCAATAGTCGATAGTAAAATTAAATACTTAAACCATTGACCTCTAATATTCTTAAAATTCCAAAACTTCCTTCTCTTTGCTCTTTAAAAGTTCATCTATCTTAGCAATATACTTATCCACCACTTTCTGCAATTCATCAATACCGCGAAATTTCTCGTCTTCAGAAATAATTTTATCCTTTTCCAGCTTCTCCACGGATTCTTTGGCTTCTCTTCTAATCGTACGCAAAGATACCCGGCCATCTTCAGACATTTTGTGCAATAACTTAGCCATCTCCTGGCGCCTATCCTTAGAGAGCTGGGGGACAGTAATTCTAATTATCTTGCCATCATTAGAAGGGTTAACGCCCAAATTAGATTTCAAAATTGCTTTCTCAATCTCAACAATCGCCGTAAGATCCCAAGGCTGAATAACAATCAAATGCGCGTCCGGCGCGGATATGGCGGCCAACTGTTTTAACATTGTCGGAGTCCCATAATAATCAATATGCAGGCCTTCTACTAAGCTCGGAGATGCCCTACCGGTCCTCACTTCATGAAACTGGCGATTCATCGACTCAAAAGCCTTTTTCATTTTATCTTCAGTGCCATGTATTGCCTCCTTAATAGACATGTTTACTTTCCTCCTTTAACATACAACCGTACCAATCTTTTCCCCTAAAATTACACGCCTAATATTACCCACACAATTAAGATTAAACACCACAATTGGTAATTTATTATCCATACACAAACTGATTGCGGTTGCATCCATTACCTTTAGGCCTTTTTTAAGCACATCAATATATTTCAATTGCGTAAATTTCTTGGCATCTTTTACTTTCATCGGATCAGCAGAATAAACTCCATCAACTTTAGTAGCTTTTAAAATAGCGTCAGCGCTAATCTCCATCGCCCGTAAAGCTGCCGCGGTATCCGTAGTAAAATAAGGATTACCGGTTCCGGCGACAAAAATAACTACTCTGCCTTTTTCTAAATGCCTAATCGCTCTTCTTTTAATATAAGGCTCTGCTATCCTTTGCATTTCAATCGCCGTCATCACCCGGGTCGGCACACCTATCTTTTCCAGCGCATCCTGCAGAGAAAGCCCGTTAATTACAGTAGCCAACATCCCCATATAATCCGCGACACTCCGGTCCAAGTTTAAGCCTCGAGAGGCAATATTCTCCTGACCACGTAAGATATTGCCTGCCCCTAAAACCACGGCCACATCCACCGCCAGACCCCTAACTTCTTTAATTTGGCGCGCGATGATCAAAAGCACATCTGGATCTATACCATGCGTATTCTTTCCCTGGAGTGCCTCACCACTAAGTTTAAGAACAATTCTCTTGTAAGCCGGCTTAACCATTTATTCGCCAATCTTGTAGCGGATAAACCTGCGGATAACGATATTCTCACCCATTTTTCCTACAATACTACCTAAATAATCTTTAATCATTAAACTCGGGTCTTTCACAAAAACCTGCTCCAACAAACAATTGTTCTTATAATAAACTTCGTTATCTTTCTCATGTTTTATAACTTCCTCCGGAACATCTTCTTTTTTAATATACTCCGGACTAGTAGCGGCAATCTGCATCGCCAAATCCTTGATGAACTTAACAAACTCTTCATTCCGGGCCACGAAATCTGATTCACAGTTAACCTCTAACAAAACTCCAATTTTATTGCCATGATGAAGATAACAATCAATTCTACCCTCTTTGGCGGCGCGACTTTGCTTTTTAGCGGCAATCTCTAAGCCTTGCTTACGTAATAATACCACAGCCTGCTTGATATCTCCCTTGGTTTCTTCTAAAGCTTTTTTGCAATGTGTGATACTTGAACAAGTTATATCTCTTAATTCTTTAATCGCATTAACTGAATTCTTCACTTCACGCCTTCCTGCCTGCCGGTAGGCAGGCTTTCTTATTCAATATTATTTTATGTTATTCTCTTTAGCCTTACAAATATTAACCCACGATATTTAAAAAACATCAAGCTACTCTTTTTTCTTTAGTTTCAGCTTAATTTCCGCGGCGGCCTTCAAATGCGCTCTCTTTGCCGCTGAAGCCTCATCCACTGGCTGGCTATCCTCAACGATCTCTTCAATCTCTTTAATTACAACCTCTTCTTCCGGAAGAACCTCTGTAGAGATATCCACCTTGGCCTCTTCTACTCTAACCCCTTCCTGAGCAAGATAAGAGAGAAACTTCTTTCTCCCTTCAATAATCGTATCCGCGATAATCGAAACTACCGTGCGTATAGATTTAGTAGCATCATCATTGCCGGGGATAGGATAATCTATAAAGCTCGGATTAGAATTAGTATCAATCAACCCAATGATCGGAATTCCCAACCTGCGCGCTTCGCGTACCGCAGTTTCTTCTTTTTTGGTATCCACCACAAATACTGCTTTAGGCATACGCTCCATGAGAACAATCCCTGAGAAGTTCTTATTAAGCTTGGTTAACTCCTTTTCCAGGCGCGCGACTTCCTTTTTAGTCAATTTCTCAAACGTCCCATCAATACGCATTTTTTCTATATCCTTTAGGCGATTGATACTTTTTTTAATGGTGGCGAAATTAGTAAGCATCCCTCCCGGCCAGCGGTCAGTAACGTAATACATTCCACTGCGAATAGCCTCTTGCTTAATTACCTCCTGCGCCTGCTTTTTAGTTCCCACAAAAAGGATAAATTCTCCTTTTGAGGTTATCTCCATTAAAAAATCCCGGGCAGCATTAATACATTCCTCGGTCTTTTCCAAATCAATAATGTAAATACCGCTTCTGGCGCCAAAAATAAATTTCTTCATTTTGGGATTCCAGCGTTTAGTCTGATGGCCAAAATGTACACCCGCTTCTAAAAGTTGCTTAATTAAGTCTGATGGCACGTCTTTAATCCCCCTTTTTCTAACTTTGGCTATTAAATTCCCCAGCCATAATTTTCTAGTTTAATTGGTTAATATGTTTTTCTAGCCCTTCATTGCCAAACGACACGCTCAACATCCTTATTGAGCAGAATAATACGCTAAAAAAGATAATTGTGTAATTATAGCAAATTTTTATTTATTTGCAACTACTTTTGTAACTCCTGAGCTAAATATAGCCGCTTATATAAACCGCTCTTTTCCAATAACTGGCTATGCGTTCCCTGCTCAACGATTAAACCTTTATCTAAAACGACAATTCTATGAGCATTTCTTACCGTGGAAAGCCGATGCGCAATCATAAACACCGTTCTGCCGCTCACTAAGCGATCCAAAGCCTCCTGTACAATGCGCTCAGAAGTAGAATCCAATTGCGAAGTAGCCTCATCTAAGATTAATATCGGAGCATCCTTAAGCAGCGCGCGGGCAATGGCAATCCGCTGACGCTCTCCGCCGGAAATCATTACCCCCCGATCACCAATAACCGTCTCATAACCTTGCAGACAATTAAGTATAAAATCATGCGCGTGCGCTTTTCTCGCTGCCTCCTCTATCTCGGCAAAGGAAGCACTTGGCTTACCATAAGCGATATTAGCACGAATCGTATCATTAAAAAGCATAGTTTCCTGATTAACGATGCCCACCTGGCTGCGTAATGACTTTAAACTAAACTCCCGGATATTAACCCCATCAATCAATACCGCCCCATTTTGCGGATCATAAAAACGTGGAATTAAATCTACCAGAGTACTTTTACCCGAACCGCTCGGCCCGACAATTGCCAACATCTGGCCATATTCTATATCTAAATTAATACCTTTTAAAATTTGAGTATCCGCGTAACTAAACCAAATATTATTAAACTCAATTTTCTTCTTAAAATCGCTTAAAATCTTAGCCGACAAAGGCTCTTTTACGCTCGCCTCAGTCTCTAATACCTCATGGATACGCTCACTAGCGGCCATGGCTTGCTGATTCAAAGCATTTACCTGGCTTATTTTCTTAAATGGACGGATCAAAGATAATAACGAACCCAAAAAAAGTCCGAAGACGCCAAAAGACAGCCTTCCGGCAATAACCTCGCGGCCTCCCCAAAAAAACACCAAAACACCCGCTACCACGCCTAAAAACTCCGTAGAAGGATTAAGCAGGAGCGAGCGCTTAATTGTCTTCATGCAAATTTTATAATAATCCGCATTTACCCGGTTAAACTTATTAACCTCATACTCTTCCATATTAAAAGCTTTAACAATCCTGGCCCCCATAATCGTCTCATAAAGCAGAGAATTGGTATCGGCGATTTTTTCCTGAGAACGCTTAGAAAGCTTCCTTAAAACCTTGCCAACTTTTATAATTGGAAAACAAATTAAAGGTAAAAACACAAACGCAAGCAAAGCCATCTTAAAATAGATAAAGAAAATAACCGTAGTAAAAATAAGTACCTGCAGGCCCTGATAAATTAAATCCGTTGAACCGTAAGATACAGCATTTTCCACGATTTTAACGTCATTAGTAATCCGCGACATCAACTCACCGCCGCGCTTATGCGTAAAATAACTAAGCGATAATGACTGAATCTTAGCGTAAAGCTGACTCTTAATATCCCGGATCACCCGCTGGCCGATATCCGACATAATATAACTTTGAAAAAACCCAAAAATTCCTTTTAAAAGAAAAAGCAAAAGAACTACTACCACCATATAATTAAGCAAAGCCTCCGGAGGGGTATTATTAATTTTATCCACAAAACTCATCAGAAAATCCGGTAACTTGGTAGGAACAATAATCTTTTTATTGGTCAAGACTTTATCGGCCAAAGGCACCATCATCGCCAAAGACACCCCATCAAACACCGCGGAAAACCCCATGCAAATGATCGCGGCAACAAAAAGCCCTTTATAGGGCTTAACGAACTGCAATAACTTTAGATAATCCTTCATCTTTTACCTTTCTTTAAGAAAATTATTCTAACATAGACCTTTGGCCATGGCAAACCTTTTTATTTTTCGCTAAATCTAGCAGAACATCAAAGAGACTCTCCAAAAATTAAGCTATCTCTCCAGCATAAATCCATTGATTCCTAGTAAATGACTTAATTGAGGCCTTATATTACGCAGAATTTCGCCAATTATCCATTTGCTACGAAGCCTTTACTAAGTGGCACTTCTGAGATAAAGAGATAGCCAAAGGAGAACTTGGAGCAATTTGTCGAAGGGATTGCATGAAAAAATTGAAAATAAACTATTTTCCGACGGATACATGATTTTTTATCGCTCTAAAGCTTTGTGTTGTCGTTAAATAAAAAATCCCCAGTCACATCACATAGCTGAAGATTTATTTATCTCTCGACGGAAAATTTGAGAGAGGTTCAAAACTCCCCACGCTGGACGCAGAACACTACAAGCAACGCCTCTCTAAGTGCAAGGAAATACATATACTTGTGAAGATGTACCGCAGACGTGGGAAAGGCACTTCCATCAGTTTATACGATCCCTTACCCTCCCGGCCCCTGCCGCCCCCGCCAGTCTACAAGAATATCGTAACCATGGCCATCCGAATCCAAGAATATCTGGAAGAAAACCCTCAAAGAACACAAACTGCCGCGGGCAGCCACTTCGGTATCACCCGGGCCCGGGTTTCCCAGCTCATAACCATCATCGAAAAGCTCCCGGATGACTTTATTTCTATCATGAAA
This sequence comes from Candidatus Omnitrophota bacterium, assembly GCA_043808425.1. Classification (GTDB taxonomy): domain Bacteria; phylum Omnitrophota; class Gorgyraeia; order Gygaellales; family Profunditerraquicolaceae; genus UBA6249. The sequence goes on from JAZDEW010000002.1 coordinate 17,760, forward strand.
ACGACCGAAGATCAATCTTTGATTAAACGATTCTCCGGCAAAACCCTGCTCAAAATAGCTAAACTAAAAACATCTACAGATATGACAGGTTACATTAATCAGGCTCGCGCTTCTGAAACGCAAGAAAGAATCCTTTAAGTTTCAAGAGAGGCCTTCCAATTAATACTAAAATTCCCCAATAATCGCCGCACCGCCAAAACCAACTGGACAAGCCTGTTTTCCGCAACAAGAGCATGTTGAAAACACAAAATATATCGCGCTAATCATAAACCACCAGCGAAACATAGACGACTTAAATAAGGATATTAACCGCTTCATCCTTTTATCCTGCTATATAAAAATGTCGCGATAAAAAAGATAAAATTAACCATAACAATCGTTGCGCCTGATGGAAGATTTAAAACATACGATGCGAATATGCCGATAATAACCGAGACGACCGCAAACAATCCGGCAAGAGCAATGGTTGTACGGAAACTTCTGACTATCTGCAAAGCGGATATCGCTGGCAAAATGATCAAGCTTGAAACCAGCATCGTGCCAACAATCTTGATCCCCATGACAACAATAAGCGAAGTCAATAGTATCAAGATTTTGTTGACCATTTTAACCTTAATACCGGAAACTTGAGCGTATTCCTCATCAAAAGTAATAGCAAACAAATCATGATAAAAAAGCACTATAACTAGCACCACAAAGAAAGAAATCACCGCAGTCATCCAGACCTCAAGGCCGCTAACTGAAAGTATATTGCCAAAGAGATAACTAAAAAGATCCACATTAAAACCGCCAGCAGTACTTGCAATAATCACGCCTAACGCAATGCCAAATGATGAAACCAGCCCAATTGCCGCATCGCCATAAACCCGAGCCTTTTCATTAAGCTTGAGAATAACTAGCGAAGCTAATCCTACAAGAGGAATGGATACAACCATCGGCTGGGCGCGCAAAAGAAGAGCTATCGCTACAGTAGCAAAGCTTACATGGGCGAGGCCGTCACCAATAAGCGAAAACCTGCGCAACACCAAAAACACCCCTAAAAAAGAACACCCTATCGCCATGAAACATCCGGCGATGATAGCGCGCTGGATAAACACGTATTGAAGCGATTCCTGAATTTGTTGCAACATATTGATCATATTAATGCCTGTGACAGATAATATGCTGTCCAGCTCCGAAATAGTCGGTCATTTTCGGAGATTTACAAAACTCCTCAAAAGTTCCATAGAATATTATCTTCCTGTCTAAATAAAGTATCTTTGATGCGTATTTACCAATAGAAACAACATCATGCGATACAAAAAAAACAGTTACCTTTTTTTCCTTATTAAACTTCTGCAGAGTCTCATAGAACGCCTCTCGCGACTGCGGGTCAAGAGCAACGGTTGGCTCATCAAGAATAAGTATTTCCGGCCTATGCACAAGCGCGCGAGCCAACAGAACCCGCTGTTGTTGACCTCCTGAGAGCCTGCCTATGGGACGGTCTTTAAGATTGGTAATTCCAAGAAACTCCATGGCATCTTCAGCCGCTGTGTAATCATCGCGAGACAACCGTTTGGGGAATCTTTTGCAACAATACACCCCCGAAACAACTATCTCAAGAGCTGTGGCAGGAAAACGCTGATCAAGAAAGGACATCTTCTGGGGAAGGTACCCCGCATGCTTCTCTTTTGTAAAGCAAGAGAACTCCTTCCCCAGAAAATAAACCTGGCCTTCATACGGCACTAACCCTAAAAGTGCTTTTATCAGCGTAGTTTTGCCTGACCCGTTAGGCCCAACGACGCCAACATAGTCAGCGGTGTCCGCCTCAAAGCTGACGCCAGAGAGCGCTTCGACTCCGCTGTATTTAACGGTCAAATTTTTAACTTCAACTATCTTCATCCTTCGATTCCTTCCTCGCTACGCTCGTCATTCACTCAGGATGACCCTGAGCGAGCGAAGCGAGTCGAATGGGTCATTGACATTCAAGGCCGACCCTTAACTTTTTTAGGTTGTCTTCCATGATATCGATAAAAGTACGCCCTCTGCTTAATTCATCCTTGCTGACGTTATGCGCGCCGTGAAGAAGCTCGAGTTTTGCTCCGGTCTCCTGTGAAATCACGCGGGCAACTTTAGGATCAAGCAACTCTTCGAAATAAATGTATTTAATCCCTGGCCCCTTTAACTTATTAATAAGCTCCACAATGGCTTTGGGGCTTGGTTCGGCGTTAGGCGAAAATCCATCATACGGAGAAACATGATCCAACTCGTAACGCTTCGCGAAATAATTAAAGGCAAAGTGCCCACCGTAAATGATAGTCTTGTGTTTACAGGTTGAAAGGGTTTCTTTAAAACGCTTATCAAGGTCAGCCAGTTTTTCGTTATACTCTTTGGCGTTATTTAAATAAAAGGCCCTATTTTTCGGATCTTTCTCCGCTAACATCTGCGCAATGGTATTAACCATGACCTGATCATTTGCTAAATCTAGCCAAATATGCGGATCTTTGCCGCCGCCGTGATGCTCGGGCTCTTCATCATGACCTTCTTCCCCTGCGAGTTCAATACCCTTGCTCGCATCAATAACTATAAGATTCTTGTTAGATACACCTTTAAGCATATCCTCTGCCCACGGTTCCATGAATTTGCCGGTGTAGATAAAGACATCGGCCTTGTTGATTCTCACGATATCCTGGGGTTTTGGTTCAAAAGTATGTGATTCAACTCCAGGGGGAAGAAGCAGTGAAACATTGACACTGTCTTTCCCAGCCTGCTTCGCGAAATCATATGTCGGGAATAATGTCGTTACAATTTCGAGCTTAGCTTTAGAAGCCTGCGCATAAGCCAAAGCTCCTCCCAATAAGAACATAAACAAAAAAGCTGTTACGACTTTTTTCAACATATCGCACCTCTGTTAAAAGATACTTTTTAGAAATCAACCTGCGCCCTCATACCACCAACAAAGATACCGCTTGTATCATCCGCGACATCTTTGCCGAACGGATTCCAAATATACTGAAAGTCTGGGCTAATAGATAAATGGTCGTTTACGAATATCCTGTAATAAGCTTCTAAGTGCCCTTCTGGTTTTGCCCTGCGCGCAGGATCAAGCGTCTCACCAGCTTTTTTGTAATCCTTAGACGGAATAGCTTGGCCTACGGCAAATGCAAGCATATCCTTTTCCCTACCCCAAGGCTTACCTTCTACTTGGAGGCCAGTACTCCATGAATGCATTAGTGAATAATTCAAATCACCTGTTGCCATAATGTCGGGATTATATACTTTCGGATTCTGCCAGGCGTAGCGGGTAAAGAGCGTTACGATATCGGTAACTTTCTGATCAAAGCTTAAGCCGAAACCATAGTTAGCTTCTTTTGTCTTTCCGGTATCCAGCCATTTAGTGTGATACACATTGTTATTCCAGCCAAGAAAACGGTAGTTACCTGGGAGACCCAAGAACTTAGTTTTAAAAGTAACCTGTCCGATATTAAAAAGGTTGTCGCCTATCTTCTCCCAATCGCTGTTGCCGTCGAAAACGCCGTATCCAACCTCTAACCATTCCACCGGCAAGTATGCCAAACGGATACCTGCGGTATTGTCCGGGAATTCAATAGTAGGTGAATTACGGAAAATTCTGCCTAAGAATTGAGTAGTCTCATCATTGGCGACTTCGTTGTTATCAAAATAGGCAGTGGAATCAAGCTTACCAAAGGTTAAAGCAGCTCTATCTTTAAACAAAGCCTGCTCATACCAGAGCTCAGTAAGGCGAACATTATCATCATTATCAGCGTCACGGTTGACATTTGAGTAAAGCGTCAGGTCATCCTCAAGGCCTGCGCCTTTACCTGCCTCAAGGTGCAAAAATGCTCTGCCGCCAACTTCTTTGAATTCTTTACCTATAGTAATGTCTGCTGAATAGGACGCGTCAGTGCGGCCCTCTTTCTTTGTCACATCGGTAGTGGCATTATTGGTGTTATTTGTCCCCTGGACTATCATGGTGCCGCCTGCTCCGATCTCTAACCCCTCGGCAATACTAATCGGGGATCCTGTTTGGCGATGCAAATCAGTATCAAACTTGGCAAGCCTTGATTCATATTCGGAAATCTTTTTGTCCTGGTCTAAAATACACTGCTTCTGTTCATGTATGCATTTATCATGTTCGCCAAGTTTATTCTCCAGGGCTTCTATGCGCGCCTGCATCTTACGAAGCGTTTCCTGAATATCAGGATCAGCCGCGAATGAAGGCGATGCAAAGACAAAAAGAAAAACAAGAACCATACAAAAAAAACTGTGTAACCGCATTTTCTCCTCCTTTTGCCAATAGAAGTAATTTCTGTTTATAGTTTAAAAAAAATTACTCTTTTGAACAGCCAGCACACACGCCGTTCACCTGCATGAAATGACTGACAACTTTATACCCATTGATCTTCTTCGCGGTACCGATCGCACAGTCTTTTATATCGTCTACCTTTCCGCACTTGATACAAGTAATATGGTGATGGTGGTGGCCGTGACTCGCCGAACATAACCCATAATGCTTTTTGCGGTCAGACTGCTGGATCCTCGTCAATATACCGCATTCGACAAGGCTCTCAAGATTACGATATACGCTGGGAAGTCCGCAACGATCGAATTTTTTCTTGAGTTTGCTCCATACATCCTCAGGAGTAAGATGGGTTTCACAATCAACAAAAAGACTGATTATCCCCTGCCTCCGCGGCGTGAGCTTAAACCCGCCTGCTTTTAATTTTTCCAGATAGTTATTCAAACCAGCCCTCCGCAACGCTTAACAGAAATGATTTCTACTTATAGCATTGAACTGCATGCCTGTCAATTAGAAATAATTTCTAATTAAGCATCCGCAGAGAATACTGTTCGAAGATTGCAATCCTTTCTCAAAAAAATACTTAAGAAGTTCTCAATTGAACTTTTTTCAAAAACTCGCAAACGATAAAGGTGATGGTAAAAATAATTCCTATACCGATAATCCCTGCCGTTATTGTAGAACTTGCGGCATTACTAACGAAAGTTGCCTGATAATCCGGGAACATAACAGGAATTTCAACACCGCGAAACTGTGCAAATGACAATTTTTCAGATACCCATTCGAGTCCATCAGGAAAACTACTGGCAAACGGACTTAACGCCGCCGCAACGATAGCTAATGCCCCAGCACCAAACGCAAATGTTTGTTCATTTGCTTTCCAGTAACGCTCCGAACTCTGCAATACTGTAACCAAAGCAACCGTTAAAAGCGCCTCCCCTAAGCCGATTAGCATATGCACCGTCAGCATTGCAGGCATGACTTTGTTAAAAGCTACCGCCCCCGACAAAGCTACCTCGATAGAGCAAGCCGCTGCTCCGACAAGGACAGACAATAGTGAAGCTACCGCTAATCCCAGTTTTTGATTCAACCCGGCTTTCACAGTTCGATTAAAAACAAAACCCAAGAAACCGGCGCCGATCAAAGCCATGTTAAGAACATTTGCTCCTAACGCATTAACTCCGCCGTCTCCAAAAAAGAATGCCTGCACCGCCAAAACGATAGACATTGACAGTACCGCAAAAGGCATTCCCAATAAACTTACTCCCAGCATAGCTCCAACTAAATGCCCTGAAGTGCCATTTTGCACGGGATAATTCAGCATCTGAAGCGCAAAAATAAGCGCTGTGACAGCGGCAAAGCGCGCAGATGAAGGCTTCACTTCACTTTTGCGGGCTACATAAGCCGCAACCCCAACGCCAGCCGCGCCAACAACAAGCGTCACAGGACACACTGCTCCATTTAACATTGATGCAGGTATATGCATTACTCCCTCCTTGTTATGTTACGATTATTATATTCATGTTACTATTAGACAAAAAAAATATACGGTTTTATGTCAACCCTTTACCGGTGGAAGACATGCTGAGCGTTCCGTGTTTCACCCCCTTTATAATTTTTAGTTTATTCGTCAGCTTTTGTACGTCGATAGGATTGCCTTTTACCGCAATTATTTCCAAACAATTGTGGTGATCCAAATGGATATGTTGAGCTGAGACAATTACATTCTGAAAATCATGCTGGATATCCGTAATTTTATTAAGCAGTTCTCTTTTGTGATGATCGTAAATAAGGGTAATAGCTCCAGCGACCTCCGCCCCCTCATGCCATTCCTGATCCACCAAATCCTGCCGGATTAAATCACGAATAGCCTCTGATCGATTTGAATAACCCTTCTTTTTAAGACGGGTATCAAACTTCTTAGATAAATCACTTTCCAGCGAAATGCCGAATCTGATTATGCCAGACATTGTATTCCTTTTGTTACGAATTTAATGATCGTAGCACAAATTCAGCAAAAATCAAGCGCTCATTTTTTATGTAATGCATAATTTTTAAGCTTTCCGGCTTTTGCTGGAGGCACAATTAGAAGATTTTCGGCACTTCGACTATGCTCAGTGCCGATGGTGAGTTCAATCGAATCATCGGCACTTCGACTATGCTCAGTGCCGATGGTGAGTTCAATCGAATCATCGGCAACAGTGTGCAAGCCTGCCCGCCAATTATTGTGGCGGAGATCCGTTATCCTGCAAATAACCATAATCAGTAAAACCAGCGTAAAAATTTTAATTGCAACAGCATACACAGTTTGCTATGATAAATACATGCATAAAATCAGAGTAGGCGTAATCGGGGTGGGGCATTTAGGCAGTATTCACGCTAAGATCTATCAAGAAATACCAAATTGCCAATTAGCGGGAGTATGCGACACTAACCAGGAATCTTTAAACCAAGTTTGTGCTAATTTAAAAGTACCCGGATATACTAATTATAAGGATCTTTTTAAAAAAGTCGACGCGGTAAGCATTGCCGTTCCCACCTCGCTGCACCATAAAATTGCCACAGATTTTCTCAAAGCCGGCATACACACCTTAGTAGAAAAACCTTTTACCCTCACCTTAAAAGAAGCTGACGATCTGATTAAAATTGCCGCCAAAAATAAGCTTACCCTCCAGGTCGGCCACATTGAAAGATTTAATTCCGCGTTCGCCGCTACTTTAAAAATCATTAAAACACCTAAATTTATCGAATGTCACCGGCTCTCCAGCTTTCCTCACCGCTCTCTGGACATCGGAGTAGTGCTGGACATTATGATCCATGATATTGATATTGTTTTAGGATTAGTTAACTCTCCCTTAAGCAGAATTGACTCTGTCGGGGTAAACGTCCTAACGAAATACGAAGATATCGCCAATGCCCGGCTGACTTTTAAAAATGGCTGTGTCGCTAACCTCACCGCCTCGCGCGTCTCAGAAGACGCGATGCGCAAAATCCGCGTCTTCCAGGAAGACGCCTACATCTCCCTGGATTACAAAAACGCGCAGGCATCGGTTTACCGAAAAGTTGGCCTGCAGATCACCAAAGAGAACCTGCCCATAGAAAAAGAGCAGCCCTTGCAAAAAGAACTGGGATCATTCATCGCCTGCATAATTAACAATCATACCCCTCTAGTCAGCGGTGAAATTGCCCGGAGCGCCTTAGCCGTTGCCCTGGAAATCCAAAAACAAATATGGCAAAAATAAAAAATATCTTAATTATTTGCGGCGAACCTTCCGGCGATCTTCTAGCAGGAAACCTGGTTAACGCAATTAAAAATATTGACCCTCAGATAAAAATATCCGGAATTGGCGGAACGAATTTAGCCAAAACCGGATGCGAAATTTTCTATAATATTAAAGATCTCTCCGTAATGGGTTTCTTTGATGTTTTAAAAAAACTACCGAGATTCTTTAGGCTAAAAAAAATGATTTTAAACAAAATTGACGCAGAAAAACCAGAGGCAATAATTTTAGTTGATTTTTCAGGTTTTAATCTACGCTTAGCTAAAGCCATCAATAAACGCATACCAGTCATTTATTATGTTAGCCCTCAAGTTTGGGCTTCCCGGGAAGGTAGAATAAAGAGCATAAAAAAATTTATCTCTAAAATGATTGTTCTTTTTAAATTTGAAGAGGAATTTTATAAAAAACGAGAGATTCTAGCAACCTGCGTTGGACACCCTCTCATTGATCTGGTAAAACCAGTTATGCAAAAACAGGAATTTATAGGAAATTATCTCCTTTCCCCTGACAAAAAAACTATTGCTATACTTCCCGGATCGCGTAAACAAGAAATAAAAATTATGCTGCCTATAATGCTTAAAGCTGCTCAGCTCATTAATAAAACAATTCCTCAAGCGCAATTTATTATCGCCAAAGCTCCTAACTTAGGCACGCAAATATATTTAAATGAATGTAGGAAATTTAATTTAGAAATAAAGATTGTCGATAGGCACACTTATGATTGTTTGAACAATGCCGATGCCAGCATGGTTTGCTCCGGCACCGCCACCTTAGAAGCCTCAATCATCCAAAAACCTTTTGTCATCGTCTATAAAACTAATATCCTTAATTATCTGCTTTATCGGCCGCAAATTAAAATTCCTTACATCGGTATGGCCAACATTGTAGCCGAAAGAAAAATAGTTCCCGAGTTTATCCAATTCGGCGCCCAACCTAAAATGATTGCTAAATCAATTATTGATCTTTTGCAAAATCCTCTCTCTGCCCAGCGTATGAGCCAAGATCTAAAAACAGTAAAAAAATCCCTCGGTGAACCCGGTGCGGGAGCTCGCGCGGCTAAGCTAATTCTTGAATTCCTGCAGAAAAACTAGGGTCCCCCTTATTCCAGACTTTTGTGTTATTTTGCAAAAAATTTCTCTAAAAAAAGATAGATGTGCGCAAAAACTACAGGCAGATATTTTAAGCCGCCAATTAAACTTACAAAGAATAATATATATGCTGTCCAATTACGCAGATTAATTTCACAAGTTGTTTTCCTACTCATTTCCATTTCAACGATCTTCAAATGTTTCTTTAATTCGCTAAGTAAAAAATTATTATTATTAAAATCTGGATACAGATCGGAAACATCAAACTTAAAATTTTTATTGGAAACTTGAAAAATAAATAACTTTTGGATAAATGAGAAACCAATTTGTCCCCCCATGGCCTTATAGGCTTTTCTTCTTACAATAGAAGCATTGATTATTTCATTCCATTTATAATGATATTCTTTCGACCTAATTTTTAGTAAAATTCTATCGTCGTGAAGCTGAATTTCTTGTATTGGAGAAAAAGTGTGATAATTAGTAAAATGCCCTCTTTTCCACAACGTCATTCGTTTAAATACTTTTACTTTAGCCAGTGAATAATTTCTATTTTCTTTTTCAAGTTTAGCGATATTCTCCAATGTAAATTCAAGGCCTGATAATTTTTTATTAAATTTCCCCTCGTAAAGTTCAAAAATTTCTTTAACTTTGCTAAACATATTGCCGGACATATAAATGCTAGCCACCTCTGAATAGATACTTTTGCGATTAGGATTTTCTTGAATCAATTCTTCTAATATATTTTTTGCCTCTTCTTTATTGCCTTCCTCCATTAAATTATCAGCCTTAGATATTGCTTTATCAATTTTTAGCATTAACTTTATATAGTTAAATAACATTTTAATTTTAATAAATATGCGAATAAAGATGACGGTTATATTTTTCTAGAATTGAAGTTGAGAAAAATAGAAACATCTTTATTCTATCATTTTCCTGAAATTTTATGCTCATTTCTTATTCCTCCTTTATTCATTAAGTATAAATTCATAAATTTTTATTCAGCCGGCATCTCTGCCGCCTCTTCTGGCTTTATCTATCGGAGGCCAAACCACGGCCTACTGGCCTGTCAAATCTTTCGGAAACACCTGTCTCGCTATCTATAAGATTCCTTGCGGTGCTTTATCCTGTAGATATAAATCACTTTCTTTTTATCGTCTATACGATAGATGACTCTATAGTCTCCACTCCTTACCCGATAACCTTCCTCAGCGGTTAACTTCAAGCTGCCATTCGGATGAGGAATAAATTTTAAAGAATTTATTTTATCTTTTATCTGCCCAAAGAACCTTTTTTCTAAATTATCCATGTCCTTTTGAGCTGAAGGAATAACCTCTATCTTATATTCCACCCCGCCTCCTTAGGTATCTTTCAAAAGGAACAGCCGACCCCTCTTCTTTGCGCAAGGCCTTAAGATCTAAAATATCTTCTCTTAATTCCTCTTCTTCTAACTTTTCTTTAATCGCCTCTTCAATAAAAAAACTATACTTAATCCCATGTTCTTTACAAAAAACCTTAAAATCCTTACAGACAATTTCACTAATCTTTATTGCAAACGTAATTTTAGCCATTTCACGCACCTCCTGAGTTAAATTATAATATATAAATATAACTTTGTCAATATAAAGTTTACTAAAGTTATATTTATCCTTACTATCACTATTTTGTAATTGTCCAGCTCTTGGAAGTAACTGTTTCATTCAGACTGTGTCACAATTAGTAATAGTTCAGCTCTTAAAAGTACCGCAGCCGTAAATAGGGCCGCTACGAAGTAAATATTCCGCTATCGCAACGTAAAAAACGTTTGACAGCGGCTTCTTTTTGCTCTATAATCTGATACTATAATATAGTATCAGTAATACAGGAGGCCCCATGGGTATCCTTACCCTAATTGAAAAACGCCGAAAGGCCGTTAAAGAAATACCGAAGATAGAAAACATCTTGCGCGGGTCAATAGTCGTTGTTGAGCGGTATTGCGGTAAACCTAACTGCCGCTGCGTTAAAGGATTCAAGCACCGTTCGTTATACCTGTCTCAAAGCAATAACGGAGAATCGCGCCTTGTATACATTCCAAAACGTTCAGAAAAACAAACCCGCCGGTTGATTTATAATTATCAGATGCTAAAAAGCGTTATGGAGAAAATATCGCGTATCAATATGGAATTAATAACTGCCTAAAATTAGAGATTGCTGATGAGCCGAAAAGAACTTGAACAAAGGCTATTTCGCCTAGAAGAAGAAAACAGGAAACTAAAAGAAGAAAACGCTTATTTAAAGTTTGAGCTGGAAGAAATGCGCTCAAAACGATATAAAACCGGCAAGCCCCCGCCTTGCGATGATTTGGGTAATGTTTATCCCGCGCCGAAGAAAAAAGGCGGCCTGTTTGGCCACGTTGGCTGGTTTAGAAAAAAACCGGTTAAGGTTGACCGTATTGAAGAAGTAAGATTATCTTCTTGCCCCGAGTGCGGCTCAGGCGATTTAACCGAATGCAGAAAAACAGACGAGCATATTCAAGAAGATATTATTTTGCCGCGCGTGGAAACAACACTTTACCTGCGCCATCATTATTATTGCTCAAATTGCCATAAGGTTGTCGCAGGCCATGGAAAAGATGAACTTGCGCATAGTTATATAGGCCCAAAGGCAAAAGCCTTTGCCGCGTTCCTGCGTTACGCGGTAAAGATCTCCGAGCGCGATGTTAAAGTTTTATTTGCAAAAGCCTTCAATCTAAAGATTGCCACTTCTTCTATCGCCGGTTTTAGATATCAACTTAAAAGAGCCGGCTTGCCTTTTTACCAAAAGCTTATGCAAACATTAAAGGCAGGCCCTTTTATCCACGCCGATGAAACAGGGTGGAAAGTAAACGGCGAGAACCGCTGGCTTTGGAAATTTTCCAATAAAAGTGTATCCGTAAGCCATATTGACCAATCGCGCGGGCAAAAGGTGGTGGAAAATATATTGGGTGGCAGTTATAACGGCACGCTGATATCAGACTTCTTATCCGCCTACAATAAAATAGCCGCAAAAAATAAACAACGCTGTCTTGTGCATATTTTGCGGGATTTGAAAAAGGTCAAGGAATATTGGCATGATGACGAAGAAGTCTTACGGTATATAAAACGGCTTAGGGAGATATTTGAAGGCGCGATCGCGCTTCAGGAAGAATACAAAAATAAACGCTGGGATAAATCCTATCGCGCAAGAAGAGAAAACCTTAAAAGTTCACTTAAAGATTTTGCCTTCCCTAATCCCGATAAAAGAATCCTCAAGCGCTTCGCCAAACGCCTTGGGCGGCATAAGGATGAACTATTGACATTCCTGTATGAAAAAGGCGTCGATTACCATAATAACCACGCCGAGCAGCAGATAAGGCCGGATGTGATATTCCGGAAGATTACCTTCGGTAACCGTTCGGAAAATGGAGCTCAATATCACAACGTGATTATGAGTATCCTGCAAACCGCGAAACTCAATCAAATTGATCCAATTAGCACATTTAAAGATATACTTTTGGGGATAAAACAATATCCGCTTCTTAACGCGCTTGCCCCTCCGTAAGAATAATGGATGTGTTTATTTATTCCAAAAATATCTGCTCTATCATAAGCGGCGGGATATTATTTTGCTTTTGAGGGCTGAACTATTACCACAATTATGAAAAAGCCAGTTTCGTCATTCTAAAAGGAGCAACGCGACTGATGCCTGCCTGCCTGCAGGCAGGCATCTCGACGATAATTAAAAACGAAATCCTTCCCCTTCGCTACGAGGCTGAGTCAGATGAAACTGTCCTCGACGAGCTATTTTTGTCATCCTCGAATGCTTTAATCGGTGATCCAGAAACTCTCGTCGTAGATTCCCGCTTTCGCGGGAATGACAAGTCCATTTGGCACACGCTCAGGGTCAGGATGACGTTACGATACAGTCTCAATGACACCGACGAACGCTTTCAAGAGCTGAACTGTTGCCTATTTTTGGCTCTTTCGTTTTTATTGATCCTGAGCGAATTTTATCCGTTCATCAATCGGGGGGTGGGTAAAAAAGTAAAACTTAATCAGCGGATGCGGAGATCGGTCAGCGAGATTTTGCGCGGCCAGCTTCTCCATCAAGCTGACAAATGCTTCTTTGGCTCCGGTAACTTTAAGCGCTAACCGATCCGCGTCTCTTTCAAACCTACGGCTAAAGCATGCTTCTAAAGGCTGCATAATGATCCCGAAAAGTATAAAATAAAGAAAAATCAACGGCAGGCTGGATAGCTGCAAAAGTGAATCTAATTTAAATATCCCCAAAGTGTAAACGCTGGTCCTAAAAATCAAATAAAATAACCCCAGGGTCACCAGCGAATTAAGAGCGATAAGCTTAATCATATGCTTAAGCCGATAGTGCGCAAACTCATGCGCCAAAATTACTTCCACCTCATCATGAGTATATTTATCTTTTAAGGTATCCGCCAAAAGTACGCGCTTAGTTTTTCCCATCCCCGTAAAAGCGGCATTAGCTTTAAGTGTTTTTTTACTAAAATCTATTTCAAAAACTTCCATCAGCTTAACCCGCATTTTAACGGCAAGATTATAAATTCTCTGACGCAGGACTTCATCTTCTAGTTTTTTATACTTAAAAAATAACGGGATAATTAAAACCGGAGCCAATTTAGCCAAAACCACGCTAAAGAATATCCAAAAAATAGAAATTATTAACCACCATTGATTAAACCTGCCCAGGATCCAATAAAAAGATAAAATTAAAATCAAAGAAAGTATATAAGCCAATATTCCGCTTTTCAGTTGATCCGCCGCCCAAGCCACTAGCTTTTGCTTGGACAGGTTGAATTTGTGTTCCAGAGTAAAGCTTGTATAAAAATTAAACGGCAAATTCAACAAATAATAAAAAAACAAAATAATCAGCAGATATCCGGCAATTAATAAATATTTAGGCAGGCCAAGGCTCTGGAGGGAATCCTCCAGGAACAAAGAAAGCCCTGAGCCTAAAAAAAATAAGAGCAGGGCTATACTGTAAACCGTTTCAATTATACAAAAAAAATACTTCTGATAAGAATAGCTTTTACTAAGCTTGGCTAAACCCGACATTTTACTTTTTAACTGTTTTTGCTAAAAGCGCGACATTAACAAATGTGCGTACTTTACCATGGCTAGTTTTTTTACGCGTAAAATATACTTTACCCGCACAAGCGGCAAATAATGTACCTAAACCACGAACATTTACCCCTGCCTTATAAGTATCGATTCCGCGAACTAAAATCTCGCCACTCTTAACGAGCTTGCCCCCGCTAGACTTAAGCGCTTTATCTTTTCTGGGAGTAGAAAAACCACCAATCATTTTAATTTCCTCCTTAAATGAACGCTTAACTTACGAATACGAAGTATGAGTAAGTTAATGCGTGAATTTATCCCGCCGAATAATTTGAGGCGGGAACATTCCTTATAAAATTGAGAAATTACTCTACCACAAAATTCTTAATTAAGCAATACTTCTTCGTCTTTATCCGGAATACGCACATCCAGCCCCTTTTGAATCAATATCTCAGCCAGGGCCTGAGATTGCTCAACTTCTCCATGCACCAAGAAAATCCGCTTAAGCGATTGACCTTGCCCATCAGACAGGCAGCTATCGGACAGGCAGGCCTGCCTGCCGGCAGGCAGGCAACCGGAAACAAAATCCAACAGTTCTGCCTGGTCGGCATGGCCAGAGAAAGAGTTAATTACCACCACCTCCGCGTTAAGTTCGTACTCTACTCCGAATATTTTCACAAAAGGCGTTTTTTCAACTATCCTTCTGCCCAAAGTATCCTGAGCCATATACCCGACCACTAAAATCATATTACGCGAATCTTCAATATTATTTTGTAAGTGGTGCAGCACTCTTCCGGATTCACACATTCCGCTTCCGGCAATAATAATCATCGGCCGCTTATCGGTATTCAACGCTTTAGACTCCTTTTGATCGCGAATAAAACGCAAATTCAAAAATTCAAACGGGTTATTACCCTGGCTAAAAGCCTGGCGGGTCCTTTCATTCAAAAAATCCAAATGATATTTAAAAAGATCGGTAATATTAGTCGCTAACGGACTATCCACATAGATCGGCACACACGGAATGATCTTTTCTTTAAGCAATTCATTTAAAAAATAAATTACCTCCTGCGCGCGCTCCAAAGTAAAAGAAGGAATAATTACCTTTCCTCCTCTTTTGACCGCCCGGGAGATTGCCTCTCTTAACTTTGACTGCGCTTCATCAATCGGCCGGTGCATTCTGCCGCCATAGGTAGATTCTAAAATTAAATAGTCTAGGCCTTTAGGAATCACCGGATTGCTTAAGAGCGGTAGATTCTTCCTCCCTAAATCCACGGCATAACCTAAGCGTAAAAAACGATCTGCATCCTTGATATCTAAAATAATAATCCCTGAGCCCAAAATATGCCCAGCATCAACAATCGTCGCGAATACATCTTTGGCAATACAAAATTTCTGATTATAAGAAATAGAGCGAAATATCCGGGTAGCCTTGGAAGCATCCTTAGCGGTGTAAAGGGCTTTGCGTAAAGGCAGCCCCATGCGCCGGTTAATTTTATTTACATAGCGCACATCCTCTTCCTGGATCTTGCCTGAATCCACCAACATCAAATCGGCCAAATCTTTAGTTGCCGAGGTAGTGTAGATCTTACAGCGTAACCCCTGCTTGATAAGATTAGGGATATTGCCGCAATGATCGATATGCGCGTGCGACAAAACCATGGCCTTGATAGTGCGCGGATTATAATGAAAGGTGGTGTTAATTTTGTAAAAAGCTTCACGGTGCCCCTGGAAGAGGCCCCCATCTAGAAGAATATCAGTATTTCCCGCCGAAACTAAATGGCTTGAGCCGGTAACTGTTTTTGCGCCTCCTAAGAATTTTATTTTAATGGCCATAATCTCAAGGGCTTCATTTAAGTAACAAAAAGATTGCGGGAAGAAAACTTCCCATCCGTAGTCAGATTTACACCTAATCGCTTTAACCCCACTTCATCCCCGGGAGTAGGAATATGCGTCATGTGCACTTCGCAACCTTTTAACTGGCCAAGCTGCTGCATCGCCAGCTCCGCGGTATGGCTAGTAGCCGCACTTATAGAAAGGGCGATTAAACACTCCTCTAAATCCAAACTTTCTGAATCTGACTTTAAAATATCCTTTTTTAGCTTGGCGATCTGATTTATAATATGGGGGCTTAAAAGCAGTATCTCATCCGGAATACGCGCTAAAACCTTAAGCGCGTTCATCACCAGGCTAGAAGCCGCATGCATAAGTTTAGAATTTTTTCCCGTAAGTATCTCTGCGCTACTTAACTGAATTGCTGCTCCGCAAAATATCCCATCATGCCCCTTATCCTGCTTTTCCGAAACTTCCGCGGCTTTTCTGGCAACCTCTACAACCGCCCGATCCGTAACTTTTACCCCCAGCTGATCCATCAGCAAAACCACCCTATCCACGGTTTCTTTTTTTTCAATACCTAAAACATATTCGCTGTTATATCTGAAATACCGGCGAATAAGCTCTTGCTTGGAGGCATCCTGCACCGCCTGATCATCAACAATGCCAAAACCGGCACGATTAACCCCCATATCCGTAGGAGAATTATAGGTAGGAAAATTATAATTCTTGTTAAAAATTCTGCTTAACATGAGCTTAAGAATAGGAAAGCTCTCTACATCGCGATTATAATTAATCGCCGTCTGCTTATATTTATCCGAATGAAACGGATCAATAAGATTAAAATCCTGAATATCCGCCGTAGCTGCTTCATAAGCAACGTTCACCGGATGCTTCAATGGTAAGTTCCAAATTGGAAAGGTTTCAAACTTTGCGTATCCGGCGTTTATATCACGCTTATGCTCATGAAACAGCTGCGAAAGACAAGTAGATAGCTTTCCGCTATTCGGCCCGGGAGCAGTAACCACGACAATCGGATTCTGAGTTTGAATATAATCATTCTTCCCAAAACCATTTTCACTCACAATGGTATCCACATCAACCGGATAACCTGAAATCGGATAATGCAAATAAACCTTTACCCCGCGCCGCTCCAGCTTATTCTTAAACATTACCGCCGAGGGTTGGTTAGCAAAACGCGTAATTACTACCGCCAAAATATCCAACCCCCATTTTCTTAAGTCATCGATTAATTTTAAAGTCGCAACATCATAAGTAATTCCAAAGTCTCCCCGCACCCTGCCTTTTTCGATATCCGCAGCATAGATAGAAAGCACAATATCAATCTTGTCTTTTAAACACTGCAGTAACCTTATTTTGACATTGGGATCATAGCCCGGTAAAACACGCGCGGCGTGATAATCAAAACAAAGCTTGCCTCCAAATTCCAGATAAAGCTTATTATCAAAGCTCTTTACTCTATCCAGAATAGCCGCCGTCTGATCCTTGAGGTATTTCTCATTATCAAAACCTGCTTTTTTAATCATCATTCCCTCGTTATTTTCAAAAACATTATATTATGCCACTGATATTTTGTAAAGCACGTAAATTTTATTCGCTTAAAAAAATACAACTGCCCCTTTATTTACATTTATGTATCATAAGTAGAATAGAAATACGGAGTCCGGGCCTTAAACTCTGCCGCGCAGGTATCTACCAATTTAAAATCAGGAATTATATCCATCGATTTTCTTAAATTGCAAACCTCAATCTCACTTATTAATAAAAGCCTGGCCAGCTGTTTATCACTAAAACCATATTCCTTAGCCCTCTTCAATAGTTCGCAAGAAAGATTCTGTCTATTCTTAAGCAATTCCGCCTCGCAATCAATAATCTCCTTGATATTATGTAAAAACCAACGGTCAATCTTAGTTAAATCATAGATCAAATCAATATCCAATTTAACCCGAAAAGCATCGCCAATATAAAAAATTCTTTCAGCATTAGGCTGTCTTAATTTCTGATAAATTTTATCTAAAACCTTACTCTCAATCTTAACCTCATCTAATTTGTTAAAAATGATGCTCTCTAAGCCAAACTTTTTAAGTTCTAACGCGCGCAGCCCTTTCTGTAAAGCTTCTTTAAATGTGCGGCCGATGGCCATCGCCTCCCCCACGGATTTCATCGATATCCCCAATGTGCTTTCCGCCAGAGCAAACTTTTCAAAAGTAAAACGCGGTATCTTAACCACGCAATAATCAATCGCCGGCTCAAAACAAGCCGGAGTTAACCGGGTGATGTCATTGGGAATCTCATCTAAGGTATACCCTACGGCAAGCTTGGCGGCAATCTTAGCAATCGGAAAACCCGTAGCTTTTGAAGATAACGCGGAACTGCGCGAAACTCGGGGATTCATCTCAATAATTACCATTCTGCCGGTTTCCGGATGCACGGCAAATTGAATGTTGGAACCACCGGTTTGAACGCCAATCTCGCGAATACAAGCGATAGCCGCGTTACGCATTAGCTGATACTCCTTATTGGTTAAGCTCTGAATAGGCGCTACAGTGATGCTGTCTCCGGTATGCACACCCATCGGATCAAAATTTTCAATCGTACAAACAACCACCACATTATCTTTTAAATCGCGCATCACCTCCAGCTCAAACTCTTTCCACCCGATCACCGACTCCTCAACCAAAATTTCGCTAATCATACTAGATTCAAGGCCCCGCTTAGCCAGAACTTTAAACTCTTCCAAATTATAAGCAATCGACCCTCCTGCTCCTCCCATCGTAAAACTAGGGCGGATAATTAATGGAAACCCGATTTCTTCCGACACAACAATTGCTTCTTCCAAATTATAAGCCTGATCGCTTTTAGGTAAATCTAGTCCGATTTTCTTCATCGCCGCCTTAAATAATTGGCGGTCCTCGCCTTTTTTAATCGCCTTAATATCGGCCCCAATAGTCTTAACTTTATACTTCTTCAATACCCCTTTTTGGGCTAATCCAATAGTCATATTCAAAGCCGTCTGGCCACCTAAGGTAGGCAAGAGCGCATCCGGCCTTTCTTTAGCAATAATCTTCTCTAGTATTTCCACGCTAATAGGCTCAATGTAAATTTTATCCGCAATCTCCGGATCAGTCATAATGGTGGCCGGATTAGAGTTCACCAAAACTACTCGATAACCTTCCTGTTTTAAAACTTTACAAGCCTGGGTACCGGAATAATCAAATTCACAGGCCTGGCCGATAATAATCGGACCGGAACCGATAACCAGAATCTTTTTAATATCCGTTCTCTTTGGCATAATTTAATCTATGAGCTATGATCTATAAGCTATGAGCTATGAGCTATAAGCTATGAGCTATAAGCTATGAGCTATGAGCTATAAGCTATGAGCTATGAGCTATGAGCTATAAGCTATGAGCTATGATCTATAAGCTATGAGCTATGAGCTATGAGCTATAATATATAAGCCTCAAGCTTACAACTTACCGCTTATACCTTAAAATTCCATTAAAATTTCTTATTCTTCATCAATCTTATAAATTCCGCGAATAGATATTCCGCGTCATGCGGGCCCGGAGCGGCTTCCGGATGAAACTGCACAGAAAATATCGGTAATTTTTTATGACGCAACCCCTCCAGGGTACCGTCATTTAAATTAACATGGGTCAGCTGAATATCTTTCTTAGGCAAAGAATCAATATCCACGCAAAACCCGTGATTCTGGCTGGTAATATAAACTTTACCTGTTTTTAAATCCTTAACCGGATGGTTAGCGCCATGGTGCCCAAATTTAAGCTTAAAGGTTGAGCCTCCTAAAGCCAGCCCAAGTATCTGATGCCCCAGGCAAATTCCAAAAAGCGGGACACGGCCAATCAAACGAACAACGGTCTTAACCGCGTAATCTACAGCCGCCGGATCCCCTGGCCCGTTAGAAAGCAAGACTCCATCCGGATGAGCCGCAAGAATCTCGCTAGCGGTTGTCTGCGCCGGCATTACCGTGACATGACATTTATAACGCAACAATTCTCTTAATATATTATACTTTACTCCACAATCAAGAACCACTACCTTAAATTTAGCCGCTTTAATCCGCGCATAAACATACTTCTTGGAAATAGTCACATCTTTAACCAGATCAAAACCGACTAAACCCCGGCTTGTTTTTGCTTTATGCGTCAGAGTATTTTCATCAAAATCTAACGTCGACAATACCGCCTTCAGCGAACCTTTTTCTCTAATGTGCAAGGTCAATTTACGGGTATCAATCCCCTCCATCGCCAAAATATTATTTTCTTTTAAATATTCCCCCAGAGACTGTTTTTTCCTCCAATTGCTAGCAATCTTGCTATATTCCTTAACCACAAGCCCCTCTAAGAAAGGCCGGCGGCTTTCCATATCTTCTTTATTAATTCCATAGTTACCAATCAAAGGATATGTCATAGTTACAATTTGGCCTTTATAAGAAGGATCCGTAATAATCTCCTGGTACCCGGCCATGCTCGTATTAAAAACTACCTCACCCAGAGCTTCTCCGCTTGCGCCGAAGGAGTGGCCTTTAAATATCATCCCGTCTTCTAAGGCTAGAATTGCCTGCATCATTAGCTTTCCTCTTACACTCAATTTATTAAATTTAAGCTACAAATACATACAAAAAAAGCGTTCAGTGCCGATAACCCGGCCCCTAAACGCCTTTGTTTAATAAACAATACCACAACCACCCAGATTGTCAATTAATTTTTAGTGAGCACTTGGCTTACGAGTACCTGTCGACAGGCAGGCGATAGTACGAGTAAGTCAATGTGTGAACTAATCCTTCGGCCTACGCAGAAGATTTCGAAGAAATCTTCGAGTGATTAGGCGAAGGATCTTTCCCTATAGTCTGTAGAGTACAAGAACCTACGCCAAATGTAAATAATCTTTTCCTTCCTTCCAAGGGTCAAGATACCGCTGAATACTTAAACTGCTCTCCTGAAGCAAATCCACCAGACGCCTCTTATCAACCGGTGAAACTATTTTAATCTTTGGCCGCTTAATATCTGATTCATTTTGGCTCATCACTAAGGCGATGCTGGCATCATTTAATTCTACTACCGCACCAATTGGCCAATAACCCATACTTTTAAAAAATATATCTAATAATTCCGGGTCAAAAGCCGTACCTTTGCCCTTAATCATAATATTGTAAACTACATCCGGAGAATAATCTTGTTTATACCCTCTTCTTTGCGAAAGAGCATCATAAACATCACAAATAGCCACAATCCAGGAAGCAACGTGCTGTTTTCTTAAAAAAGGCAACCGCGGATACCCGGAAGAATCATACTTTAAGTGGTGTTCGAAACTAATCACTACCGGCAGAATACCCAGGGTATCGACATATTTAAGCATTAT
>JAZDEW010000003.1:0-18950 GCA_043808425.1 Candidatus Omnitrophota bacterium
GCTACTTCCCTCCTCTGCCAGAAAAGCAGATTATTTTGTTTTACCCTGATTGGCAACTGCTTCCATAGCCTTTTTTACCGCTTCCGGATCACCTAAATAATAGCTTTTTATGGGCTTTAAATTATCCTCCAATTCATACACTAAGGGCATACCAGTGGGAATATTCAAATTCACAATCTCCTCATCGCTGATATTATCCAGGTACTTAACTAAAGCGCGTAAAGAATTTCCGTGCGCGGCAATAATCAGGCGCTTGCCGCTTTTCACCACCGGGGCGATGACCTCGTGCCAATAGGGCAGAAACCTGGCCACGGTATCTTTCAGGCATTCGGTTAAAGGCAGGTCTTTGGCCGCCAGATCCCGATAACGCAAATCATGGCCCGGATAACGCGGATCATTTTTATCTAACGCCAGAGGAGGAATATCATAGCTTCTCCTCCAGATCAACACTTGCTTTTCCCCGTATTTTGCCGCCGTCTCAGATTTATTTAAACCCTGCAATGCCCCATAATGCCTTTCATTAAGGCGCCAGGAGTTATATACCGGTATCCACATTAAATCCATTCCATCCAAAGTTATCCAAAGCGTGCGAATCGCCCTTTTTAAAACCGAGGTATAAGCCAGATCAAAAACAAAACCCTCCCGCTTAAGCGCCACGGCGGCATCCTTGGCCTCCCGCACCCCCCTTTCCGAAAGGTCAACATCTGTCCAGCCGGTGAAACGGTTTTCTTTATTCCAGATACTTTCTCCGTGCCTTAACAACACAATCTTCTTCATAAAACCCCCATATCTATCAATTCTAAGCTTTTATTTTAACTCAAAAATATTATTTTGGCAAGCCTAAAAAAGCTTGCATTTATATTATGTTTTGATAAAATGATTTCCGGAAAGGAGGAAATAATGAAAAAGATTAGTTTCTTAATTATCGTATTATTTACCGCGGTAATGCTTAACGGCTGCGCCACCCCCTACCCTATGGGTTTGATCTACACGGAAATCAAAGCCCCGGTAGCCGCGGGTGAAGGCGGAATGTCTTACAATAAGGCCGGCATAGCCAAAGCCACTTCCATCTTAGGCATGGTGGCTACTGGCGATTGCAGTATTAAAACCGCCGCGGCCAATGGCGGTATCAAAACCATCAAATATGTTGACTATGATGCTAGAAATACTTTAGGCATCTACGGCGAATACACCACTACTGTTTACGGAGATTAATATCCGCTAAACAAAAAAATAATTAAGGCCGGTATCCTTAAAAGATGCCGGCCTTAATTATTATTAATTGCTTACGCGGATTTATTTAAATCAATCATCCGGGTATCGCCGCGAATAGTGACTAATTCCACCTTGGTCAACTTCGCCATTTTATCCGTAACTTCACGAATTTTTTGAAAATTACCGCGCATCGTCTGAATGCGATTGCGGACTTTTTCGCCCACCTCCAGGTGCCGAATTTCTAAATCCAGCATTTCCAGGTTACCGCTAATCACCAAAAGCGGATTATTTACCTGATCCCCTAAAGCCAATACCGTCTCGGTAATCGCCGCCAGGCGGTTTTTTTCAATCAGCTCCTGCTGCATAGTCAGGATCTTCTGATTATCATCAATTAATTTAAAGGTTACCGACATGAGCATCTTTCTACCCACCACTATTCCCATGATAAAAACGCCAATGGTGGCGATGACAATATAGCTAACATCGCCGGGCAGGGCGTTAAAATTAGCAAACTTACCCGCGACTAAATAAATACATACCAAAAGCGGAATAACGCCAACTAAGCTTATCGCGCGATTAAAATCATTCTGAATATTTTTAGTGACCTGTTTTACTTCCATGAGCATTTCTCCTGATAATTAAAAGAGTGGCCAGATAACTAACTATCCCTAAAAACAAACCGATAATTACATACCCGGTAATCACCGGCAGCAACACTTCCAAAAAAGAAAGCTTGAAAAATTTAACCCAGTGAAAATCATAAATTAAGCCTTGCGCTTTCTGGTACACTTGCTGGCTGCGCGAGTTTAGTATAACAGATCCTAGTTTTATTGCCAGGATAAAAGTTACCAGGCTCAGCCAGGTGTTCGTCAGTATACTGCCAAATAAAGCCGCTGCCCGGTTAGCCCGAAAAATAAACGCTAAAAATAATGCCACGACCGGCCCGGTTCCCGGCAGTAAACCGGCAAATACCCCTAAGCCCACACCCAGGGCAATCTTTAGCGCGGAGTCATTAATACGAAAAAGTTTAGCAAAAACAAAATTTATAATTTTCTTAAAATACGGCTCTTGGGGCATATTCAACTAGGCTTAATATTTACTCCGGCAAAACGCTCCGCGCCGTAGGACTCCTGAATCCAGCCATTCGATAAATCATACTTCTTTAAAATCTTTTTGGCCTGCGCGTACTCCCGGGCTTTTAAACGGCGATTAATCTCCGGAAAATCTGAAGCCTGATAATAAGGAAGATACTGGCTCATTAAGCTAATATAAGTATCCGGGGAAATTTCTTTAGCGATAAACTGCATTATTTTATCTGTGCCTGAACAGTTACGCGGAAGCACTAAGTGCCTTATAATTAACCCTCGCTTCATTAACCCTGCCGAATCAAACTTTGCCTCTCCCACTTGCCGATGCATCTGTTTAATGGCCGCCTGATTGCATCGCGGATAATCAATCGCTTTAGATAATTTTTGTGAAATAGCGCTGTCCGCGTAACGCATATCCGCAAGGTATATATCCACAATGCCATCAAGTAATTTAATCGTTTCGGTGAGCTCAAAACCGCTGCTATTATAAACCAGCGGTATATTAAGCCCCCGGGCCAACGCTAAATCTAAACTCATAAGAATTTGCGGCAAAACATGCGTCGGAGTAACCAGGTTAATATTGTGGCAGCCTAAGCTCTGCAAATTCAACATCACCTCCGCCAGCTGGGTAGAAGTATACTCCCTTCCTTGGCCTAATTGGCTAAATTCATAATTCTGGCAATAAACACAGCCCATATTGCAATGGCTAAAAAATATCGTCCCGGAACCCCGGTTCCCTGAAATAGGCGGCTCCTCGCCGTGATGCGCCATAAAACTATAAACTTTAGCTAATTTTCCGGTTTTGCAGAAACCGGTTTTATTCTCTAAGCGGTTAACCGAACACGCGCGCGGGCAGATAACGCAAGCGCGCAGAGAATCAAAAAGCGCATTGGCGACTTTTTTTAATTTTCCGCTTTTAGCGGTTTTAAGATATACCGGATAATCTGTCAAAGTGTAATTAGCTCCTTAAGTCAGCATGATCACCAACTTTATTGGCATTCCAGGGAAGGGCGCGCCTGCCATAATGAACAATTAATAAAATAAAAGGGCTTATAGATAATCTCTTTAGCTTATAGCACGTAAAGGGCCCTAATTTGATTAAAAATATCAAGATATTCTTTACTGCGGTAATCCGGATAACTCCAATCATTGGAAGAAAATGAATTGCCCCGGTAAGCCAGGGCTATTTCCGCGAAAATTCCTTTACGTAAATAGATTCTATGCGCGTAATCTTTAGTGGAGGCCAGCACCAACTTGGCTTTATCCACATAGCCAGGGTCAATATTTATTTTTCGGTTTGGCCCATTTGAAAACCGGGATTCTAATCGATTAGCATAAAGCTTAACGCGGTAAAGCTCGCTCATGGAAATCAGCTTGCTAAAACTAATAAACCTTCTTTTTAAACCATCACCCATCTCTTTGCCATAGTAATCCGAATGATTAAAATCCAGCCGGGGCGGCTCAAAATCAATTTTACCAAATTTTAACTTTATTTTATTTCTAGCTTGTAAAAAAATAGCTTCATCCTGATAGATGAAGCCGAAGACAAGCTTTACGGAATTATATTTTTTTACTCTTCCCAATTTTAATGAAAAAACCTTTAGGAATTTCTAACGCAAGAACTGGCTGATATACTGCACGATTTTTCTGCGCTGATCTTCGCGCATTTGATTAAAAAAGATAGCCATGTTAAATCCGCCGTTGTCCTCATCTTCGGTTCTTACGACTACCCCCTTGCATTCAACAATCGTGCTTTTGCCTACCTTATTCCAATTCGGCAAGCTTAATTTTACGGCAATCTTGGTAAAAGGCGGCATATATTTATCCAGATGACAATAAGCGCCCACGCTGCTGATATTTCTCGATACGGTAGAAAAATCATAACCATTAACCGCCAGATTAAGCGGCAACTTATGCGACAAACGGGGATGCTCTCTGCGCTCTTTAGTCTCTTTCATTATTTTTTCTCTTCCAGTTTGGACTTATCCATAAATGCCCGCCAGCATTTTTTACTGCAATAAAATTTTCCATCACGATAATAACGTTTTAATTTTTTAATCAGCTTATTGCAGGCCAGACAATTGGCCTGTTTTTCAACTTTAGGTTTTATTTCGGCGTTGCTTTCTTTAACTGCTTTTGCTGCCATAACAATTTTCCTTTCCTTAGATTCTCACCAATTATTTGCGCATATCAATAAAGTCTTTGAGGCATTTATGCTCTAAAACATCAAACTCTATAAATTCTATGCCGGTTTGATTACGATTAGAATGCGCCAACGCCCGCGACCAGGCTACTTTACCTATCGGCCTTAAAACCCGGTTAAAAACACTTATTTCCAGCATTACCAGCGCGCAGGTAGGAATAAACTGCTCATTAGCAAGCTTTAGCCCGGTATAACTTATATCCCTACTCACACCGCTATCAAAATCCGGCCTACCCCTAAACTGATAACGGATCCTGGAATGAAATCCTACCCGGGGAGAGCGGCGCTGCTCTATATCTTTATCCCAAAACTCCATAAAAAGAATATAACACACATTTATGGATATGTCAATACTTTACAAAGCTTGTTATTTTGCTATAATTAGTCAGTTAACCGTGAAGCTAACTTCTTGGATCAAAATTAAAAAGTTTCATAACCTGAAAGCGGTTGCGACTAACTAAATGTACTGCAAATACTACCAGCTAAAAGAACGCCCTTTTAACGTTACCAGCGATCCGGCTTTTTTCTTTTCCAGCAAAAAACACAAGGAGGCCATCTCTCATCTTATTTACGGAGTTTCCCAAAGAAAAGGAATTATTGTTTTAACCGGAGAAATCGGCACCGGCAAAACAACTATCTGCCGCTTCTTCTTAAATCAAGTGGGTAAAAACGTAAAAACTGCTTTTATCCTTAATCCTACCTTCTCGGAAGTTCAGCTTTTAGAATCAATTATCAAAGATTTCGGGATTAACCCGAAAAATAAAACTAAACTAAGCATGGTCTGGGAATTAAATAATTTTCTGCTTTATGAGTCCGAAGCCGGAAATAACTTAGTCCTCATTATTGATGAAGCGCAGAACTTAAAACCTGGCTTACTGGAACAGGTTCGCCTGCTTTCAAATTTAGAAACAGAAAAAGATAAATTATTACAGGTAATTTTAGTCGGACAACCCGAATTAAATAATCGGCTTAATTTATACGAATTAAGGCAACTGCGCCAAAGAATCATGGTAAAATACCACATTGGCCCCTTAGACAGCGATGAAATTAAATTATATATCCACCATCGGCTAGAGATTGCCGGGGCAAAGAAAAAAATCGAATTTAGCGAGGAAGCAATTAGCTTAATCAGCCGTTTTTCAAATGGAACACCGCGCTTGATCAATATGATTTGCGACCGGGCACTTTTAGCCGGCTTTGTTCAGCAAACCCATAACATTGATTTTAATATTATTAAACAGTGCATCGCGGAGCTGGATAATTATTCCGTCGGGCAAAATGTATGAGCATAATTAACGAGGCGTTAAAAAAAACCGAAGAATACCTGCAAAAAAATGCCGCCAAGGATAATCCTTTGCCGGCTAGGCCTATCAGGCCTAAACTATTTCTGCTCTATTTCGTATTTTTATTGACCGGGCTCCTTTTGGGCAGCTTTATTTTTAACCGGCTGGGCCATCATCAGACAGAAAACAATAACTTGGCCTCCCCTAGCCAAAACCGCAAGCTTCAAGCTATTCAAGCTCCCCAAGAAACCACTTTGCCGGCTATCCCCGCCGCGCATTCAACTCCGCCGGGATTACCTAGCCGGCCACGAGAAAATAAGGCCCCCGCGACAGCCAACTTTATTTTAAACGGAATATTCTATTCCGATAATAACGGCTACGCGTTAGTGAATAACCAGATTGTAAGGGAAAATGATGAGGTTGACGGAGCCAGAGTAGTTTTGATTACCGTCAATACTGTAGAACTGGATAACGCCGGGAATACGATCACCCTGACCGCTCACCGGTAACGCTAATAAAGCCCGCGAATTACTTCTTTAATTAAATCTAATTTAAGATTACCCACGATCTTGGGCTTACCAATACCGCCAATAAGCACAAATTTATTTTCCTTGCCCAAAAACTTTTTATCATGATAATGCGCGCGGATAATTTTTTCCAGCGATACTCCTTTGATCTTTAAAGGCAGCCCATAAAGATTAATCAGGCTCCTAATGCGTAGCGCTAACTTTGCGTCAATTAATCCCAGCTTAGCGCTTAAATCAACCGCCGCAACCATACCCAGGCTAACCGCCTGCCCATGGTTATAATTTTTATAGCCGCTTGCCGCCTCAATAGCATGGCCAATCGTATGGCCAAAATTAAGCATGCTTCTTAAGCCCAGTGTATCTTTTTCATCAGAAGACACGATGCCTGCCTTAATCCGGCTGCAGGTATTAATAATTATTCCCAGAGTGGCCGGATCAAGCCGCGTAACCTGGGCATATTTATTTTCTAAAAAATTAAAAAACTTTTGATCTTTGATTACGGCGTATTTAATCACCTCCGCCATCCCGCAATAAATTTGTGTTTTATCCAAGCTCTTTAAAAAATTTATTTCACTAAAGACCAATCCAGGCTGATAAAATGTTCCCACTAAATTCTTGCCCACATCCAGATCCACGGCAGTTTTACCGCCGATCGCTGAATCTACCTGAGCCAACAAAGTCGTAGGGATCTGCACGTATCGAATACCTCGCTTATAAACCGAGGCCACAAATCCGGC
Organism: Candidatus Omnitrophota bacterium; assembly: GCA_043808425.1. Lineage (GTDB taxonomy): Bacteria > Omnitrophota > Gorgyraeia > Gygaellales > Profunditerraquicolaceae > UBA6249. The sequence continues at coordinate 7,054 of JAZDEW010000003.1, forward strand.
CAGATCCCCTACTACCCCTCCCCCAAAAGCGATAATAAAAACATTTTTCTTTTGGTCAAACTTAGCCAGATCTTTAATTACCCGGCTAGCGGTTTGTAATGATTTGCTTTTTTCGCTATCCGCCACCAGTTTAAAATGGCCATTAAACCCTTTAGCGGATAAAGCCCCTAAAAGCCTGGGGCCATATTTATTTTTTAAAAAAGCATTAGTAATAATAAAGGCGTCCGGGCCAAGGTTTAATTTTTTTAAATACGCCCCCAGCTGATAGAATATACCGTTTCCGATAATTATCTGGTATGAACGCTCACCTAAGCTAAGCTTAACCTGATGCATATTAAAACCCCACCCCCATCATTTTCAACACCGCGCCTTCCTTTTTAAAAACGTCACTAATTTAAAGAGTAATGTAGTAGAATAATTAGAAGGTGCGGGATCAATTTAGCGCCTCGAGGGTATCGATCTGAATAATCGGATATTTATTCGCCGGCAAACTGATTAACTTTCCCGTAACCTTAACTTGGCGGTAATTAAGGCTATCTAAACTTTTTCGATCGCCTTTAAGAAAATATAAATTATTTTCAGTAGTAATCAGCTTATGCGTGGCCTTACGCCAGAGAACTACCCCATAAGGAGCAATCCTACCCTTTACCACCAGCAAATCGCCTAATTTGACCGTAACGCTGAGTTTAACCGGTTCCACCGGTTTTACCTGTTTTACCTGCTCAACCACCACCTCATCTTTATTCACATCCTTGTTTACAAATTTTTTATTCACCCAGCCATAGCTCTGATAAACCGGATGAATCTTATACCAGGGCCCCTCATCGGCAACGATATTCACCACCGTAGCTTTATCAACTTTCCCCAGAATCCATGCCAACTCAGTCGGCTCCAACCGGATATTTACTCTCTCTTTAATTACTCTAGCGCTAAGACACTTGCCGGAAAAAGAAGCAAAATCAGTATTCACATTATTGCATTCCAAAAAATTCTTTTTTATATAAGCCGGCGCTTTTTTAGGCAGGCGGATCTTATACCAATCATAAGCTTCCCCAACAATTTCCACTAATTCGCCTTTAACCAAAGAGCAGATAATCTCCACCCCTACCCTGGCATCCACGCGCACATTTATGCCATTAGCATTGACCTGGCCGGTAAAAGACTCAAAACTTTGCGCGAATACCGTGCCCAACAGGCTAAAACAAGCAATTAATAAAATACACACACTCTCAATTTTAATATTTATTCGCATTTAATTTAACCTCCAAAGTACTCCTTAAGCCTTGGCCGCGCCTTTAGGAGCCGCGCCCTTAGGCGCCGCGCCCTTTGCTCCGGCAGCTGCCGGCGCCGCGCCCTCTTCTGTGGCCGTAGCCGCCTTCTCCACCTTCTCTTTTTTAATCTTGATCCTTAAGCTCTTAATCTTGGGTAAGCCATAGACCGAATCCCCCTGTTTCCAATTACCTTTTTCCTGCATCTGCCTGATACGCTCAATACGCTTTAATACGGAACGAGCCTTTTTGTCCTTTTCCGAAATAGTTAATGACGGATGTATTGACATTTTTATAACCTCCTTATACGGCAACCCGCGTAGGTTCTCTGCAGCTGAATCAGCAAAGGTTGCGCGCTCTCTTGATTAGAAAATTTGCCTACGCACAAAACAATATAGTCTCCTTTAGCAAAAGCCATCGGAATTAATCCTTCTTTTAGCAGCCGCTGAGCTTCTTGTAAAGCCAGCTGCTTATTTTTAAAAGTCGCCAGCTGGATAGTATAGCCGGTTGAACCAATGGTATTATTTTTTACCCCGGCAGGCTGCCTGCCCTTTTCTACCCCCAAAGAAAAAGAAATTATGCTTATGAGAACCAAGCCCATAATTAAAAGCAAGGCTTTTTCATATCCGCGGATCCTTAAAAAAAACGAATTTCTCGGCCGCGGCTTATATTGCCGGTTACGGTCATCCGACAAAAAAAATTCAGATTGCGTATAATCCTGCTTTTCAACCATTTGCTCATCTAATCAGGCAAGAGCCGCTCTGCTCCAAGTAAATTTTTTTGTTAAACTTTTTAATTACCTTTAAAAAGGCCTCAACAATTTTAGGATCAAATTGCGTTCCGCTCTTTTTCTTTACCTCTTTGATCGCCGAAGCAATATCTATTCTCTGACGGTACGGACGTCCATAGACCATCGCCTCAAAGGCGTCGGCTACCGACATAATCCGCGCGCCCAAAGGAATCTGGCCGCCTTTTAGCTTTGACGGATAACCGGTTCCGTTATACCGCTCATGATGATACATAATAATCGGAATAACCGGACGCAAAACTTGTAACGGCCTTAAAATCTGCGCTCCTTTAACCGGGTGATTTTTTATAATATTATACTCTTGCTCAGTAAGCTTGGTAGTCTTAGTTAATATCGCCAACGGAATATCCGCTTTTCCGGCATCATGCAGGAGGCTGGCATATTTAAGGCTTTCTAGCTGCTTCTCATTTAAGTGAACTTCCGCGCCCAAAGCGCAAACCAACTTGCTAAAATGCGGTGAATGCGTATATTCCCGTGAAACCTGAGTATTCAAAAATGTAACCAAAGATTTAATGCTGCCCAAAACTATGCGCTGCTGTTCCTCATAAAGCTGCATATTCTTAATCCCGATTACCGCCTGCTCCGCCATAGTCATAAGCATCTCCTGGTCGAGCAAGTCAAAGGGCTGGCCAGACTTAAAGCGTTTGATAATCGTAAAGCCAATCAGATCTTCGGAAATCAGCGGGACGCCCAAGAGATTACCTTTTCTGACGGCCGAGGAACTTTTAATGATTTTTTCTTCAACGCTGCCGCTAATTTTAGTCTTTTTATAAACAACCAGCTTCTTATTATCATTAATCGCGCACTTAATAATAGAATATTTTTTACTCGGGTCCAATAAAACGACCAGGCAATATTGCGCGTTAAAGAATTGACAAAATAACCGGCCCATGCGGCTAATTAACTCATTAACCTCATAGGTAGAGTTGAGCAAGCGGTAGATACTATGTACCGCTGAAATTAAAAATCTATACTTTTTCGTAGGGGTTGAACAATTTTTTATATTCATCTAAAGCGTACCGGTCAGTCATGCCGGCAATATAATCACAAACTACCCGCCTTACACCTTCCCGGGAAATCCTGCGCTGTATTTCTGGAGGCATCTGCGCGGGGCGTTTAAGATATTCCGTAAATAATTCCCGGATAAAACGCATAGCCTTGGTACTCATGCGCACAACCCGATAATGATGATAAAGCTTTTGCAGGAGAAACTGCCTGAGCGGTTTTCTCATCCGCTTAATCTCGCTGCTAAAATCTACCAGCCTGGAATCAATCTTACGCGTATCTGAGTATTTTTTAATCTTGCGCCGAGAAATCGCTAATTGAGTATGCGTGATTAGATCCGTAACCTGTAAATCAATTAGGCCGCGAATAATCAAATATTTCCGGCTGCTGGGATTAATTTTAGCATATTTCTGATTGATCAGGTGATTTATTTTTTGCCAAATCTCCAGGCACTCCAGCTCGCTCTCTTTGATCAGCCCGGACGTAAGGCCATCATCCAAATCATGATTATCATAAGCAATCTCATCGGCCACATCCACCACCTGGGCCTCTAGCGTCGGCATTTTCTTAGGATGAAACTCTTTAATCGCCACCGCGATATCAAAAACCGAAGAGTGTTTTACGATCCCCTCTCTGACCTCCCAACTTAAATTCAAACCCGCGAATTCCGGATAACGCTCCTCCAGGAAATCCACCACCCTTAAACCCTGCAGGTTATGATTAAACCCCCCGGCTTTAGCCATTAATTCATTAAGCACCTCTTCACCGGAATGGCCAAAGGGTGTGTGCCCTAAATCATGGGCCAGGGCAATAGCCTCCGTTAAATCCATATTTAATCCTAAAACGTGGGCGATGGTCCGGGCGATCTGCGAAACCTCAATGCTATGCGTCAGGCGGGTGCGATAATAATCACCTTCATGATTCACAAAAACCTGAGTTTTATACTCTAACCTCCTAAAAGCCGCCGAGTGAATAATGCGATCCCGGTCACGCTGATAGCAAGACCGGTAGGCATGCTCATCTTCTTGATGCGCCCGCCCACGGGAATCACAACTTTTCATCGCGTAAGGGGCAAGAAATTTATTCTCAAATTCGTGGGCTTTATTTAACATTTTTTAAACGCCTTAACAGCTGGCCTAATGACTGTGAAATCACCTTAGTGTTGCCGGCTACCGGCATAAAATTAGTATCTCCGGCCCAGCGCGGCACGAGATGTAGATGTAAATGGCCGGTGATTCCCGCTCCGGCATTTCTTCCCAGATTAAAACCGAGATTATAACCTTGGGGCTGTAAAACTTTTTGCAACCGCCCTTTAGCCCGCTTCAAACATTTAAACATATCCAAAACCTCTTCCTCGTCCATCAGATCGATATCCGCGATATGCCGAAGCGGAGAAATTAAAAGATGGCCATTGTTATAGGGATAGATATTCAACAAACAAATAGATTTTTTTGTTTTAAAGACTACATAATCATTAGACTTACTTCTCTTGGCCCGGCAAAAAATACAACCCTGGCCTTTAATTTTACTACTCACATAATTAACCCTCCAGGGGGCCCAAAGTTTATCCATTTTAATCTTGCACCTTCTTTTCTTAAATTCTTATTATCTTAGCCTCAATCTCATTCTTATTCTCGCTAGTCCAGCCAGAATCAGATAGCCGTTCCTTTAGTTCAATTATCCCGTAAGAATTATACGCGGCGCCAAGATCCATAGCCGTTCCGGGATTAAAAAATAACACGCCGCCTATTCTCTCATTTATCGGTTTATGCGCGTGGCCAAAAATTATTAAATCGCATTTATCTTCTCTAAAAGCATTTTTAAGCAGCTCCAGAAGATTTAACATCGCCCCCGCTCCATGCATTAGGCCCACCCGGTAGCCGAAAATCTCCAGAATCTGCTTTACCGGATATTTTTTCCTCACTGCTTCCTGATCCATATTCCCGGCAACGGCCACCACCTTAGGGCAGACACATTTTAATTCATCAATAACCCCTAAACTTACCAGGTCTCCGGCGTGGATAATTAAATCCACGCGCTTAAAAGCCTCCAAAATCACCCCGGGAAGATGCCCACTCCTATCCGTAATATGCGTATCAGAAATTACGCCGATCTTCACTCCGCGCCTTCCTGCCTGCCGGCAGGCAGGCCTGCCTGCCGGCAAGGCAGGCTTTTGTATTCAGTATTCTGCTCATACTTCTCCCTTTAAACCTTAATGCTTAAAAAATGATGAATAGCTAGAAGATGCGGGACTCACGCGATTACTCGTGGCTTAGAAAATAAATCTAAAATCTGATTTAAGTTATTCAAGTCCCAGGTCCAGATCTTTTCTTCCAGCGCTCTTAATCTGGCATTAGGATCAACTTCTTTTAAAGTAATCATAATCTTACGCTGCGACTTATGATGATATCTTTTACATTCTTTGGAAAACTCCGCGATATCCTGCTCCGTAAGCGCTTCAGATTTAATCGCCATAATCCACAGCGCGCCGCTAGAGCGGCCCAGCAAGCCATCCTTGAGAAAACGCTGGCTAAAAACCAATGGCTTTATCTCGCGAAAATGATGCAGCCGGACTTTTTTACGTTCTATCTGTACCAGGTCATCCTCAAATAGCTGCAATAACTCACCCACCCGATTAGCCAACGGTTTTATCGACTGTTTGGCAAATTCTTGTATACAATCCTGAATATTATCCCGAAATTTTTCTTTTTGACTCTTAGCGTCAAAGGATAATGAACGCATCTTTTCCTGATAAACAAAACGCATCCAATAAGCAAATAAGCGGTCGCTGATTTTAAGAAAATCGCCGCTGCGGGTAATCGCGTCCAGCTCTAAAAGATGGTTAATTCTAACCGCCAAATCTTTTTTTTGCTTATGTAAGATATGCGCGATATCTTTAATCCGATTGCGCCCGGAAGCGATCAGATAAAATATAGAAACATAATCATTGCTCGCGCCAAGATCTAAGAAGCGCTTAATATAATTAGAGAATCTCTGATTAAGGATCCCTGAAGTATTAAATAATAAGTCCTCCAGAATATCCGCTAAATTTACCGCTGCGTCCGTTTTAGATAAAGCATCGGCAATCAGCTCCAGATACAAAGGGTAGCCACCGGTAAAATTAATAATAAAATCTTTTAACTGCGGATTTAGCTTTAAGTCAGCGGCGTGCTGATCCAGATAGCGGCCACTCACCTGAACATCAAATGGATCAATCGTAATAACTTCAAAGTTACCGAACAACAAAGAAAGCTGCTTGGAAAGAATAACCCGGGTTTTAAACATCTTAGAGCTGGACAAACAATAAAGCGTATTTTTCTGTACTATAAGCAGCTTGCTCCACTCCCGGTATAAATTTTTTACCCCGATATCCTCCAAATTATGAAATTCATCTAAAAACAAAACCGTAAATTTACCGGTTTCCTGATTAATTAACTCCGTAAGATTAAAAAGCTCCGTAATAATACTTGTCTTCTTCCTACGGGAAAGCTCATTAAGTATAAAATTTATTCTTTCCATAGTACGGGGAATATACCGGGAGGATTTATCCATTAAATAATCCAGATCTTCCTTTAGTGGCATGAAACTATTTAAGAGAAAATTATATAGCAGCGCGCCGATGAATCTTCGCGCGAACCCCTCAAGCGGCTCGCCCCGCACCTCCAGGTAGACAGTAATGATCCGGGGGTCGTAGAAGTTAGCTAGAAAATTAGAAATAATGCTGGTTTTACCGACATTTTCATCGCCGATGATGGCGATATTTTGCCGATAACCTTCTTTAAGGCTGCTCACCCGCTTCTCTAATAGCTGAATATAATTTTTACGGTCAAAAAATTTGTCTTTAATCATGGTAAAAAGAATAATGGATTCTGCGGCATGGCCCCCCTGCAAATCTGAAAATACAAATAGCTATTTTTATCTCTGTTGCTGGCACCCACCCGGCCGACCAACGCGCCCCTTAAGACATTCTCTCCCGGCCGCACAAAGATCTCTGAAATTCTGGAATAAACACTACGCAGGCCGTCGCCATGGTCGATAATTACCGTCTGGCCATAATTACCGAAACGCTTGGAATAAAAAACTACTTTGCCGCCGCGGGAGGCCAAAATATCCGCGCCGGCAGAAGCCTGGATATTAATACCCCGATTAATTAAATTATGATAGCTGGAGCCAAAACCGGTAATTATTCTTCCCCTTAGTGGCCAGATAAAATCATCTCCACCGGATTTTATCAAAGCATTAAGCGGCTTGGAACTGTTGGGCATTAAAAGCACCTGGCCAATTTCGATAACCGCGTCTTCAGAAAGATGGTTGAGCCGGATAATATCATCGATATCTACCCCATAAAGCTTGGATATTCTCCAGAGTGTTTGCTCTGCTTCTACGCGATGCCGCGCTCCGCCCACCGCCTGAGCCGATACCGGCAAACTCGGCCCGGTATATGGAGGTACCGTCGTACAACCAACTAATCCTAGAAATATAAATAACAAAATATTTTTTTTCATCCGCCCCTATTACCTATCAGCTATGAGCTATCAGCTATACTCAAATACTCAAGCGGGTGAGCGGAATCGAACCGCCATGTGCAGCTTGGGAAGCTGCCATTCTACCACTGAATTACACCCGCGTACAATCTTCCATTAACTTAATTGAACAATATTCTCCACACATTGTACACACGCTAGAGAGCTTTGGTTTGCTGCTTAATCGATATGCCTTAGCCTTATCCGGATCAATGGAGAGCTTAATTTGTTTTTTCCAGTTCCGCGCCTGACGGGCCACGGAAATACTTCTATCCCAGCCAATAGCTAATTTACGGCGCTTAACCAGATCTCCGGCATGCGCGGCAATCCGGCAGGCAATTACCCCTTCCCGCACATCGCTAATAGTCGGATGACGCAAGTGCTCAGCAGGAGTGACGTAACAAAGAAAATCCGCCCCCACGCTGGCCGCGATTGCTCCTCCGATGGCCGAAGTAATATGATCGTAACCTGGGGCCACGTCGGTAACTAAAGGGCCTAATACATAAAAAGGCGCCCCGGAGCAATATTTTTTTTCTAAAGCAATATTTTTTTCGATCTGATCCAGAGGAACATGGCCCGGCCCCTCAATCATCACCTGTACGCCTCTGGCTCTGGCACGTTTAGCCAGGCTACCTAAAATTTTTAATTCCGCGATCTGCGCTTTATCCGTGGCGTCCAGAATCGAACCCGGCCTCAGCCCGTCGCCTAAACTTAAAGTTACATCATATTTACGCGCGATATCCAGAATTTGATCAAAATACGCGTAAAAAGGATTTTCTTGCTTATGATATTTTATCCAGCTGGCAATGATCGCCCCGCCCCGCGAAACCACACCCATGAGCCGCTTATGCCGCCCTAAGACCTCTAAGCTTTGCCGGGTCACTCCGCTATGTATCGTAAAAAAATCTACGCCTTGTTTAGCCTGATCATTTAATACCTCCAGGACATCCTGAGCGCTAAAATCAAGAAAATTTTTATTTTTTTCTCTTGCCCGGACAGCTACCTCATAAACCGGAACCGTACCCACCGGCACAGTAGAATATTTCAAGACTTCTCTTCTTACTGCGGCAAGATTGCCTCCCACACTTAAATCCATCAACGCGTCGGCGCCATGCTTTATCGCTACTTTAAGCTTTTGTATTTCATCCGCGATACGGGATTCATCCGTGGAAGTGCCGATATTGGCATTCACTTTAGTCGACAAACCGCTGCCCACGGCACAAGGCTTTTTTATTTTATGATTAATATTTAAAGGTATAACTGCTTTTCCTAAACGAATAAGGCGCATAAGCTCATCAGGCCTAACTGCCTCTAGGCGGGCAACCTTACGCATCAGCGGAGTAACTATATTTTTCTTGGCGTAATCTAGTTGTGTCATATTTTTTTTAAATAAACCCCGCTAAAACAAGCCTATCTTAATCCGGATAAATTAGAAATTTTTTTAAAGGACTCTTTCTCAATTTCATAAACCTTATATCTAAGCTGTTTAAAACCTAAAGCCACCCGAACATCAACCAGCTTGCTGAACTCTTCCAACACGCGTAAAGATTCTTTAGCTCTCTGAAGATTAGCCCAAAAAATATCTTTACAATTCCCTCGCCCCAGCTCCAGGCGAGAATTAAATCTTCCCACATCCGTTCGCGCTCTACGCTGGCTTAACAATATAGCCGGCGAATAGATCTTGCTGCCCAGGCGGCCTATTTTGTGCCTGACTTCCTTAAGCTGGGCGGTAAATTTATGGTTATCCAAAATAAACCGCGTCACCTCTTCACAAACGCGCAACCCTTCTTTAACCCGGTTTAAGTTCGCGTCAAGTACCCGGCCAATATTATTTTTTCGCAAAATCATGGACGATTTTTTCAATGAGCGCGCTAGTTGAGCGGCCCTTAACTAAATTAACGGTAAAAACTTTACCGCCGTAACTTTCCACAAAATCCGCGCCGATTATTTTTTGCTTGCTCCAATCCGCGCCTTTAATTAAAATATCCGGCTTAAGCGCCTTAATTAAACCCAGCGGATTATCCGCGTTAAATAATATTACAAAATCCACACTGGCCAACGCTGCCACTGTTTTTAAACGGTCGCTTTGCCCGATCACCGGGCGATTCTTAATCTTAATCTTCTTCACGGAGGAGTCGCTATTTACCGCCACCACCAGATAATCCCCGTAGCCGCGGGCATCCTGCAGGTATTTAACATGGCCATAATGCAAAAGGTCAAAACAGCCATTCGTAAAAACTATACATTTACCATTCTGTTTAAGGCGGCTAATTTTACGTTTAAGGCCGGGAAGTGAAATTATTTTTGTTCCTGGCAAAGCTCCTGCTCGATCATTTCGCATATTATGTGGGCGATAGTAATGTGCGCTTCCTGAATCCTGGCGGTTATTTTAGATGGAACAACCAAAGATACATCCGCGAGTTTTACGATATCCCCTCCGTCTCCACCGCTTAAAGCTACAGTTTTAATTCCCATCTTCTTAGCTTGTTTAATCCCTAAAGCTACATTTTTCGCTTTTCCGCTGGTAGATATCCCCAGCACCACATCATTCTTCTTGCCCAAAGCTTCCACCTGCCGCGAAAAAACCACATCATAACCATAGTCATTAGCTAAAGAGGTAAGTATCGCGGTATTCGTGGTTAAAGCAATGCCCGCTAATGCCGAACGGTCCTTTTTAAAGCGGCCGACTAACTCGGCGGCAATATGCTGGCTATCGCTGGCTGAACCGCCATTGCCAAAAACAATTACTTTGCCGTCTTTCTTCAGGCAATCAATCATTAGCCGCGCGATCTCTTCAATTTGACCAATCTGATTGCGCAAGATCTCTTCTTTAACCTGGATACTTTCTAAAAGTATATCCTTTATTCTTTCCTGCATTTTACCTCTCCTTACAGAAGGACACCGGCGCAATTCAAATAAGCGCCGGGTGCCTTAGCGAATAGCACACCCTCGCCATACCAGTCAGCGCGGGATACCTACACCTTACCCAAAAAATACCCTGGCAATATTATAAAGCTCCATATCCACTGTTTTTAAAGCCTTCACCGCCTCTTCCAGAGGCACATCAATAATCTTGTTGCCGGATAAAGCAACCATTTTCCCAAATTTTTTATTCATAATCAACTCTACAGCTTTTACCCCGAAGCGCGTGCCCAATACCCGGTCAAAAGCTGTAGGTGAACCGCCTCTTTGAATGTGGCCTAAAACACTAACCCGGGTTTCAAAGCCCGTTCTTTTTTCAATTTGCGCGGCCAGATCCTCTCCGATACCACCAAGCCGAACATGGCCAAAAGCATCTAGCTTTTGTTCCTGAGTAACCATCGTCCCTTCCTTGAACTGAGCACCCTCCGAAACCACAATAATACTAAAAGTCTTACCTCGGGCGTGCCTTTTATTAATCACCTGGCAAACTTCATCCAGATCAATGGGGATTTCAGGAATCAAAATCATATCCGCCCCTCCGGCAATACCAGCTTCAATCGCAATCCAGCCCGCGTGCCGGCCCATTACTTCCGTCACAATAACCCGATGATGACTTTCCGCGGTGGTATGTAAACGATCAATACACTCCATGGCTACGCTCAAAGCCGTATCAAAGCCAAAAGTATAATCCGTAGCGTTAAGATCATTATCAATGGTCTTAGGAACCCCCACGATATTCGGACATCCGTCTTTAATTAACTTAGCCGCCACCCCCAAGGTATCTTCACCACCAACCGCCACTAAGGCATCCAGTCCGATTTTCTTAAAATTATCTATAACCTTTTGCCGGTCTCCTTCTTGTTTATACGGATTAGTGCGGCTGGTCCCCAAAATGGTTCCGCCTTTAGGCAATATACCTGAAACAGTATCAATATTTAATGGCATAGTATCATTCTGAACTAACCCCTTCCAGCCATTTTTAATACCCACAACTTCATAACCTACCAATAAAGCTTTGCGCACCACTGCCCGAATAACCGGGTTTAACCCCGGACAATCGCCCCCGCCCGTTAGTATGCCAATTTTTTCCATTTTCATTTCTCCGTTATTTTATTACACTCATGTCCAAATTATGATTGAAAAAACCTAACCGAATCCTTATGATGGTGATAGTCACCAACCATCACCAATACCGACACCCGTCGGAAAATAAGGAGGGCTAGGCTATGCACCATTATAATACAATTTTAAGCCAAATGCTAAAAATGTTTTCGAGATACGAATTTCAAAAAGCCGTTTTTGAGACTAAAGCCGAATATCATTCAAGAGGCTTTAGCTCTTGGAATCACTTTGTTGCCATGCTTTTTGGGC
>JAZDEW010000004.1:0-3096 GCA_043808425.1 Candidatus Omnitrophota bacterium
ACTTTAGCAGAAGCAGTGCCGCTAATGGTAGCAGTAGTTTTAGTGGTATCCCAGGCCATACCAAAGCCCGAGGGAATTTTTATCCTTAAATCATTACTGGCAGTAAGGGCTCCGCCGGTAGAATCGGTTATGGTTATTCCGGAGATAGCCGTAGATGCCTGGCCAACTACAAAACTATGATTAGCCGCCGAAGAAATGGTTACATCAGGCCCGGCAAGGTTAAAGTCAACAGAGACGCTTGCGCCATAGCCGTCGTAACTGCCGCCGGTGTAGTTGGCAAAGGCAACACCTACGCAGGCAAATAACAGCGCAACCGTCAGCACTACCTTATTCAGCGTCCTAAACCTCATCATCCACCTCTGCAGTTAATTGGTTAATAAATTTTGCGCCAGATAACCGAGACTGCTTTTTTTCCTGGCTAATCCCTTAAAGATACTTTTACGTAAGGTTACGGTGTTAGCGTATTTGCTATGCGCTACCCAGCAGCGCAGAGAATCTCTCACCGCGGTCTTTGTCATTTTGCCATTCGCAAATAAACATTCAAATTTATTAAGCCGTTTTTTAAAGCGCTTCACGTTATCCGAAGCAAGCCGGCGATACTTAGAGAACAGCCTGAAGCCTAAAAACTTTATGCCGCCGGAGGTAGAATAAATCTGTGATTTATCTTTGTGCAGCCGAAGCTCTAAACTGGCGTGCAAAAAATTTCTTATTCTTTCTTTAACCTCAACCAGCCTTATTTTTTCATTACTAAAAATTAAAAAATCATCCATATAGCGCAGATAATACCTTATTCTCAAATCAAATTTTATAAAATAATCCAATTCGTTTAAATAAAGGTTGGCAAAAAACTGGCTGGTGAGATTACCGATGGGTAAACCTATCCTGTTGCCATTGACTGCGGCTGCTTCGCCTAACTGCAAACAGGCAGGCAATGACGTAGCCGAATCAACAATCTCATCCAAGAGCCAGAGCGCGTCTTTATCCTCAATCCTCATTCTTAAAATCCCCTTAATGATCCGGTGGTTGATGGAAGGGAAATATTGTTTTATGTCGCCGTGAAAACAAAACCTATTCGCCCGTAAAAATCCCTGCGCCCTATCCACCGCCTTATGCGTTCCCTTGTCTTTTCTGCAAGCGTAAGAATCGTAAATAAAGGCCTTATCGATTATCGGCTCAATAACATCATGCACCGCGTGATGCACCACCCTGTCCTTAAAGGGTGCGGCGGCTATATTGCGTTCTTTCGGGTCGTAAATTTTAAATAAACGATATTTTCCATGGCGATAGGTTTTGCTGAGCAATTCTTTGTGCAGGCGGTCAATCTCTTCCTCAAGAGAAAAATTAAAATCCGCCGTTGAATCCCTGTATCGCCTGCCTCTTGAAGCCATATAGGCCGACTGATAAAGATTTTCTTTTGAGATTATTTTTAGGTAAATATCGCGTATTTTCTTCATTTTCTAATCCTCATTTTAATTAAAAAACTAAAGAGGTTTTGACGGCACGGCCGCCGTTATTGTTGTTCCGATTGGCATTCGTGTTCGCCGCGTTGTTGCGGTCGGACGTGCGAGCGTTCGTCGCGTCATTGTTCCAATTGCCGCCGCGATAGCCAACACACCACTTTTACGACGCTGAACCATTTTTTAATCGCCATACCGGGTAGAAACTCACCTCAACAGGATATCTCCGCCCGATATTACTGCGTGTTTTCCCCCCACCTTATGTCATTCCCGCGCAGGCGGGAATCCTTGTCCCCACGGAAGTGGGGATCTTTTTAGATCCCCGCTTTCGCGGGGATGACCTATAGCGGAGGATGGAAATAGCGTCTGAACCTCTCCAGTTCTAGTTCCGCTCCCGGGGTCCGTAGGCCGCGGGATTCTGGAATATGGATCCTCAAAGAACAGATTTAAGCCAACCGCCAACCATTTTTCCGATTTCAATGGCTGATTGGCAGAAAAAATCATAAGCATTGATATTAACGTACTTCATATCTTTGGCGATTCTCATCATAAAACGCAAAACATCTAATTTCAGATTAATCTTGATTAAAATCTCTCTTTTCTGCTTGGAATAATTGGCTTCAATCAGCATTTCCAATATATCCAGCAGGATTCTCTCAATCCGGTCAGCCAGTAAAAACTTCTGATCCTTGGGGAAATTTGCCATTTTGGGCAGCATCCAGAGAATCAATTTATAATGCTTTTCCACTACCGGTGTTATTTTTTTACTTTCCATTATCAAATCTCCATTATTAAATCGTGGACATTCCCCAAAATTTAGCTTGGATTATGCGTAATAGCTTTCCACAACGTTTTTTCCTTGACATCATTTAGTCTTTGTGTTAAATTTAATATTGAGGTGAAATTATATGACTTTAAAAGAAAAATCTCAATTAATAGAGTTATTAATCCAGCATCGTCTACGCGACCCCAAAAGGATGCAAGAAGCCTCTCAAAAAATTGACCACTTGCGTAGAAAAACCAGAGGAGAAAGCTCCGTTGAAACAATCCGCAGGTTTCGGGGAAAAATCTAATGGTCGTCGATGCATCGGTAATACTCAAATGGTTTATTAAAGAAGTTGATTCGGATAAAGCCGGTAAAATCAAAAAAGACCATATCAATGGTTTTTCTGTCATTACCCTGCCTGATATCGCCTTATATGAAATAGGAAATGCGCTAAGATATAAAGCTGAATTTTCTACTGCCGAGGTAAATCTTTCTCTTAATGAAATATATGAATTAAATATGGACATCATTACGCCTACTTTCCAGATAATTTCTCCGGTTACCGAAATAGCCCGGCATTATGACATTACCTTTTATGATACGTTCTATATTGCGCTTGCTAAAGAGCTTAATCTTACATTTATAACCGCCGACAGCCAGCTTTACCGCAAGACCAAAAGCCTTCATTTTGTAAAACTCCTTTGATTCAAACCCCATTCCAAACCCGCATCGCATTGGAATGTGGAAATCATCCGTAATATGCGCGATGCTCGAACTTGCTCGTCTTTCTTCCAATTCTTTTTCTTTCAAAAATTCAAGAAATCAAAGTTCTACAAAACCTCTTATGGAGAGGTTCTGACGGCACGGCCGCCG
>JAZDEW010000005.1:0-12560 GCA_043808425.1 Candidatus Omnitrophota bacterium
TTATATCAGCATGATTATGTCGGATTTTTTGGAGTTACACGGCGATCGGCTTTTTAGCGATGATAAAGCTTTGATTTGTGGCCTGGCTAAACTGGATAAAAAAAGGTTGATGGTGATTGGGCACCAAAAAGGCCGGGATACTAAGGAAAATTTAAGACGAAATTTTGGCTGCGCGCATCCGGAAGGGTATCGTAAGGCTTTGCGAGTCATGCAAATGGCCCAGGAGTTTGATCTGCCGGTGGTAGTTTTTATTGATACCCCGGGCGCCTATCCGGGCATCGGGGCGGAGGAGCGCGGGCAATCTCACGCCATTGCGCTTAATTTGCGGGAGATGATGGGGCTGACGGTACCGATTGTGGCGGTGGTTATCGGAGAGGGCGGCTCAGGGGGCGCTTTAGGCGTAGGCGTAGTGGATCGATTGGCAGTTTTAGAAAATTCATATTATTCAGTTATCTCTCCGGAAGGGTGCGCGGCAATTCTTTGGAAAGATGGGGCTAAAGCTTCTTTGGCCGCGGAAGTTTTAAAGCTTACCGGCCCGGATCTTTTAAGGATGGGCCTGATTGATGAAGTGATCCCTGAGCCATTAGGCGGGGCGCATCGGGATGCGCAAAAGATGGCCCAAAGTATTAAGGAATCAATTTTAAAAAATCTTAATGATCTGGATAAGCTGGATAAAGATAAATTATTGAAATTAAGGTATGCAAAATTTAGGGGTATGGGTGTTACCGCATGATTGAACAGGAGTTTATTTTATTAGGCTTGTTGCGCCAAAGCCCCAAACATGGTTACGAAATCAAAGTTAAAGTCCGCGAAATTCTCTTTCTCTTTGCCGGGGTGCAGTTAAAATCCGTATATTATCCTTTAAAAATTTTAGAAAAAAACGGCCTGTTGACTAAGCGCGCGGGTAAAAAAGGCAGCCGGCCAAAGCGTTTTGTTTATTGCCTTACCGATAAGGGGAAGGCGCGTTTTGAGATGCTGCTGAATAAAAGCCTGTTGGATTTTAAGCGGCCGCAATTTACTTTAGATTTAAGCCTTTATTTTTTAAGTTACCTGCCGGCAAATTTAGCCCGTCGAAGG
The DNA here is from genome assembly GCA_043808425.1 of Candidatus Omnitrophota bacterium. GTDB lineage: Bacteria > Omnitrophota > Gorgyraeia > Gygaellales > Profunditerraquicolaceae > UBA6249. The sequence goes on from JAZDEW010000005.1 coordinate 1,078, forward strand.
TTAGCCGCCCGCTTAAGTATTTTAAAGAAGATATCTTTAGGTATCAAAGAGCTGCTTAACTCCAAGGTTTTAAAAGGTTCTGTTCCCCACTCCCGGATCCTAGAGCATAATCTTTGTTTACTGCGCGCGGAATCCGTTTTTTTATCTTCCTTGCTTAAAAAAATCTAATTAGTTTTCCACCTCGAAAAAAGGTGGCCTTTTTTAAGTTTAGCCTCACTCAAGCACGGGATTTTCTTTCGCATTAATTTTTTTAATCTTTGATCCTTTTTCCAGTTCCGCAGTTCTGTTTTTCAACTGTCTTTCTGTCTGGGCACTATCTTTTTTCATCCCTAAGAATAGTTAGCTGTCTATTTAATTCCGTTATTAGGTCTTCCTTAGATTTAATTAAAGAAGCTACTTTTGATTCCGCGTCTGCCCTGATCATAACTAAAAAATCAGGCTGCTCTCTATAGGCTGGTGCTTTTTTTCCTAAAACAGCAATCCTGGCTTCGAGCTCTTTTATCTTAACTTCCGTATTGATGCTTAATTCCATCTCCCTTATTACCAGGTTTTCTACTTCAACTTTGCATTTCTCTGAGACACGGGTGGAAGAATCAAGGGCCTTTATTTTAGATTGCAATTCAGTCTGCAAATCCATATTTTTATTATTAAGAGCGCTAATCCTGGTATTTAGAGAAGATACCTGTTTTTCAAAAATCGCCTGTAAAGAAAGCTCTTCTTTTTTTAAAGCCTTTATTTTATCCTTCGCTTCTTCTTTCTTCTTATTTAAAAAGTCAATCTCTGATTTAAAGTTACCTTCGGCGATAGTTAAAACCGAAATCCTTGCTCCTAATTTTTCTTTAATATCTTTATTTCTCTGGTTTAAACCATCCAGGTCAGACTTTAATTTATTTTCAGAATCAAACTTAGCCTTCTCTAAAGTGCTGAGCTGTTCTTTTAGGGAGGAGGCTTCTTTTTCCAGCAGGCTAAGGCTGGCTTTAAATTTATTTTCAACATCAAGTTTAGATTTTCCTAAGGCGCTGAGTTGTTTAATTAAAGAGGATCTTTTTTCTCTTAAGTCAGCTAATTCGACTTTTAACTTGTTTTCAGAGTCAACTCTAAATTTCTCAAAATCCCTAAATTGCTCTCTTAGGGAGGAATTTTCTTTTTCTTGGAGACTAAGCTTAGATTCCTGGCGGACAAGCTTAGCTTCGGTTTCTTGCTTGGATTTGGTTAAAGCTGTCAGCTGATCATTTAGCTTAGCTTCGGCTTCTTGCTTGGATTTGGTTAAAGCTGTCAGCTGATCATTTAGCACGGCTTCTGTCTTCTTAAAGTTATCTTCTGTCTGCAAGAGCTGCTCTTTTAAGGAGGATTTTTCTTTGCCTAAAAAGACAATTTGATTATTTAGTTTTAGCTCTGTATATTTTAAGTTATTCTCTGCCTGCAAGAGCTGTTCTTTTAAGGAGGATTTTTCTTTTTCCAGCAGGCTAAGGCTGGCTTCGGCTTCAGCAAATATAAAACCTGAAGTTTTAGTAAGATTATCACTTGCATAAATAAGATTATTTGCTTGCGTCGATTCTAGCCAAATGGCAAAAGTATCATAACCTAACCACAAAGAACTAACTACCATAATCGCAGCCAGGCTTTTACGGTATTTTTTTTTGAAAAACTTACTTAGCATAAACCTTATTCCTTATTTTTCAAATTATTTTAACAGCTACCCGCGTCTTTAGTATTATCAGCAGCAGCATTCCCTCTTTCTTAACCTGTATTTCGTTTATTATAGTTATAATATCTTATTTTATCAAGAATATTCTTAGTGGAGTTGTTTTTTGCCATTCAGCTGTCAATTGAATTTTTTGGCCCATAGGTTCGGTTGTTTTCCACGGCAAAGGGTTATTCCTCTTCGCCATATATTATATCTGTTATCTATGTTACCAGATTATACCGGGGAGCATTTCAATCTGGAACAAAAACCATTGCAAATGCGTAAGATATGATAAATTAAGTTAGCTGTTAAAATCATCCCATAAAAACTTACCTATTTTTATTTGCTCGTCGGGAAAATACGTTAAAAAAACAAAATAGTACTTGACAAAAAGCATAGTTTATTATATGATTTAAAACAGCATGATAGCATTTACTATAAAGTGTTATATGCCTTATAAATTCATATCACTAGGGAGGAATCAATCATGAGTAAAACGTTAATCTCACCGGCTGAAATTAGTAAAATTTACAGTATTTCTTATCAAACAGTTAATTATTATACCAATTTGGGCCTGTTGATGGTTAAAAAAAGAAATGCCAACAACCGGCTTTATGACGCGCGGCAGGTTAGCGCTTGTTTAAAAAAGGTCACTAACCTTAAAAGCCAGGGGTATTCCTTAAAATTAATTTGTGATTTGTTAAGAAAAGGATAAATGAGTTATTTTTCAAGCCTGGGTTTAATTAAAGAACCATTTTCCAATAACCCGAATCCGGAGTTTTTCTTTGAATCTATCGAACATAAGACGGCGTTGGTTCGCTTATTGATCGAGATTCGCCTGCGCCGGGGCTTAAGCGTTATTTTAGGAGATGTCGGGGTAGGTAAAACTACTCTTTCGCGCAAACTTTTCCAAATGCTCAAGGAGCGCTCGGATATCTTATTCTATATGATTTTAGATCCCACGGCTCAAAGTGAGGAGTTATTTTTAGAATCGTTAGTGCGTACGTTTAATCTTCAGGATCAGCTTGACGGCACTCCCAGTATTTTGGATTACAAAGAGGTAATTAAAAAATATCTTTATCAGAAAGGCGTGGAGGAAAATAAAACCATCGTTTTAGTCGTCGATGAGGCGCAAAAACTAAACGAGGAATCATTGGAAGTCTTGAGGGTTTTATTAAATTATGAAACCAATGATTATAAGTTATTGCAGTTAGTGCTTTTTTCGCAGATGGAGCTTTTGCCAAAAATCAAAGAAATTAAGAATTTCTTTGATCGGATTGTGCTTAAATATGTGGTTAATCCTTTGGATGAGCCGGAGACCAAGAAGTTAATTAATTTTCGTTTGTATCAATCTGGTTTTAATAAAGAGTCAAAACTCTTTACCGATGAAGCAGTTAGCGATATCCAGCGTTATAGCCAGGGCTATCCCCGCAGGATTAATCTAATTTGCCATAATGCTTTACGAAATCTAGTTATAAGCAATAAAACAGTAATTGATGGCGCGCTGATTCGGGATTTAATTGCCCGCAGCGTAGTTTAAATATGGATAAGGAAACTTCGGACGAAAAGTTACTTAAGATTATCGAAGGAACAAGTGAACTCCGTAGAGTGGGAGTAAATATTCTTGGGGCCAAGAAACCGCTTGGGCGCGCGGCGGGGCATCTGATGAGGATGAAGTTTAATCTAGCTGGTTTAAAGAATATTTTTAAAGATTTAAAGTTTAACCTCGTTAAAATAAATACTGCCCTAATCGGTTTGGGAATTTTTTTAACTCTAATTTTTATTTATGTTTTATTCAGCGCTCCGACAATTTCTAAATCTAATGCCGCGTATTTTATTCCGGTTGATTCAGCGGCAGTAGTAAAATTTATCTCTATTGGAGAGGCTCAAGGATTGGCGCGTAAGAATATTGCCGGAGATAGCTTAAGGAGGGATTTTTTTCTGCCGGCTAATCAAAAGGTTGATGGCGTTACGGCAGGAGAAGATGCCAATGTTTTGGACGAACTTAAAGATTTTAAGTTAGTGGGGATTATCTGGTCACAGAACCCGGAAGTCATGATTGAAAACGCCAAAGATTCGCGGACATATATCTTTAAAAAAGGAGAATCTTATAATGAGCAGTTTAAAATTAAAGAGATTTCGCGTAATTCCGCGATTTTAGAAATTAACTTAGGTTCAGGTACTCAGGAATACGAACTAAGATGAAGAAAAGCTCGTCATTGCCAGGAAGGCGAAGCCCGGGGAAGCAATCATGTTTTTTGAGATTGCTTCGGGCAAAAAATGCCCTCGCAATGACACTGATTATTTTATTTACTCCGGTTTTCTGCTCGGCGCGGGCAGCATTGCCTCTCGAAGCCGGGAATACCGGAAATACGGAATTTAGCGATAAAATTTCCCTGGATCTCAAAGGGGTGGATATCAATGAACTTTTTAGATTGCTCTCTACCAAATGCGGGGTGACGATTATTACTTCTCCGGAAATTAAGGGCCGGGTTACCGTATTTATGGATAATTTAAGTTTCACGGATGCCCTGGATGTAATTGTAACTCTGCAGGATTTGGCTTATGAACGCAAAGGCAAAGTGATCAAGGTAATGACGGCAATGGAATATGAGAAGCTCTACGGAAAAAAATACGCCGAACATAAAGAAACGCGTACTTTTAAATTAGCTTACGCCAAACCGGCCAATATTTTGAATGTCATTAATTCCCTGAAATCGGATGTAGGCAAAATAGTATCCGATGAGGCAACCGGAATAATTATTATTATGGATACTTCGCAATCAATGTTAGTGATTGCGGAGGCGATTAAAGATTTAGACCAGCCTTTGGGTACGGTGGTTTTTAATGTCAATTACGCGCGGTTCGCGGATATTAAAAGCTTCCTAAATGATTTAATTACTCCGGGAGTCGGACAGATTATTCTAGATGAGCGCAGCTCAAAAGTAGTGGTTTATGATTTGCCCCAACGCTTGGCGCGTATCAAGAAATTAATGGAAGAGTTCGATGAGCAAAGCCGTCAGGTATTAATTACCGGCGAGATTATAGAAGTTAATATTGATGATAAATTTCAAAGAGGGATTGAGTGGGATAAAATTTTTAAATCCGTGCATATGGATGATCTGGAACTGGTGTCAAAATTTCCGGTGTCCCCGGCCCTTTCCAGTTATGGAAAAATTAGCGTGGGGACGCTGGCCGCTAATGGTTATAGCATTGTTATAAATATGTTAAATGAATATGGGAATACGAAGGTACTTACCCGCCCGAGAATTGTAGTGGTAAATAAAGAGGAAGCTAAAATTTTAGTGGGTACCCGGGAAGCGTATGTTACCTCTAGCCAGAGCCAGGGCGAGTCAACCACGATTACCGCGGAAAGTGTGCAGTTTATCGATGTTGGTTTGAAGCTGGTGGTCGTGCCGACGATCGGCGCGGATGGTTTTATCACGATGAAAATTAAACCGGAGATCAGCTCGGTAAAAAGTACTTTAACTACTACTGCCGGTACCGTGGTCCCCATTGTGCAGACTTCTCAATCGGAGACGGTAGTTAAAGTTAAGGATGGCCGCACTTTGATTATCGCCGGTTTAATTAAGCAAGAAGACATAGATGACCGCAGCAGCCTGCCAAACTTATCGCGCCTGCCGATCTTAGGGCATTTGTTTGGTAACAAAACTAAAGAAAATAAAAGAACGGAATTAGTTATATTTATCACCCCGACAATTATAACCGGAACCAGCAATATCGGCCGTGAGGTAAAAAATGAAAGTAAATAATAGAAACGGTACCTTTGTTTTTCTTTTAGCCGCAATATTTTTAATTAATCCGCTTAATGTATATTGCGCGCAGGAGAATCCGCCGGGGGTGCCGGAAACCGCCAGTGATAAGATCTCTTTAGATTTAAAAAATGTCGATATCGTAGAGCTGCTGCGGATTATTTCTTTAAAAACCGGTAAAACTATTGTTCCGAGCAAAGAGGTTGCCGGCAGGATTACTGTATATTTGAGTAATGTTAATTTTGATGATGTGCTGGATATCGTCCTTTTAACTCAAGGGCTGGCCTTAAACCGTAAAGGTAATGTTTATTATGTGATGAGTGAAGCAGGATACCGGAAAATTTTTGGGCAGGATTATGTCGATCAAAGAAAAATCCAGACCGTGAAGTTAACTTACGCCAAGCCCTCGGTGATTTTTACGGCTTTAGGCCAATTAAAATCCGATGTGGGAAAAATAGTAGTCGATGAGTCCACCGGCACAATAATTTTAATCGATATTCCGGAGAGGCTGGAATTATTAAGCAAAATGATTCAAGATTTAGATCGGCCATTAACTACGACGGTTTATGACCTGAATTATATTAAGGCTGCCGATGCCAAAGCGCAGTTTGGCGCGGCGGTTACCCAGGGAACTGGTGAAGTAATTATTGATGAGCGCAGCGGAAAAGCGATAATTTCGGATTTACCGCAGAAGATGCAGAAAATGAATATGTTAGTCCGGGAGTTAGATGAGGCATCGCGCCAGGTTTATGTGGAAGCGGATATTGTGGAACTGACCTTAAGTGATAAATTTGAACGGGGTATTGACTGGGAAAGGGTTTTTAGCGCGGCTATGGCGGATGGGCTGGCTTTTTCCGGATATTTCCCCGCTACGCTTCCCGCGGCCTATCAAAAAATTTCAGTCGGGACTCTGGCGGTTAATAACTATAAAGGAATTTTAAATTTTTTAAGTACGTATGGCAAGACCAATATTATCTCTCAACCAAGAATCGCGGTAGTGAATAATGAAGAGGCCAATGTGATGGTCGGGGTTCGTGAGGCTTATATTACCCAGACTCAAAGCCAGGCCACCTCAACTACCGTAACTTCCGAAACCGTGGAGTTTATCGATGTCGGCGTAAAATTAAAAATTGTTCCTAAGATTGGCGCGGATGGTTTTATTACCATGAAACTTAAGCCGGAGGTTAGCTCAGTTAAAGAAACGATTGAAACGGCTTTGGGCAGCCGCATTCCCATAGTGCAGACCGCGCAGTCTGAAACCGTGGTAAAAATTAAAGACGGGACAATGATTATGATCGCCGGAATGACCAGGATCGAAGATACGGATGCGATTTTAGGATGGCCGGTGTTATTTAAAATCCCATTTTTAAGCGTATTTTTTTCTCACCGCACGCATGAAAAAAAGAGGACGGAAGTAATTATTTTTCTTACCCCGCATTTATCGAGCGGAGACGTGGGTTTACGCGGAGCTGAAATAACCGAGATTGTGCCGATGGAGCATTTACCGGCGGTTCTGCAAAACAAGGTTGTCAGAGATAAGGCTATAGATCGGGGGTTATTTTATCCTGAGAATATGAAAGAGGAGTTGAAAAAAAAGCAGGCAATTGAGATGGCCGCCCAGGAAACAGTCGAAAGAGCGGCAAAACAAGCGGTTAGCGCTGAGGTAAAAAAGCCTATGTTAGAAGAAACCGCCAAAGATTATTACCAAAAAGGCTTACGCGCCCAAGCTGATTCCAATAATAAGGAAGCAATAAACAATTTTATAAGAGCTGCGGAGCTGGATAAAAAATACGCCGCGGCTTATAACAATTTAGGAATTATTTATGAGCAGGAGGATAAACCTGAGAAAGCCGAGGAGATGTATCTAAGGGCTATTTCAGTTGACGCGCGTTATTACCCGGCCTATTCAAATTTAGCTTTATTTAATGAAAATCGCCAAGATTTTTTCAAAGCTTTAAAGTATTGGCGCAAACGCGTTTTATACGGTGATCCAAATAGTGAGTGGACTAAACAAGCTGCGCAAAGGGTTAAAGAGCTGGAACAGTAATATGTAAACTTGCGCGTAGGCCTCCGGGGTCTACACGCGTGTAGACCCCGGAGGTCTACGCGGTTGGTGGGGAATGGCGGGAAAAGATGAAGAAGGGAATTATAAATTTTAAAGAAAAAAAACTGCTCTTAGCTTTCGCTTTTTTAATTTTGCTTACCTTATTAATCGGGTTGTTTGGCATAGCCCAGATTCAAGGGTTAAGCCTAAAGATTGAAAATTTAGGCAAGTATAACTTAAAGCGGCAGAGCGCGGTGCTGGAGATGCGTATTAATAACGCCATTTATGCTATGGGTATCCGCAACTATATTTTCTGGCGCTCTTCCCGGTATTTAGGGGCGATGCCCATAGTGGCAAACGTGAATAAGATTTTTGCCGCCGGAGATAATTTTAAAAAACAGTTGGAAATTTACCGGCAAAACGCGAATTTAGACCAGCAAAAAGAGTGGGCTAATCAAATTACGCTTTCCTTTGATGAAGTTTTTGCGTTGGGTAAAAAAATTGTGCAATTAGCGGATAAAGAGGATTCCGCGCAAATCAGCGAGGCGACTAGCAGCCGGCTGATGAGTTTCGAAAATCGTATTTATAAAATAGATGAATTTTTGGATAACTTTATGGGCAAGTCTAATCTTGAGGATGTGGGGCGGCAGTTATCTTTGGTTAACGCGGATAAACAGCGGGCGATTTTTTTCTTAAGGTTTAGTTTAATCAGCGCGCTGATTGTAGGGGTATTGATCGCGCTCTCGGTTTATCGCAGAAGAATCCAGGAGCACGCTTACCGGCAGCAAATTTTTAATCGCATGATCAATATTGAGGAGAGCGAAAGAAAAAACCTTTCTGCCGCGGTGCATGATGAGCTGGGCCAGGATTTAAGCGCGTTAAAAATTTACCTTGGCCTTATTGATCAGGGTATTGCTTCGTTATTCCCGGTTATAAGTCATCCCCGCGAAAGTTGTCATCCCCACGGAAGTGGGGATCTAAAAAAAGTAGATTCCCGCTTGCGCGGGAATGACGAAGGGGGCGTGGGGAATGACGAAGGGAGCGCGGGGAATGACGAAGGGAGCGCGCAAATGATATCTCAAGCCGACGAGGCAATCTCTTTGAAAGCAAAAGTAGGGGAATGCAAGAAGATCGCTTCAAGCTTGATTGACAAAAGCCATAACATTGCTTTTTTACTGCGGCCGCCGGATTTAGATGAGGTGGGATTGTTGGAAAGCTTGGAGTCGCTGCTTTTAGAATCCCGGCACTTAAGCGGCGTTGCATATGTTTTTCAAAAGCCCGAGGGCAACCTGAATTTTGCTCCGGAGCATAGCTTATTAATTTACCGCATTGTGCAGGAACTGCTGACGAATATGGTCAAGCATGCCCACGCTAAAAATGTTAAAGTCATTATTAATAAAAATATGAATTCTTTGGAATTATTATATTCCGATGACGGGGAAGGGTTTGATTATAACCAGGACGCCAGGAAATTTTTAAGGCGCAAGGAAGATAAATTTGGCTTGGGGCTAATCGGCTTAAAAGAAAGGGTGGAAGTGCTCGACGGGTCAATACAAATAAATTCATCTCGCGGAAAAGGGGTGAGCATTACTGTAGCGCTTCCAATTTAATAAGCTGTCATCCCCGCGAAAGCGGGGAACTAAACATGGATGAAAAAGCATATTACGTATACATAATGACAAATAAAAAAGATGGTACCTTATATATTGGTGTATCTAATGATCTCAATCGAAGGGCCTATGAGCATAAGAGTGGGCTTGTTGATGGGTTTACTAAGAAATATCACCTGCGTCATCTTGTTTATTATGAAGTTCATGGTGATCCGGTTGAAGCGATCCTTCGGGAAAAACAGATGAAAAAGTGGTATCGCCGTTGGAAGATTGAATTGATTGAAAAAATAAATCCTGAGTGGAAGGATTTGTATAGTGAGATTGTTTAGGATTCCCGCTTGCGCGGGAATGACAAAAGAGAGCGCGGGAATGACAAAAGAGAGCGCGGGAATGACAAAAGAGAGCGCGGGAATGACGGAGAGAGCGGGAATGACAAAAAACTGTGGTGAAAACTACCCAGAAAAGTGCCCAGAAAAGTGCCCAGAAAATCATGGGAATAATTAGGCTTAATAAATATACGACAAGAACAGAACTCGCACAGCAATTGAGGTTAAGTGAAAGCGGTGTAAAAAAGCAATTACGGAAATTACAAAGAGATGGCCTCCTGCGTCGTATTGGCCCTGATAAGGGCGGGCATTGGGAGGCTACTAGAATTTAAATATGGCCATAAAAATCGCGATTGTTGATGATCATGATATTATCCGCGCGGGCATAAAAAGCGTTTTGGAAAAACATTCCCAGTATGTGGTCTGCGCTGAGGCAGCGGATGGAGAAGCGGCTTTAAAAGCCGCGGAAGATTTTAAGCCGGATATTATGTTGTTGGATATTTCTATGCCCAAGATTGGGGGATTGGATATTATTGCCAGAGTCAAACGCCTGTCCCCGCGAACAAAAATTATTATTATTTCCGTGCATAAGTTGGGGGCCTATGTTTTAAAAGCCTTGCGCCAGGGGGTGAGCGGTTATTTAAATAAAGATAATGTGGCGGAAGAATTAATTTTAGCTTTAAGCCGGGTATGCGCGGGTAAAGTTTATCTGGGGGAGGCGATTTCAGAATATCTGGCGGATTCGGTAAAAGAGCCCAAAAAGAAAATCCCAGCCGCCTCACTTTTGAATGAGCGGGAAAGTGATTGTTTACGCCTGGTGGTGGAAGGCAAGACCGCCAAGGAGATTGCGGAGATTTTATTCATCAGCCGCCGGACAGTGGAAAACTATAAAAACAGCATTTTAAAGAAACTTAACTTGCATAAGACAAGCGACTTAATTAAATATTCACTGGAGAATAAATTTCTCGATGTTTAGGCGCTTAGACCTGCGTAGACCTCCGGGGTCTACATACGCATGTAGACCCCGGAGGTCTACGCGGTTAATTAAGATTGAAAATGTCCAAACTGAATGTCCAAACTGAAATGTCCAATGTGAATAAAACAGAGAAATTGTCATCCTCGCGAAAGCGTTGCGCGAGAAGAACGCGGGAATGACGAGAAGAAAATGCGGAAAATGGCTGTGTCCCTATTTAAAAAGAGTATAAAGCGCACTAAAAATGAGTAGTTTGGCTATTGATATAATCTATGATAAATAGTATATTATCTATAGATAGAATAAGAGGAACCGAAGAGGATGAAATGAATAAATATACTGTAGGCATAATTCTGGGGGTTTTAGGCGCGGGGTTCACTTGCCAGGCGCAGGCGAATCAGGCTTTAGAGCAGGCGCCTTTGGTTTTGGAATATAATTTGGCCGGCCCGGCCTTGGTAGAACCAGAGCCGATTTTTGCCACAGGGACAATTAAAACTATTTGCGTGTCCTATGAATTTACCGGTCAGGTGAGTTTAGAAGCCAGCACCAATAGCGGCGTAGATTATACAAAAATAATTAATGGCCAGCCACTGGTTGAGGGATTTATTCCGGGCAATCAGTTACGCCTTAAGGTAAGTATCGGCCCGGAGAGCAGTTTAAAAAAATTAGTCATTGGTTACGCCGATTCATCAGGAGTATCCAGATTATATCGCAATCCCGATTTAGCAGATTATAAAAATCACCAAGAAATTTATATTTCCGGAGGAAGCCAGGAAGTATTCAATTATCCGTTGCGTTTAAAGTTAGATTCCCGCTTCCGCGGGAATGACAAATCAGATGACAAATCAGATGACAAATCATTAGATCGCGATGATGTTTATTTCACCGCGGCTGACGGCCAAACTCCGCTTTATTATTATTTAGAAGATCCCGCGCATTGCTACGTGAAGGTTCCCCAGATCCCCAAAGAAGGGACAAAAATTTATGTTTACTATGGCGATGAAAACGGTCATTCCCGCGGAAGCGGGAATCTGATCCCCGCTTTCGCGGGGATGACAAAAGAGAGCGCG
>JAZDEW010000006.1:0-23354 GCA_043808425.1 Candidatus Omnitrophota bacterium
AAAGCATTTGATTCGGTAAATGGCAGCCCATTGACCGAACTTACGCTTAAGATTATTGATTCAAACACAGGACAATTAGTTACTGGCCTTACCAATCCTATAATCGGTAATAGCCCGTTTTCGTTTAATTTGCCTTACGGAAAATATAGTTTTAATTTTAATAAAACCGCGTACGTAGAGAGTACAGTTGATAAGACTGCGAATGTCTCTGCGGATGCGGTTGACGGCGCGTACGATAATAATATCAGCTGGACCGTGTTTCTTATGTCCACTGCTGAATCTCTGGCGGATTACAAAGTATTAAGTAACTTTGTCTACGATGAAGCTAATGACCGGATAACCGGCCTGGTGCGGCTGGAGAAAAGAGGTAAGCAGATTACCAGCGATGCCATAAATACCCTAAAAACCAGCACTTTGAAGATTTTCGATAGTTCCGACGCGGTTAATCCTAAATATACCGCTTCATTGGCTGTGCCCGATGCAAACGGCAATTATTATTTTAATATTGATAATGCCGCAGCAGCAAAGGGTTTTGTCAGGGGCAGGAATTATTTTGCCAAAATGACTATTCTCTACGGCGGAGTTGATTTATCAACGAATGTAACGTATTCGGCGGCCAATGATTTTACTATCTCTGTAATGTCAACTTTAAATACTCTGGCCGGCCAAATTGCGGCCTCGGTTTCATCTGAAGGGGCTCTTACCAGGTCACAACTGACCTCGAAAATAGAGTCTACGGCTGCGGCTACTCAGGTAAAGGTTGCGGAAGTAAGTGCTCAAGCAGGGCAGATTTTAACTACTACTACCGCCATACCTGCGCAGATAACCACATCACAAACAGCGATAACTGATAACATTGCTACCAAGGTTGAGCCGCATATAACCTCGGGGATTCTTAACAGCGAAACTTCGATTAAACAGGGCAGAAAGATAATCATACGTTACCGCACTACTACTGGCCTAGCTCCTGTTTTAAACATTTACAGCCCTAAGGATGTCCTGCTTCTTTCGAGTAAACGCATGACAGAGATCGGTGCTACCGGTATTTATGAATATGATGTTACATTTTTAGCCCGCTGGGGCTTAGGTTTTTTTACCGTGATTTGTTCCGAGTCTACCAATGGCACTGTAGATGCCTTGGTGATGACGGTAACCCAATCTAATTTAGAGGATGTTTCCGGGCAGGTCTCGGCGGTTTTAGGTTCAACCAGCGGTTTAAGTGGATTAAAGAATGTTGCCGATACAATAGGTTCGCAGTTTGATGTTATGGATAAGCTGCTGGCTAAGATTAGCAAAGATGTTGCTGGAAAACTTGGAGATGCCCAGAGCGCGGTTGAAGATCTGTCCAGCGCTTTTAAGCAGTTGGAGGATATGAGCAAGCAAATCAAGGATATCGGCGGGACCACGGGCATTAATCTGGAAAAACTATATGAGGTTTCCAAAGATAAGAAGGAAGATATAACTTACATTAAGAATAAGTCTGAAGAGTTAAAAGCGGCCATGGAACTTAATAAAAAGTTGCTTGAAGACCAGAATAAGAAACCCGTTGTGCAGAGTTGGTTTGAATTTAAATAAATGTTATATTTTAGTCTAACCATCTTTACGGTATCTAGCGCGTATAAGTATGAAAATTAGGAAGCTTGTTTTTCTATTTTTTGTTTTTGGTTTGTTATTTTACATACCCGCCCAAGCTGGAATTACTATGCGTCTTACAGCTGTAAATCCCGCTGATTCAGAGAAGACGGTTTCGATTAAAACCTACCTTCCCCTTGAAATTAAGCCCGAGGACGTAATTTATAAAGACGATTTGGAGGTTACTTATGATAACCAGCAGGGAAGTTATTACGTCTATGGTGAGTACTTGCTTAAGCCCAAAGAAGTTTTGGAAAAAGAGATAGAATTAAAGGATGTTTGGGTGATTGATGCAACCCAGATAGCGATGATCCGTCAGGATGCTAAAGCAATCCTGGATGATTTTAAGAAAACGGATTATTTTGACCGCGCTAAGCTGCTCTATGACGGGATAGATAAGAAATTGAAAGAGGTAGAGGCTATACAAGATCTATCATCTGTCAGCCCGGATTATAAAATTTCTAATTATCGCAATAGTTTGAGTCTGCTTAATTCCGCTAAGGCTGATTTGGTGGCGGTCAAGACCCTCTTGTCAGAAGTCGCACCTAAAGGATTAGCCAAGTTTACCTGGAAGATTATTTTATTCATTATTATATTTCTTGGTATTTTAGGCGCAGGATTCTTTTTCATCTGGCAGCGCCAGATAAAACTGGAAGCAGAACAAAAACCCTAAGAATAATCTTAGACCGTTTTTGTTTAACCCGTTCAATAAGCGCATAAAGCTTATTAACTTAGAGCCCGGCATTGCGATAAAGTTACAATGCTGTGCTTCTGTGCCTCCAGCAAAAGCCGTAAATCTTCTGAATTAATATATTATTAGCGGGTGGCTTGGGTGTTTTCGAAGCGCCTGCCTGCCGGCAGGCAGGCGTCAGCGCTAGAAAATACCCAAGACAGGACCCGCGTCAATGAATAATTTCTGCAATAAATTACCTATTCCATTGCCATTCTTAAGTTTTTACCCTTGAAAACATTTGCTTGGAGACTTCATGTATGGTATCATATTTGTTTAATAAGAGCGGGATTATAGAAAGGAGAATTAAGATGGATTGGAAGGTTTTTGTGGCTACGTTTGGAGCGGTATTTTTTGCAGAATTAGCGGATAAGACCCAACTGGTGGGCATCGGCATGGCCGCGAAAACCGGTAAACCATTATCTGTCTGGCTGGGTTCAGTGGGAGCCTATATCATTGTTACCGTGATTTCAGTTTTCCTTGGGTCTATTATGGCTAAATTTATTCGTCCGGAAATGATCCGCTATATTGGCGCTTCTTTGTTTATATGTATCGGAGCCCTGATGTTATTTAAGATAATCTAAGGTAAAATTATGTTTTTAACCAGAGAATATTTGTATGGACTAGTTACGGGTAAAGTAAAAGGCCCCCTAGGGGTGTTTTTAAGGGGCTGCTTGTTTATTCTTTCCCTGGTTTATGGTTTGGGGGTAGTTATTCTGGCAGGCTGTTATAGAATCAGGCCGGCGCGTTTTAAGGCCAAAGTAATTAGTGTCGGCAACATTACTTTGGGCGGGACAGGCAAAACTACTTTGGTCGAGTATCTTGCGAGCAAATTAAGTTTGGCAGGTAATAAGGTGGCGGTGTTAAGCCGGGGTTATAAACGGGATTTTCGGCGGTCCGGCGCGCAAGGTATGGGTGATGAGCCGGCGATGCTTGCGCAAAAACTTCTGTTAGTGCGGGTAGTCGTGGATAAAAACAGGTTAAAGGCAGCGCAAAAAGCAATACGGGATTATGCCGCGGACACATTGATTCTTGATGACGGCCTGCAGCAGTGGAAGATATTTAAAGATTTAGAAATAGTGACGATTGATGCGCAAAATCCTTTTGGTAATTATCGCCTGCTTCCGGCAGGTTTTTTGCGCGAGCCGTTGTTTGCCTTAAAACGGGCGGATATTTTTGTTTTGACGCAAGTTAGTGCTCGCCAGGATTTGAGCGCTTTGACGATTAGATTAAAACAACTAAACTCTCGGGCCTTGATTGTCGAATCAAGGCATGAGCCGGTTGGGGTTAGCCGGCTTGATCAAGCGGATGAGCTGCTAGATCCAGGATTTCTTAAAGGTAAGCCGGTGGCGATATTTTCCGGGATTGGTAATCCTGAGGGGTTTCAAAATTGTGTTTGCGGGCTGGGAATTAAGGTGGTTAAGTCTTTTAGGTTTGCGGATCATTATGATTATACGCAGGCAGATATTTTGCGTATCGTTAAAGAGGCTAAGGAAAGTAATTTGGAGGCAATTATTACCACATGTAAGGACGCGGTTAAGATTAAGGAGTTAGGGTTTAAGGGTACGGGGATACTAGTTTTGGAGATAAAGCTAAGCATAACTAAAAATGAAGCAGAATTTAATCGCAGATTACTTAAGTTGTATTCTATTTAGGGTAGTTAGTTTTTTTACATTTTTTCTACCTTTAAATTTTAGCCTTTTTTTGGGCAGAAGGCTGGGGGATTTAATTTATATATTCGACCGGCGGCACCGGATGAATGCTTATGCTAATATTAAAAAGACTGTTTCCGATAACCTGGATTGCGCCTCTAGCGCTAGGATTACGCGTAAGAGTTATCAGGCTTTTGGCCAGAATTTAATCGAGATTTCTTTTATTCCGCGGATAAATAAACAGTATTTGCATAAGTACGTACATATTGAAAATGAGGATTATATCCGGCAGGCTTTTAATCGGGGTAAGGGGGTAATTTTTCTCATCGTCCATGAGGGTAATTGGGAGCTTTCCAATATTATTTGTGCGAATTTAGGTTTTCCCTTTATATTATTTGTGCGCGATCAGGGTTTTCCCCGGTTAAACGCGCTGCTTAATCATTATCGGCTTAAGCAAGGGGCAAAAATTATTCATAAAAACGCCGGGGTCAGGCAGTTGATCGAGGTGCTCAAGAGCAATCAGTCGATTGGCATGACTACTGATCAGGGGGGGAGAAAGGGCCAGCGGGTTAATTTTTTTGGTAAAGCGGCTTCCATGTCTACGGGCGCGATTAAATTGGCGTTAAAATATGATTGCGCGATTATTCCTGTTTTTTACACGCGGGTCAAAGGGCCCTATACCAAAGTAATTCTGGACCAGGTTTTTACGGTGACTACAAACGCGGATTTCCAAAGCGATTTGAGTTGTAATTTACAAAGATTAATTAGTATTTATGAAAAATATATTCGTCAATATCCGCATGAATATCTTTGGACCTATAAGATATATAAGTATGGCTTAGAAAGGGAGGTTCTAATTCTTTCTGATGGCCGGACCGGGCATTTGCGCCAGTCGGAAGGGGCGGCTAAGTTAATTAGCCAGCAGTTAACCGCTCAGGGTATAAAAACTTATTTGTCCGCACAAGAAGTAAAATTCCGTGGGCCTTTATCCGGATTTATATTGAGCTGGGCGGCCAGATTTAGCGCCAAGTCTCAGGGGCAGGCCAGTAGCATGCGTTATTTACGTTATGCTTTAACCCCGGAAAGCTGGCGGGGTTTAATGAGTTCTAAACCGGATATTATTATTTCTGCCGGAGGCTTGATCAGCGCGGTAAATTATCTTTTGGCTCAAGAAAATCAGGCTAAATCCGTGGTGTTGATGCGGCCGGTTAATTTAAATTTAAAGAAATTTAATTTAGCAATTATCCCCCGGCATGATTGGCCGCAAGGGCAGACCTGCTTGTCGGCAAGGCAGGGTTTGTTTTTTCATAAGCGAAGCCATCGCTTTGCCTCCGGGAGCAATCTGGTGGTTACTGAGGGAGCGCTTAATTTAATTGACGCGGATTATTTAAGCCAGAAGGCCAAGAGCTTAGAGTGGTCCGGACTTCTCAGGAGCCCGTTGCTTAATTCTTGTATCGGAGTATTAATTGGCGGCGATAGCAAGAGATTTTCTCTGAGCCCCGATCTAATATTGGATTTAGCCAGAGAAATTAAAAAATCTGCTGAAGGCTTAAACGCGGATATTCTGATTTCTACCTCTCGGCGCAGTTCTTGCGCGGTTGAGGAAGTGGTAAAAAATGAATTTAGCGATTATGCGCGTTGCAAGCTTTTAGTCATTGCGCGGCAGAATAATAATTCAGACGTCGTAGGCGGGATACTCGGATTAAGCAATGTCATTATTGCCTCCCCGGAGAGTATTTCCATGATCTCTGAAGCGGTCTGCGCGGAAAAATATGTTGTGGTTTTTAACTCTGGAAATCTTAGCGCTAAACATCAGCGTTTTTTGAAAAATTATCAGGATAGAGGATACATATATTTAAAACAAGTTAAAGATTTATCCGCATGTATTAATCAGCTGTTAGAAGACAATCCGCCGATTAATTCTCCAAAGGATAATTTAAAAGTTATAGAGGGGTTAAGAAAAATATTATGAATTTCGTGTCTTATAATTATTCATCATTTTTTAAAACATTAAAATTTAGGAGCATAAGTATAAGCAGAATGCTGAATATGAAAGAAGGTGCGGGGTGAAGATACTACAGATATTACCTGAACTTAATGTCGGGGGAGTAGAGACTGGTACGCTGGATCTTTCTAAATATCTGGTGCGTTTAGGGCATAAATCCGTGGTGGTTTCGGCTGGGGGCGTCTTGGTTAAAGAGCTGGAGGCAGGCGGCGCTAAACATTACACTTTAGCGGTAAATAAAAAGTCCATTATTTCGATGGTTAAATTAATTCCTAAGCTGGTTGAAATAATTAAAAAGGAAGAGATTGACATCGTACACGGCCGCTCCAGGGTGCCGGCTTGGATCGCTTATTTTGCTTGTCGCCGAACCCGGGCAATATTTGTCAGTACCTGTCATGGTTATTATAAAAAACATTTTTTTAGCGTGGTTATGGGGTGGGCAAAAAGAGTGATTGTTTTAAGCAATGTAATTGCCAGGCATATGATCGAAGATTTTTCTGTGCCGCATGAACGTATTAAGCTCGTGCCGCGTAGCGTAGATTTGGAAAAATTTAAATATCTTGATCCTCAAATCAAAAGAAAAGAGGATTTTAACGTCGGAATTATCGGCCGGATTACCCCCTTAAAGGGGCACTTGTATTTTATCAAAGCTATGGCGCGTGTTTCCAGGTTGGTTCCCCGCCTAAAAATCTGGATTGTTGGAGATGCCCCGGACTCTAAGGAGGCATATAAGGAAGAGCTGCAGATTTTAGTGCGTCGGCTTGGGCTCTGGCATTGCACGGAGTTTTTGGGTACGCAGCGGGATATTCCCGGAATATTAGAACATCTGGATTTAGTGGTTTTAGCCACAACTACCCATGAGGCCTTTGGCCGGGTAGTGGTGGAGGCGCAGGCCGCGGGTGTTCCGGTGGTCGCGACTAAAGTTGGAGGAGTGATTGATATTATCGAGGATGGCAAGAATGGCCTTTTAGTGCCTCCGGCGGATGCTAAAAGCATGGCGGAGGCGATCATGCGTATTTTTAAGGATGCGCGATTGGCTAGAGAGTTAGCGGAAAATGCTTATATTAAGGTTAAAGAAAAATACAATCTGGAGCTGATGGTTAAAAATACTCTAGAGGTTTACCGGGAAGCTTTAAGCAATTTTAAGATTTTAGTGATCAAGCTTAGTTCTTTAGGTGATGTTATTCTTTCCACGGCTTCACTTAGGGCTATCCGGGAGAAATTCCCAACAGGAACTAAAAGTAATTACAAAATAAGTTTTCTTATCGGCGAGGAATCAAAGGATATTCTTTTGAGGAGCTCGCATATTGATGAATTGTTGGTTTGTGATTTAAAAAATAAAGATAAGGGCCTGGCGGGCTTATGGGGGGTTGGCCGTATTTTAAGAAAGAAGAATTTTGATCTGGTTATTGACTTGCAAAATAGCCGTTCCAGCCATATTTTAGCCGCCTTGAGCGGCTGTATTAACCGCTATGGCTACCATAATAAGAAATTTTCTTTCCTGCTTAATCATACTATCCGCGATCAGAAACCGACGGTAGATCCGGTAACCCATCAGTTCAGGGTTTTGAAAATGCTAGGAATTGATCTGTTGAATAATGCTTTGGAGCTTTGGCCATCTAGTGAAGACCAAAAAGCCGTAGAGAAGCTTCTGAATGCCCATTGGCTAAGCCAGGCGCAGAAGGTGGTGGGAATTAATATTAGCGCTTCTAAAAGATGGACGACTAAGCTTTGGCCGTTAGAATATTTGATTTGTTTGTGCGAAGAATTGGGATTAAAGGATATTCGCGTAATTATTACCGGGACGCAAGAGGATCAAGCGTTGGCGGAGATGTTAATTAATTCTTTAAAAAATACCAAAGTTATTAATGCCTGCGGTAAAACTAATATTAACGAATTAGCCGTGTTGATTAAAAAATGCCAGGTTTTTATTTCGGCGGATTCTTCTCCTTTACACGTTTCTTCGGCAGTTGGTACCCCGTTTATTGCTTTATTTGGCCCGACTGACGCGTGTCGGCATTTGCCGCCCGGGAAAAATTATATTGTGATTAATAAAAAGTTGCCGTGCAGCCCTTGTTATAAAACTAAATGCCGCAGGAAGAGCTGCATGGTGCAGATTAGCCCGGCGGAAGTGTTTGAGGCGGTAATGAAGTTGCTTAAATAGGCGTAGAATAAAATGAGGATACTTTTTATTGCCAATCATCTTAATGTAGGGGGGATATCCAGCTATTTGCTAACTTTAGCTGGAGGCTTAAAACAAAAAGGCCACCATGTTTATCTGGCTTCTAGCGGCGGAGAATTAGAAGATGAATTTATCCGGGCCGGGATAATGCTTTTTAAGGTACCTTTAAAAACAAAAAATGAGGTTAGCCCCAAGATATTTTTTTGTTTTTGGAAGCTAAAAAAAGTTATTCAAGAATTTAATATTGATTTAATCCACTCGCATAGCCGCACGACGCAAGTTTTAGGAGATTTATTGGGCCGCGTTTTAGCTAAACCGCATATTTTCACCTGTCATGGTTTTTTTAAGCCTAAAATATTACGCCGGATTCTTGGTTGCTGGGGCCAAAAAATAATCGCGATCAGCCAGCAGGTAAAAGAGCATTTAATTATTGATTTTAAGCTGGACGAATCTAAGATCAGTGTAATTCATAATGGCATAGACGCTAAAAAATTCGGTGATTATTCGGTTAAGGACAATACGCCTGAGGCGGATTTCTTGGTGGGTATTATTGCCCGCTTATCTGATGTGAAAGGGCATACTTATCTTATCCGGGCGATGCCGGAAGTTATAAAGAATTTTCCTCGCGTTAAGCTGTTGATTGTCGGCCAGGGTAAAACCCATGATGTGTTGATTAAAGAAACCCGTGATTTAGGGCTAGAGGCCAGCATTGTATTTATCCCGAAAGCTAAGCATATTAAAGATTTACTTGCCACGATGGATATTTTTGTGATGCCTTCATTGCAGGAGGGATTAGGATTAGCGTTGATGGAGGCAATGGCGCAGGGGTTAGCCGTGGTCGGTTCAGCCGTAGGCGGAATCAAAACTCTGATTCAGGATAAAATAAATGGTTTATTAGTCGCGCCGGCTGACGCGCCGGCGTTGGCGCAAGCAATTATTACCTTGCTTAATGATTCGCGGCTACGCAGTAACTTAGGCGCTCGGGCCCGTGAATTTATTATAGCTAATTTTTCTAAAGAAGAAATGGTGGATAAGACTGAAGTTGTTTATCAACAATCTTTGCTTGGCAATAAGCGAGTGGTATAAATGAGTGAAAAATTGAAAGCCCAACGTATTCTTATTTTTAACGTTAATTGGTTAGGGGATGTTTTATTTTCTAGCGCGACGATTAGGAATATCCGTAGAAATTATCCGGATAGTTATATAGCTTGCGTAATTCCCAGCCGTTGTTATCCGATATTAAAAGAAAATCCGCATTTAGATGAGGTGATTATTTTTGACGAAAAAGACAGGCATAAAGCGGTGCTGGAGAAACTTAATTTTATCCGCCTGCTTAGGAAAAAAAAGTTTGATACGGTATTCCTGCTGCACCGATCATTTAGCCGCGCGCTGATCTGTCGGCTAGCCGGAATTAAACAAAGGATTGGCCACGATACTAAGAAGCGCGCGTTTCTTTTGACTAAAAGGATAATTCCGCCTGAAAGAGATTCTCTGCACCGCATAGATTATTATCTGAATGTGATTGAAAAAGCGGGCCTGCGTGTTGAGGATAGGTACGCGGATTTCTTTTTTACTTTAGCCGATGTAGAGCAGGTTGATAATTTTTTCAAAAAAAATTTAATTAAAGCTCATGATTTCGTTGTGGCTATCAATCCCGGAGGCAACTGGATGCCGAAGCGTTGGCCGCTGGATTATTGGGCGCAATTAGCGGATAAATTAATTAGTGAAAATAAGGCTAAAGTAATTATTACGGGTAGTATTCCGGATGTATCGCTGGCCAGTCAAATTAAAAATGCGATGAAGCAGGTGCCATTAATTGCCTGTGGAGTTTTTAACATAAAACAGTTAGGGGCATTGGCCAGAAAAGTTGAATTATTTATCAGTTCTGATACCGGGCCTTTGCATATTGCTAATGCCGTGGGGGCAAAAAAAATAATTGCCATCTTTGGCCCGACAGCTCAAAATATTACCGGGCCGTATCCGTTTACTAATGTGGTTGTCCTGCAGAAAGACGTCGGCTGTTTGATACCCTGCTACAAAGTTAATTGTTTGAATAATCGCTGTATGCAGGCGGTTACTCCAGATGATGTTTTGGCCCAAGTAAATCTCGCCAGACGCGGGGCTTCTAGCGGGGGAAAGAAGATTTCTTAAAAGATGAAAATTCTTTTTATAACTTTAAGCAATATTGGTGACTGTATTTTAACTCTACCGGTATTAGATTTTTTGCGCCAGAAATATCCGCGCGCTTTGATTACTTGTTTGGTGCCTCCACGTCCGTGGGAAATTTTTATGAACAATCCTGCCGTTCATGACGTAATTATTTTTGATAAGCAGGTAAAGTTAATTAATAAAATAAAATTATTTTTTGATTTAAGCAAAAGAAATTTCGATCTGGTGGTGGATTTACGTAACAGTTTTTTTGGTGCTTTTTTACCCGCCAGGAAAAAAAGCCTGTTTTCCGGCCCCTTGCGGCGGATCCCCTCCAGGATTAAACATATGCGGGAAAAACACCTGTTTTGGGCTAACCTGCTTGATTATTCGAAGAGCAATAAAAAATATCAATCATTAAATATTACTCTCCAAGATATTGATTATATTAATGGCTTTTTAAGCGGAGAAAATTTATTCGATAATAGTAAATTAATTGTGGTGGCGCCCGGCTCCCGGAGCCGGATTAAATGCTGGGATAAACAAAATTTTAGCCAGCTTTGCTGCCAGCTGGTTAAAGAAGATAAGCAGATTGTTCTAGTCGGCGATGAGTTTGATCAGCCGGTATGTAATTATCTTCAAGCCGCAGGAGGAGAAAAAATTATTAATCTTTGCGCTAAAACTAACTTTGGCCAACTAGCGGCTTTACTCAAACAGGCGCAGCTTTTAATTACTAATGATAGCGCGGTTATGCATTTAGCGAGCTATTTAAATGTGCCGGTGGTGGCCATATTCGGGCCGAGTAATGAAAAAAAATATGGGCCTTGGTCAGCCAGAAGCATCGTGGTAAAGAAAGATATCTTTTGCCGGCCTTGTGAAAAAGCCCAGTGTTGTTTTGGCACGCTGGCATGCTTGGCTTGCATAAACCCTGAAGATGTTTCTAACCAGGTTAAGCTTTTGTTGAGCTATAGCCAGGAGTCTTGCCCACCTCGGGGAGAGGAATCAATCTCGATAACTAAGGGGCCGCAAAATAGCTATAAGCAATATCGCAGGATTCTTATTGTGCGTACTGACCGTTTAGGGGACGTGCTTTTATCTACGCCGGTGATTAAGGCTCTCAGGCAGAAATTTCCCCAAGGTTATATCTCTATGCTGGTTTCTCTATATACCAAAGATGCCCTAGAGGGTAATCCGGCTTTAGACGAGATAATAACTTTTGATAAAGATGTAGAAAATAAAGGATGGTGGGCTTCTTTTAAGTTTATTCAGTCTCTGAGAAAAAAGAAATTTGATTTAGTCGTAGTTTTACATCCCACTACTCGCATGCATTTATTAACTTTTTTTGCCGGTATACCTGAGCGCTTAGGATATGATCGTAAATTTGGATTTTTGCTTACGGATAGAATTAAACATACTAAGCAGTATGGGGAAAAACATGAATCAGAGTACGCTTTAGATTTAGTAAGATATTTGGGGATTGTTCCGCAAGATAAAACTTTATTTATGCCGATAAAACAAGCATCTGAAAAATGGGTGGAGGTTTTATTTAACCAGGAGCAAATCCAGGATAGCGATAAGCTATTGGCGATTCATCCGGCGGCAAGCTGTCATTCCAGAATCTGGCCCGGAGAAAGATACGCTGAAGTTGCGGATAAACTTGCTGGGCGGTACGGTTTTAAGGTCATCATTGTTTCCGGGCCGAAAGATATTCAAAAGGCACAGATGGTGATCAAAAATATGCGCACAAAAGCGCTGAACTTGGCCGGAAAGACTTCGATTAGTCAGTTAGCGAGCATATTAAGAAGGTGCCAATTGTTTATCTCTACGGATTCCGGGCCGATGCATGTCGCTTCAGCTTTAGGCGTGCCGGTGATTGCTATTTTTGGGCGCAGTCAAGCGGGGCTTAGCCCGCAGCGTTGGGGCCCATTAGGAGCAAAGAACAGAATTTTGCATAAAACCGCGGGTTGTACTATTTGCCTGGCGCACAATTGCCAGAAAGATTTTGCCTGCCTTAAGGCCACGAGCGTTGAGGATGTGCTCTTGGCTGCTGAATCAATTTTGAAATAAAGGGGATGATGATGGGGCAACCACAAGGGTTGCCCCTACGTGAATTGGGAAGAATGATGCGCGAAGGTTCTGATAATCGGAATCGCAGATCAATTCGTTTGGCGGGTTATGATTATTCGCGGGCGGGGTATTATTTTGTGATGGTATGCGTAAATGAACGTCGGAATTTATTTGGTGATATTGATGGCGGGAAAATAATGTTAAATGGTGTGGGCATGATGGCTGAAGACATCTGGAATAAATTGCAACAACGGTTTCAATTTGTTGAATTAGATGAATTTATCGTAATGCCGAATCATTTGCACGGCGTGATCGTAATCGTAGGGGCGCCCCTCGTGGGCGCCCAAAATAGCGATGTCATTGCAGATGATAGGAATGATCGGGCAACCACGAGGGTTGCCCCTACGTTGGGAGATGTTATTGGCGCAAATGAATATTTTCGAGAACAATACCAATAGAGCGAATATAGAGCGAATATTCTATTTGATTTAAGGTTGAATTGTGTTAGAATTATTACCTATGATTAACTTAAAGAAAGTAAAAAGATATTCGCTTAAAGAGCGCGCCAGCAAGGTGGATAAGGGTGATTTTGCGCTTAAGCCGGTTAAGGCCAGAAGTTTTTCTGCTTTTTTGGATTCTTTGCCCAATATTTTAAAAGCCAAAGATTTACGCGCGGTTTCTGCGGATATAGTTTTGGCGCGCAAGAAAAATAAAGGGGTTATTTTTATGGCCGGGGCGCACGTGATTAAGTGCGGGCTTAACCCGGTTTTAATTGAACTGCTGGAAAAAAAAATAATTACCTGTATTTGCCTAAACGGCGCCGGGATTATTCATGATTTTGAGATTGCCTGTCAGGGGAAGACCTCTGAGGATGTCGCGGCCAATCTTAAAGACGGCAAGTTTGGCATGGGTAAAGAGACCGCGGATTTTTTAAACTGCGCGGCTAAGGAAGGGGTTAAAAAGGGTTTTGGTTTAGGCTATGCCGTAGCTAACGCGATGGCCACGACAGATTTAGCGCATAAAGATTTAAGTTTGATCTATACTGCTTATACGCATAAGGTGCCGGTTTGTGTTTTTGTGGGCATTGGCACGGATATAATTCATCAGCATCCTTCGTTTGATGCCGCTTCCACGGCGGTGGGTTCATTGCGGGATTTTCATATTTTGGTAGAAAATATTTGTTCATTAAATAAGGGAGGGGTGGTTTTAAATTTTGGTTCAGCAGTGTTGTTGCCGGAGGTATTTTTAAAAGCTTTAAATCTCGCCCGTAATTTAGGGAATAAAGTTTGTGATTTTACTTCGGCAAATTTTGATATGATTTATCAGTATCGAGCGGCGCAGAATGTAGTTAGCCGGCCCACGGCTTCCGGGGGTAAAGGTTATTATATTATCGGACATCATGAGATTATACTTCCACTTTTAGCGCAAAGCGTAATTGAAAAGATATAAATCCGGCGCTTTATTTGGATTTAGATATTAGAAGGCGCAGGGTCAAAAATTAATTAATAGGCAGAAGGTGTTGTGTGAAAAACTTAAAAAATATAATTCGGAAATTTAATCGAGCCAATATTCTGGTGGTGGGGGATTTAATTCTGGATGAATATATCTGGGGAAGCGTGGAAAGGATTTCAGCTGAGGCTCCGGTGCCCGTGCTTTGGGCCAAGAAGCGGACGTTCGTTCCTGGTGGCACGGCTAACGTGGCAAATAATATTTGTTCTTTGAATGGTAAAGTTACTTTGTTAGGAGTTACCGGATCTGACGCTAATTCTGAGATTCTACTTAGTGAATTAAAGAAAAGAAGAATTAATACTCAAGGTGTCTTTATAGAGAGCAACCGGCATACTACGGTTAAGACGCGTATCTTGGCTGGGCATCAGCAGGTAGTTCGGGTCGATTGGGAGCACACGCATGATTTGTCTAAAGAATTAAATGCTAAAATTTTTAAATTTATTCAAAAGAATATTAATTCTTTTGACGCGATTATCATCGAGGATTATGGCAAGGGAGTGATTAATATTGCATTATTAGAGATGCTTATTTCTTTGGCTAAAGCGCGCAATAAAATTATTACCGTGGATCCTAAAGAGGAAAATTTTCAGTATTATCGGGAGGTTAGCGCCATTACTCCCAATCGTAAAGAACTGGAAAATGCGATTAGAAACCTTAAAATCAAAGATACCACTAACCGTTTTAAAATAAATACGGATAAATTATTTACGGATAAAGATGTGGATTTGGCTGCTCGGGAAATTTTAGAATATCTTAATTTGGATTCTTTGTTGATTACCTTGGGCGAGCAGGGGATGAAGTTGTTGGAGAAAAATGGCTGCCTGACGCATATTCCCACGGTCGCCCAGGAGGTTTTTGATGTATCCGGGGCCGGGGATACGGTAATCAGCACTTTTACTTTGGCTCTTTGCGCCGGCGCCTCTAAGTTAGAGGCGGCGCATATTGCTAATTTTGCCGCAGGAATTGTGGTGGGTAAATTGGGGACAGCGGTTGCTAACACGCAAGAACTTTTAGAAAGGATAAAATAGTATGGATGTGATTGGGGTGATTCCCGCCAGATATTCATCGACTAGATTTCAGGCTAAGGTGTTGGCAGATATTTGCGGCAAGCCCATGTTGCAGCATGTTTGGGAACGGGCCAAACAGTCTCGCATGTTAGATGATCTAATTATTGCTTGTGATAGTGAAATTATTCTAGAGGCGGCTAGCGGATTTGGGGCCAAAGCCGTAATGACTTCTAAAGCGCACACCTGTGGTACGGATCGGATTAGTGAAGTAGTTAATCCTTTGGATGTAAAAGTGATTATTAATATCCAGGCTGATGAACCGTTGATTCATCCGATGATGATTGATAGCGTTGCCCGGGCATTATTGGAAGATAAAATGATCAATATGGCTACGCTGATGAAAAAGATTGACGATGTTTTGGAGCTGCTTGACCCTAACGTGGTAAAAGTTGTAGTGGATAAAAACAATTTTGCTTTATATTTTTCGCGCGCGCCTATCCCGTATTTAGCGCCTAATGCCGAGATTGACCAGGTAACTTATTATAAGCATATCGGCCTTTATGGCTACACCAAGGATTTTCTTTTTACTTATAAAAATCTTCCTGTTTCTAATCTCGAAAAAACGGAGAAATTAGAACAGTTGCGTGTTTTGGCCGAAGGTTTTAAAATTAAAGTAATTCAGACACAATTTAATACTATTGGGGTGGATACTCCGGAAGATTTAGAAAGAGTAAAGAAGCAATTGCAAAAGGGGAGCTGATGCATCAGGTTAAGCTGGGAGATATAAGGTTTGGCAATCGGTATCCGTTGGTTCTGATTGCCGGGCCATGCGCTATTGAATCCGAAAGTTTTTGTCTGGAGGTGGCGGGGAAGGTTAAAGATATTGCCGCCAGCCTGGATATACCCTTTATATTTAAATCTAGTTTTGACAAAGCTAACCGGCTTTCCGTAGGTTCTTATCGCGGGCCGGGGCTAAAGAAAGGATTGGCGGTTCTAAAGAAAGTAAAAACTAAACTCAATGTTCCTATTTTAAGTGATGTACACTGTGTAAAAGATATACCGGCAGCCGCCCAAGTCCTGGATATTATTCAGATACCGGCATTTTTATGCCGTCAGACGGACATAGTCTTGGCTGCCGCCAGGACGGGAAAGATAGTGAATATTAAAAAAGGCCAGTTTCTCGCGCCTTGGGATATCTTGCCCATAATTAATAAGGTTAAGAGTGTGGGTAATGAGCAGATTTTAATTACTGAAAGAGGGGGTGAGCTTTGGGTATAATAATTTAGTTACGGATTTACGCAGCTTAGGAATTATGCGTAAATTTGGGTATCCGGTAATTTATGATGCTACGCATAGCGTGCAGCTTCCCGGTGGTTTAGGCGTTTGTTCAGGGGGCCAGATGGAGTTTGTGGCCGGGTTGACGCGGGCGGCGGTAGCTTTCGGCTGTGATGGTTTATTTTTAGAGGTGCATCCTGACCCGAAAACCGCGCCTTGCGATGGGGCAAACATGATTAATTTTAAAGAGCTAGAAGATCTTTTAAAGCAAGTAAAAAAAATTAGGCAGGCACTATGAGAATAGATCTAATTAAGCGGGCTAAAGAAGTTTTGGAGATTGAAGCTCAGGCGATCCGGTTATTAAAAGGCCGGCTGGGCAAAGGTTTTATTAAAGCGATTGAGCTGATTCTTAAGTGTAAGGGCAGGGTAGTAGTGAGTGGAATGGGGAAAACCGGGATTATCGCGCAAAAATTTTCCGCGACTTTAGCTTCTACGGGGACCCCAAGTTTATTTTTGCATACCGCGGAAGCAATTCATGGCGACCTGGGTAAGGTCACGCCTGAGGATATCGTCATTATTCTTTCCAATAGCGGTTCAACGGAAGAGATGAAACAGCTTTTACCGATACTTAAAAAGATTGGTGCGCCGATTATTTCGCTTACCGGAAATTCTAAATCCGTGTTGGCCAAATATAGCGATGTAGTTTTAGATGTCTGTGTTAAAAAAGAGGCCTGTCCATTGGGCCTGGCACCTACTGCTTCAACTACGGCGGCTTTGGCGATGACGGATGCCTTAGCGGTATGCTTATTGGAACGTAAAGGCTTTAAAGAAAAAGATTTTGCTTTTTTCCATCCCGGAGGGGCTTTAGGGCGGCGCTTACTTTTAACCGTTCAGGATATTATGCGTCAGGGGCAAGCTAATGCGATTGTCCGGGAGGATAAATCGGTGTCGGAAGTTTTATTAGCGATTACCCGCGCGCGTGCCGGCTCAGCCATTTTGGTGGATAAAGGCGGAAAGCTAAAAGGAATTTTTACCGACGGAGATCTACGCCGCCATTTGGCCAGTGATAATAATTTACTGGGCCGGATGATTGAAGAGGTTATGACGAAGAACCCTACTGTCGTGTATAGAGATATGCTGGCGGCTGAGGCCATGCGGATATTGCAGGCCAAAAAAATTGATGAGGTTCCGGTGGTGGATAGATTTATGCATCCGGTGGGCCTGCTGGATGTGCAGGACCTGCTTAAGGCAGGTTTAATTTAAAAATAATGTCCTGGGAATTGATTAAAGAAGAATTAAAAGCGCGTTTTAGAAAAGTCAAGCTGCTCCTTTTGGATGTGGACGGAGTTTTAACTGACGGCAGAATAATCTATGATTCTGCTGGGCGAGATTCTAAATTTTTTGATGTGCATGATGGGCTGGGTGTTTATTGTTTGCATAAATTTGGAATTAATACCGTAATTATTACGGCTAAGAATTCTAAAACTATTTCGCCGCGCTCAAAAGATATGCGGGTGGCGGAGGTTTTTGTAGATATCTTTCCTAAGACCTTGGTTTTAGATAAAATTATCAAGAAGTACCGTGTGGCTGCTGATGAGATTTGTTTTGTGGGTGATGATCTGGTGGATTTATCCCTAATGCGTAGAATTGGCCTGCCGATTGCCCCGGCTAATGCCTCAAGTGAGGTAAAAGAGGCCGCAGTTTATGTCACTGATTGTAGCGGTGGGAGGGGAGCAGTTAGGGAGGTGGCGGAGTTAATTCTTAAAGCGCAAGGTAAATGGAAAGATGTCCTGGAGTTTTATGGAGCATAAAAAAATAGTTATAACTTTTGCGTTTTTATTTTTTACGTTTGCTCATTTGGGAGCAATTGAAGTCAAAGAAAATAAACCGCCCCTGGCAGTTGAAGATACCAAGGAATCTGATCAACAGATCGGAGATTTTTCTCTTTCCGGATACGGTGATAAAGGAAAGAAGTCTTGGGATCTGGCCGGTAAGTCCGCGGATATATTTAGCGAGGTGGTTAAGCTAAAAAAAGTAGTAGGCAATAATTACGCGCAGGATGATACGATTAATTTGACCGCGGATAAGGGCGATTTTAATAAGAAAAGCGGCCGGGTGCATTTAGAGGATAATGTCGTAATTACTACTTCTAGCGGTTCAACGCTTACTACGGATACCCTGGATTGGGACCGCAAGCAGCAGATTGTTAGCACTCTGGATAAAGTTAATCTCACCCGTCAGGACATGAATCTTTCCGGCCAAGGCGCCCAGGGGCAAACCGCATTAAAACAGATTATGCTGGACAAGGATGTGCAGTTGGATATTCAGGTTCTGGATAAGCAAGTTAATAAAAAAGAAAAGATTATGATTACTTGTGACGGGCCGCTAGATGTGGACTATGAAAAAAATATTGCCATATTTAATAATAATGTTAAAGTAGAAAAGACAGATTTAACAATCTATAGCGATAAAATGGAGGTTTATTTTACTTCTAAGCAGCAAAGTGATACTTTGGCTCAGGGGGCGGCAGGTATCTCTAGCTCTTTGAATAAAATCGTTGCTTTAGGAAATGTGCGGATATTACGCGGTGAAAATATCTCCTATAGCCAGGAAGCAGTTTACACAGCCATAGATAAAAAAATATCTTTAACCGGCAGGCCTCAAATAATTATTTATCAAACGGAGACTCAGTAAATGCGGCTTCTGGAGACTAAAGGTTTAGCTAAATCCTATGACGGTCGTCAAGTGGTCAAGGGTGTAGATATTACGGTTAAGCGCGGAGAAATTGTGGGGCTCTTGGGGCCTAACGGCGCTGGCAAGACCACTACTTTTTATATGATTGTGGGTATCGTTGCTCCGAATAAGGGGACGATTGTTTTTGATAACCATGAGATTACTCATATGGCGATACATGAGCGCGCGCGTTTTGGTATTGGGTATCTGTCGCAGGAGGCCTCGATATTTCGTAAGCTGACGGTTCAAGAAAATATAAATGCAATTTTAGAAACTTTAGTTTTGAGCCGGGCGGAAAGAAAGCGCAGGTTGGCATCCCTGTTAGAAGAGTTAAATATCGCGTATTTGGCTAAAAATAAAGCTTATACTTTAAGTGGCGGAGAAAGAAGGCGGCTGGAGATTACCCGGGCGCTGGTAACTAATCCTTCTTTTATATTGCTGGACGAGCCTTTTAGCGGAATCGATCCGATCGTGGTGAATGAAGCGCAGGAAATTATTAAAGAATTAAAAGCCAAAGGTTTGGGTATCTTATTGACCGATCATAATGTCCGCGAAACTTTGGCCATTACTGATCGGGCATATTTAATTTCAGATGGCGTAATTCTTATTTCTGGCACGGCGCATGAACTGATTAATCATCCGCAGGCCAGGCAGGTTTATTTGGGTGAGAAATTTCGCATGTAGGATTTGTTGCGAAATACCTTTTTTCGTCATCTGAAACGGAGTGAAAGATCTTATTGCCGAAGAGATTCCTGCCTGCCGGTAGACAAGCTTCCTGCGGAGCCTGCGCTGACCCTGAGCGCAGCGAAGGGGAATATGGCCTCAGAATGACACAATTAGTAAATTCGTAACAATTAAATTTAAGAAAGGGAATAAATGAAAACTGAAGTTAAGAAATTGGATAGCACCAAGCGTGAAATTAATGTCGCCATAAGCGGAGAGCTGGTTAAAAATAAATTTGATGAGGTTTTTGCTCAAATAGGCAAAGAGGCCAAGGTGCCGGGGTTTCGTCCGGGCAAAGCGCCAAGAGATATTTTAGAGAAACATTATGCTTCCAATGCGCATGAGCAAGTTTTAAAGGAATTGGTTCCGGATATTTATAATCAGGCGATTTCCGCGGAAAAGCTCGATGTTATTGAGCTGCCGCGGATTACCGATGTGAAGCTAGACCGCAGCAACCTTTCTTTTAAGGCTGTTGTTGAAGTTACTCCTGAGATTACGGTTAAAGATTATAAGCATCAGTTAATAAATTATAAAGTGATTTCGGTTTCTAACGATGAAGTCAAAAGGCAGATTGATTCGGTTAAGGAGTCGCGTAAGGCGGAGATCTTAGATGATAAATTCAGCCGTTCTCTAGGGTATCCGGATTTAACCGAGCTAGAGAAGGCAGTAGAAAGGCAGATTTTTCTTATGAAGGAGAATCAGGAGCGCCAGCGGATTGAAAATGAATTAATTGAAAATATAACCAAAGGTTTGGAGTTTAAGTTGCCGGCCGGGTTGGTGGAGCGCCAAACTCAGGATATGCTCAGGCAAACCAAGATTGATTTAGCGATGAAAGGTTTGGCGCGGGATAAAATCGATGAGCAGGAAAAAATGCTTTTAGAAAGAATTAAACCTGGGGCGGCCAAACAGGTTAAAATATATTTAATTTTATCCCAGATTGCTAAAAAAGAAAATATTGTTATTGATGACCATATGCCGGCTAAAGTAATGGAGTTTTTGCTAAGAGAAGCTAATTGGGTGATGGCTTAAGAATAAGATTAAGTTCTAAATTCAAAACACGAAACTCTAAACAAACACGAAACTATAAGCTTGAAGTTAAAATACCATTTTTGAAATTTCGGATTTCTGGTTTGTTTAGCCTGTCTGCCGGTAGGCAGGGATTTAGGGTTTAGGATTTGTATGATTTAAAAGGAGGAGTGTAGATGAGTATAAAAAATCAAATTTTAGTGCCGATGGTTATTGAGCAAACTACCCGTGGTTTTGAACGTGCGTATGATATTTATTCGCGTCTTTTAAAGGACCGTATTTTATTTATTGGCACGGCGATTGATGATTATGTAGCAAATCTGGTGATTGCTCAACTGCTTTTTTTACAAATGGAAGACAAGGACAAAGATATTAATGTTTACATTAATTCGCCCGGTGGTTCCGTTACCGCGGGGTTGGCGATTTATGATACGATGCAATTTATAAAATGTGATGTTGCCACCTATTGCGTTGGCCAAGCAGCGAGCATGGGGGCGCTTTTATTATCCGCTGGTGCTAAAGGGAAACGTTTTGTGCTTCCTAATTCCAGGGTGATGATTCATCAGCCTTGGGGCGGGGTACAGGGGGCAGCCGCGGATATTTCTATTCAGGCCAAGGAGATCTTAAAACTGCGCGATCGAATTAATGAGATTCTTAGCGCGCATACCGGCCAATCGTTAGATAAAATACAGAAAGATACGGATCGAGATTATTTTATGTCTGCTCAGGAATCAAAGGATTATGGCTTGATTGACGAGGTAATCTTGCCGGAAAAAAAGAAGGCCTAGATTGAGAGTAGGTAGTAAGCTATAAGCTATAAGCTATGAGCTATGAGCTATGAGCTGTATCTAAATAAAACTAAAACAACCTAAACATAGAAAGGAATTCTCTGCAATGAAAAAGGAATATTTATTAACGCCCGGTCCGACTCCTTTGCCACCGCAAGTAAGCTTGGCGATGGCTAAACCGATTATTCACCATCGTACACCTCAGTTTCAGGAGATTCTAAAAGAGGCAAGCCGAGGGTTAAAATGGGCGTTTCAGACAGCTAATGATGTTTTTATTATCTCTTCTTCAGGGACCGGAGCGATGGAGGCAGCGGTAATTAACTTACTTTCTTCCGGAGACACTGCCTTGGTGGTTCAAGGCGGTAAATTCGGAGAAAGATGGGCTGAGATTGCCCAGGCCTACGGGGTTTGTCTTGAGATTGTTAATGTGGAGTGGGGGAAGGCAGTAAGCCCTTCGGAAATAAGTAAAAAATTAAAATCTAATTCGCGG
This sequence comes from Candidatus Omnitrophota bacterium, assembly GCA_043808425.1. Classification (GTDB taxonomy): domain Bacteria; phylum Omnitrophota; class Gorgyraeia; order Gygaellales; family Profunditerraquicolaceae; genus UBA6249. The sequence goes on from JAZDEW010000006.1 coordinate 21,968, forward strand.
ATCAAAGCTGTTTTTACGACTTTATGTGAAACTTCAACCGGAGTGGATAATGATATTCAGGCAATTGCCGCGGTAGTAAAAGAAACTTCCGCGGTTTTGGTGGTTGATGCGATAAGCGGCTTGGGAGCGGTAGATTTAAAAACTGATGCTTGGGGGGTGGATGTGGTAGTAGCCGGATCGCAAAAAGGTTTTATGCTGCCTCCGGGACTAGGTTTTATTTCACTTAACCCGCGTGCCTGGAAATTAGTAGAGGTTTCCAAATCTAGCCGTTATTATTTGGATTTAATGAAGGCCAAAAAGGCTTTGAATAAAAACGATACTCCGTTTACTTCTTCCATTACTTTGATTATTGCTTTAAATGAAGCTTTAAAGATTATGCAGCAGGATGGCTTAGAAAATATATTTAAGCGCCATAAGATTATGGCCGATGCCACGCGGGCTGCGCTGCAGGCGTTAGGCTTAGAATTATTTGCTCCTGGCGCCGCTTCCAACGGCGTTACGGCAGCCAAGGTGCCGGCGGGTATTGATGGCGAGAAATTAGTCAAGACCATGCGTGATACTTACGGAGTGACGATTGCCGGCGGGCAGGATGAACTTAAAGGTAAAGTTATTCGGCTTGCGCATATGGGGTTTATTACTGAGTCTGATATTATTATGGGATTGTCCTGTTTGGAAAAAGTGCTTACTCAGATGGGGTATAAATTTACTTTAGGTACGGGTGTAAAGGCAGCCGAAGAGGTATTTTTATTGAACGGATAACTTACGGAAGCGATAGCGACGTAAGTTATAGCGAAGCGTCCGTGAAATAATCCCGCTTTTTGCGGAGTCTTGCGAAGCAAGACGTAGCAGCGGGATAAAAAATAAGGGAGCTAGAAAAATGATTAAGGTCTTAGTCAGCGATGCATTAAGTGAAGAAGGTCTAAGGGTTTTTAAAAATTCTAAGGAACTTACGGTTGATGTAAAAACAGATTTAAAGCCCGAGGCTTTAAAAGAGATGATCAAAGATTATGATGCTTTAGTGGTGCGCAGCGCAACTAAAGTGACCAAAGAAATAATTCAGGCGGCATCTAAACTTAAAGTTATCGGCCGGGCCGGGGTGGGTTTGGATAATGTGGATTTAGAAGCGGCTACGGCCAAAGGGATTATTGTTATGAATACTCCGGCGGGAAATACGATTTCCACCGCTGAGCATACCTTTAGCATGATTTTAACTTTATCCCGCAATATCGCCCAGGCTAATGCCTCAATGAAAAAAGGAGAGTGGACGCGCTCTAAATTTATGGGGGTGGAGTTATATAACAAGGTTCTAGGCATCGTGGGATTCGGCAGGATTGGTTCGGAGGTGGCTAAACGCGCCCTATCTTTTGGGATGAAGGTTTTAGCGTAT
>JAZDEW010000007.1:0-5733 GCA_043808425.1 Candidatus Omnitrophota bacterium
TTGCCCAGCTTCCCGCATTTATTGTGGCACCCGGAGTTATGGATCGTCAACCCGTAAATCAAACCTTAGAATCCGGCACTTTGATTATTGACGCAATTATCCCACTGGCCAAAGGCCAAAGGCAGCTTTTAATCGGTGACCGCATCACCGGCAAAACCAGCGTGGCCTTAGATGCAATAATTAATCAAAAGGGAAAAGATGTTGTTTGCATCTACTGTTGCATTGGCAAGCCATATTCTAGCCTAGTAAAAGTTTTAGATGTTCTGCGTGAAAAAGAAGCCCTAGATTATGTAATTATTGTTTCCGGGGTGGCAAGTGTTTCTACCGGCGAACAATATTTAGCCCCTTATACTGCCTGCACCTTAGGTGAATATTTTATGAGCCAAGGCAAAGATGTTCTTTTAGTTGCCGATGATTTGACTAAGCATGCCTGGGTTTACCGTCAAATTTCGCTTTTGCTGGAGCGCGCGCCCGGACGCGAAGCCTACCCCGGAGATATTTTTTATCTGCACTCTCAGATGATGGAACGTGCCGGACTCCTAAAAAAGGAGCTTGGCGGCGGCTCAATGACTTTTTTGCCGATCGTTGAAATTTTGCAAGGAGACCTTACCGGTTATATCCCCACTAATCTTATTTCGATGACTGACGGCCAGCTTTACTTTTCTACTAACCTTTTTAATAAAGGGGTAAAACCGGCGATTGATTTCGGTTTATCAGTTTCCCGTATCGGCAACAAAGCCCAATGGCCGGCAGTCAAAGGTTTGAGTAAATCTCTGCGCCTTGATTATCTGCAATATAAGGAACTTTTACAGATGACGCAGTTACGTACAGCCGGACTTTCCAAAGAAGCGGAAGAACGCCTGCGCCGGGGAGAGGCGATCAGCCAGTTGATTACTCAAGATAAAAACCGCCCGGTTTCCGTTGAAGAACAGATTATTTATTTGTATGCCTTAAATCTCGGCTTACTTGATGATTTATCCACGGCGCAGATTAGCCAATTTCGCTTAAATATTTTAACCTTTATGCAAAAAACGAAACCGGAATTCTGTTTAAAGATCCGCCAAACCAAAGAACTTAGCGCTGAGCTTAAAGTAATCTTAGATGAAATCCTAGATGGATACCTAAAAGGAGAGATTAAATAGCTTTATGCAGACGATGGCGGTAATTAAAAAGGACCTGGATTTTAATCGCGGACTTTCTGCGTTAATCGAGGTATTAAAAAATATTGCGGTTTCGCAATTTCGTTCTTTGGAAAAGAAATTTAATGCTTTTGATAAACTGATGCAAACAATTGAAAGTTATTTTGAATTTATTGATCTAGCGGGAGTCCGGCATTCATTTTTAACACCGACTAATCCCATCCAGGTAATTGTCGTGATCACCAGCGATAGCGGGCTTTTGGGTGGTTTAAATATGCAGGTTGTCACTCAAGGCTTGGCGGAGTTAGAGAAAAACCCCGGTCAGTTAGTGGTAATTGGCGAGCGGGGAAAAATGTATGCGCGTGAAAGCGGCCTACCCTTTGTGGCCTATCCAGGGATTAATGATGAAGAACGGCTTGCACAAGCTTTTCAGTTAAGGGATTATTTGTTTAAGAATGCACTCGGAGGAAAGTTCGGATTGTTAAAAGTAGTGTACCCGCATCCCGTGTCTTTTACGGTGCAACGGGTAGAAACAGTGACTTTTTTTCCTTGGTCACCGGAATTTTTAGTAGCTCAACAGCAGCATCTGGCTAAAACCCAGGTTACCGGAAAGGTAATTTTCGAATCGAAGATTAGCAAGATTGTTGAATACCTGGTCTATTTATGGATGGGGCAAAGACTCTACGATATCTTTGGTTTGAGCCGCCTCTCAGAATTTGCCGCTCGCTATGTTCATCTTGAGGATAGCTTGCGACGGCTTAAAGAGATGGACGGAAAATTAAAATTGCAGTATTTTCGCGTCCGGCATGAAATTATTGATCAAAGTATGCGGGAGCTCTTCAGCGCCCGCCTGCTCTATAATGCTTAATTAATCAAAGCTTTAGAAAAGAAAGATTTAAATATGTCCAAAGATAAAGTCAAGGGTAAAATAACCGCAGTTCAAGGTCCGGTAGTCGACGTAAAATTTGCTAGCGTAGATGATGTCCCGAATATTTATGCAATGTTACTTACGCATACTATAGAAGGCAGCGATGTTTTCTTAGAAGTTGCCGAGCATCTCCCAGGCAATCTGGCCCGGTGCATTGCGATTAATTCTACGACAAATATCCAACGTTACGCTGAAGCTGTTTTTTACGGGCCATCCATCCAGATCCCGGTAGGAGACGGCCTCTATGGCCGGCTAATTAATGTGGTGGGCCAAGCAATCGACCAGGGTGGCCCGATTGAGCATCAGGAAAAAAGCTCAATTAGAAAAACCGATATGGGCAGCCGGATCCGGCTTAGTAAAAATAAAGATGAACACAAGAGTTTTGAAGTTATGGAAACCGGAATTAAAGTTATTGATCTGCTTGCTCCGTTAGTCAAGGGAAGTAAAACCGGAATTTTAGGTGGCGCCGGGTTGGGTAAAAGCGTGCTTACTCTAGAAATCATTCAACATATTGTTAAACGTTATCAGGGCAGTTGTGTTTTTGTGGGTATCGGAGAGCGTATTCGCGAAGGAAATGAGTTGTATTATGAACTAAAAAACCATGATGTTTTATCTAAAACCATGATGGTGTTTGGCCAGATGAATGAACCTCCAGGCGCGCGTTTTGCGGTGGCGATGACCGGAATTACCATGGCGGAAGCGGTACAGAAAAAAAACCAGGATGTTTTGATGTTCTGCGATAATATTTTCCGTTTTGTTCAAGCAGGTTCTGAAATTTCAACTCTTTTAGGCCGCGTCCCTTCAGAAACAGGTTATCAACCTACATTGCTTTCTGAGGTCAGCGAATTTCATGAGCGCATCCGCACGACTAAAAATTCCGGAGGATCAATTACCGCCATTGAAGCGGTCTATGTGCCTGCCGATGACTTAACAGATCCGGCGGTTGTGGCAATTTTTAGCTTTTTGGACTCGGTATTAGTTTTGTCCCGCGAGCGTATTCAACTGGGATTATACCCGGCGATTGACCCGCTATTATCCAGCTCTTCCAACCTGGATGTGGATATCGTAGGTAAACGCCATTTTGGCATTGCCCAGGATGTGATTCGAATGTTCCAGCGTTATGAAGAGTTGCGCCGGATTGTTCTAGTCGTAGGTATTGATGAACTTTCTTCTAGTGACCGGATTATTTATGAACGGGCCAGAAAGATGCAAAATTTTCTTACTCAGCCATTTTTTGTCGGAGAAGCTTATACCGGGAAAAAAGGCGTTTATGTCACTATTGAACAAACCCTGGAGGGGTGTGAGAAAATTATTTCCGGTAATGTTGACGGCTGCAAAGAAGGAGAATTTTATCTTATCGGCGCTTTGGCTTGAGTAACTTAAAAAACGTATGACTAAAAAAATTGATTTACAATTAGCGGAAAGCCTGGTTGCTAAAAATCTGATTACCCGAGAAAATGTGGCTGAGCTTTTGCAGGAAGCCGATCATGCCAATCAGGACCTAAAACAAATTCTGATTAAACACGGTTTGTTCTCTGAAAAAGATATTCTGGATATTTTGGCCGAAAAATTAAAACTTAGCTGCGTTAATCTTAAAGAATTAACCATTGATAAATCAATTATCAATAAAGTCCCTTTAAAAATAGCCTCTTACTATAAATTCATTCCTTTAGCGCTTAAGGACAGGACTTTAACCATTGCCGTGGCTTATCCTTTGGATATTAAGACGCTCGACGAAATCAGGACACAGCTGGGGCTGGACCTGGAGATGGCCTTAACTTGCACCCCGGATGTTTTAGATAACCTGAAGAAATATTATGGACTGGCAGCCGATACTTTGGAGAAAATAAGCTTACAAACTTCTACTAACACTACGCTTGAACAAACTAGGGCCCAAGAAGGAGTAGAAGATATTGAAAAACAGGCTAGCGATGCCTCGGTAATAAAATTAGTTAACCAGATAATCTTAGAGGCCTGGAAAAAAAGAGCCACAGATATTCATATTGAGCCTTACCGACAGGGCTTATCACTGCGTTATAGGATCGATGGCTTGCTTTATGATGCTAATGTGCCCGGGGAGATAAAGAATTTCCTTAATGCCATCATCTCCCGAATTAAGATTATGTCTAATTTAAATATTGTTGAACGCCGGCTCCCCCAGGATGGCCGGGCAATTGTCAGAGTTCAAGACCAGGTTCTGGATCTGCGTATCTCAACCATACCTACGCCTTTTGGTGAAAGCCTGGTAATCAGGATCCTACCCTCCCAGATGCTTTTTAGCCTGGAGAAATTAGGCTTAGCCAAAAGTGAGCTACAGATCTTTGAGAAATTAGTGCAGAAACCGCACGGGATTATTTTTGTAACCGGCCCCACGGGAAGCGGAAAGACAACTACACTTTATTCCTGTTTAACCAGGATCAATACCAAAGACCGTAAAATTATTACTATTGAAGACCCTATCGAGTACGAGATGAGCGGAATCACTCAAATTCAGGTAATGCCGGAGATCGGCCTGGATTTTGCCCGGGGCCTGCGGAGTATCTTAAGGCATGATCCGGATGTAATCATGGTCGGAGAGGTTAGAGATTTTGAAACCGCGGAAACGGCGATCCGGGTGGCTTTAACTGGGCATCTGGTATTTTCTTCTCTACACACTAATGATGCAGCCAGCGGAATCGCCCGCCTGCAGGATATCGGAGTAGAGCCGTATTTAATTGCTTCTAGCGTCGAAGCATTTATCGCGCAGCGTTTAATCCGGGTAATTTGTTCAGACTGTAAATTTGAAGATAAACTGGCGCCTTTAGAACTAAGAGAGTTAATTGCTAAAGACCTGGGAATCAAATTAGAGGAAGTTAAAATATTCCGCGGCAAAGGCTGCGCCAAATGTAACGCTACGGGTTTTTTTGGCAGGACAGCGATATACGAAATCCTAATCGTTGATGAATTGACCAAAGAAATGATCTTAAAAAAGGCCACCTCAGACCAAATTAAAAGGTTAGCTTTATCTAAAGGTATGCGTACCCTGCGGCAGGATGGCTGGAAAAAAACGCAGGCCGGGATTACCACCTTTGAGGAAGTAATCCGGGTAACTTCCGCGCAAGCAGATATCAGCGTCGGAAAAGAAACGCAGGTTGCAAATGCAAGTTATCCCGCTCAAGGCATTACCCTGGAGCGGGAAGGACCATCCAGGCGGGTTTACCGGCGCCTGGATAATCAGGTCAAAGTACGCTACAAGGTTTTTGAAATTGAAAACCAGTTAATCAAACGCCAAGATTGCGCCGAAGCGGCAACGGCTACGAAAAATATTTCCGCCGGTGGACTGCTTTTCGTTGCTCCGGATAGGTTAAATATTGGTTCAATGTTAGAGTTAAAAATTGAATTACCGAATAATTCAGAGCTAATCGAATGCTTAGCTAGGGTGGTCAGGGTGGAAGAATTAAAAGAGGAGCAGGAATACGATATTGCCGTTTGTTTTCTGGATTTAACCAGCGCCGACAGGATAAAGTTGGATAAATTCGTAGGAGTAGAAATCGGAGGCCTAGGCAAAATAAATGACAAATTATAATTATCGTGCGAAAAAAGGGCTTCAGGAAATAGTCGGCGGAACGATTGAAGCTGCCTCGGAAAAAGAGGCGATTGAAAAAATCAGCGCGCTAGGGTATCTTC
>JAZDEW010000008.1:0-7932 GCA_043808425.1 Candidatus Omnitrophota bacterium
AAAAGCCGCGGCCCAGCGCGATGCTTTAAAAATAATTTCGCAGGCTAAAATAGAAGCCAAAAAAATTATTGAGCAGGCTGATATTGAGTCTCAAAGGCTAAATGCGGCAATCAATGCCTCCTTGAAACAGGCGGGCCGGGATTTACTGATCAGCCTAAGAAAAGAAATTAATGCTTTATTAGCTAATTTGATCAAGGCCGATGTTCAGCAGGCCTTAACGGCAAATGAATTGACCAAGATACTGGAAACTTTGATAAAAAATGCCCCGCTCTCCTTGGGTTCGGAAATTATCGTCTCGCTGAATCATCTCGATCAAGAGAAATTGGAAAAAGAGTTTTTTAGGCAGTTGGCGCAAACAACCCAAAAACAGATAACCTTAAAATCCGCAGAGGGAATGAATAGCGGGTTTATTATTAGTTTTGATGCTGGCAGATCCATTTTTGATTTTAGTGATACTGCTTTAAGTGAATATATAACCGGGTTTTTAAAACCGGAACTAGGTAAAATTTTAAAATCCGAATAAATGTTTGCTTATTATACATATTTAATTTCTAGCCTGCCGGCGCTTAGGTTTTTTAATAAAATGCCCTTTAGCCTGGAAGAGCTTTTTGTTAAATGCGCGGACTTAATTCCGGAATCAGAAATTAAAATTTTACGCCATATTTGTGATTCGGACGCCTCTGTTTTGGATCTAGGTTCCGGTGAAACGCTAAAAAAGTGGATTACTTTCGAGGTTGCCCTAAGAAACGAACTGGTTCGCGCCAGAGCCAGCCGCCAGAAAGTTGATCCTTTAAAATTTATTCGCTTTCCGGATTTTCCCGATACGCAGATTCGCCATATCGCTTTGGCGGCGTATCGGAGCGCTTCGATATTGGAGGGAGAAAAAATTTTGGATGAAGCAAGATGGAATTTTTTAGAATCTTTAAGTTCAGGCCATTATTTTGATTTTGATTTCTTGTTAATTTATGCCTTGAAACTTAGAATTTTGGAGCGCTGGGAAAAGATACAACAAGCAGATAAGCAAGCTTTATTTAATCAAGCAGTCTTAAATTAAATCTAAAATGGAAAAAAAGAGAATAGGCCGGGTGATTAAAGTCAACGCGAATATGGTCACGGCCCAGGTTGAGGGCAACATTATTCAGAATGAAGTCGCCTATATTATTCATGGCCAGGAGCGCCTAAAGGCAGAGGTTATCCGCGTGCGCCTTCAGCAGGCCGAAATGCAGGTTTATGAAAGCACGCAAAGCGTAAAAGCCGGAGAGCTGGTAGAATTTAGCAACGAGCTTCTTTCGGTGGAACTTGGCCCGGGGTTATTAGGCCAGATTTTTGATGGACTACAAAATCCTCTTCCGGCATTAGCTAAAGAATGCGGGTTTTTCCTTAAGCGCGGTGTTTATCTAGAGGCATTGGCTGACCAGACGCAATGGGAATTTACTCCTTTAGTAAAAATACAAGATAAAGTTTTAGCGGGCAGTTGGTTAGGGGTGGTCCCGGAAAAAATCTTTAAACATTATATTATGGCCCCCTTTGGGTTGCCAGGCAGCCTGGAGGTAGTGAGTATTGCTGGCCAGGGAACATATAATTTAAAACAAGTAATTGCGCAGCTTAAAGATTCATCCGGAGCTATCCACGATGTTTGTTTGCGGCAAATCTGGCCGGTTAAAATTCCGATTAAGGCTTACGCGGAAAAGTTAAGGCCGTTTGAACCACTGGTTACTAAACTGCGTTTGATTGATTCGCTTTTTCCGGTTAACCGCGGAGGTACTTATTGTATTCCCGGGCCATTTGGAGCAGGTAAGACTGTTTTGCAGCAGCTAACCAGCCGGCACGCGGAAGTAGATATTGTTATTATCGCGGCCTGTGGTGAGCGGGCCGGGGAGGTGGTGGAAACATTAAAAACTTTTCCGGAATTATTAGATCCGCGTACCAACAAACCGTTGATGGACCGTACGGTGATTATTTGCAATACTAGCTCTATGCCGGTGGCCGCGCGTGAATCTAGCGTTTATACCGCCGTAACGATTGCGGAATATTATCGTCAGATGGGATTAAATGTTTTATTGCTGGCAGATTCAACTTCACGCTGGGCGCAAGCTATGCGTGAGATGAGCGGCCGCTTGGAAGAGATTCCCGGAGAAGAAGCCTTTCCGGCATATCTTGAATCGCGCATTGCTTCTTTTTATGAGCGCGCCGGAGTGGTTAGGCTTCATGGAGGCGTCAAGGGTTCGGTAACCATCGGAGGCACAGTCAGCCCGGCCGGAGGAAACTTTGAAGAACCGGTTACCCAGGCAACGTTAAAAGTAGTGGGGGCTTTTCACGGCCTTTCGCGCGAACGTTCCGACGCCAGAAAATATCCGGCGATCGATCCGTTGATCAGTTGGAGTAAATACGCCAGCTTTATTGAGCCCAAGCATAAAGAAATAGGGCACGCTATTTTACGGCGCGGAAATGAAATCGCGCAGATGATGAAGGTGATCGGAGAGGAAGGAACATCTTTAGCTGATTATATTGAATATTTAAAAGGAGAATTTTTTGATTTTATTTACCTGCAGCAGAACGCCTTTGATCCGGTGGATGAGGCTACTTCCCAGGAAAGACAGATTTATGTTTTTGGGTTTATTTGTGAGGTATTAAATTCAGAATATAAATTGAAAGATAAAACAGCAGCGTTGCATTTTTTTCAACAGCTGCGGCAGCTTTTACGTACCTGGAATAGCGCAGAATTTGCCAGCCCGGAGTTTCAGAAAATCGAAGAGCAGATAACAATATTTTTAGAAAAAAACAAACTAGAGAAAGAACCATAAAATGCAAAAAGCCTACACGCATATTATTCAGATCGCCGGAGACGTGATTACCGTAGAGGCCCAAGGGGTGGGCTATCTGGAGATTGCCGAGGTTACTACCCGTCGCGGAGTGTCTTTGGCCCAGGTTATCCGTATTGATAATGGAAAAATATCTCTGCAGGTTTTTGCCGGCAGCCGCGGCATATCCACGCGGGACAAGGTAAGATTTTTGGCTCATCCGATGCGCGTGGCCAGCGGAGATAATCTATTAGGCCGGATATTTAACGGCAGTGGAGTGCCTCTGGATTATGGCCCGGCTCTTTCCGAAAACCGGGTGGATATCGGGTCGGTGACCGTAAATCCGGTAAAAAGAATTATTCCTAATAAAATTATCCGGACCGGTATTCCGATGATCGACATATTTAATTCTCTGGTAGAATCGCAGAAGCTGCCGATTTTTTCCATTGCCGGAGAGCCGTATAATGAGCTCCTGGCGCGCATTGCCATACAGGCCCAGGTAGATATTATTATTCTCGGGGGGATGGGTTTAAAACATGATGATTATCTTTTTTTCCGCGAAACATTAAATGCGCATGGCGCGCTTTCCCGCTGTATCTTTTTTATACATACTGCTTCTGATCCGACGGTGGAATGCCTGCTGGTTCCGGATATCAGCTTAGCCGCAGCCGAAGACTTTGCTTTAAAAGGGAAAAGAGTTTTGGTTTTATTGACGGATATGACCAATTTTGCCGATTCGCTAAAAGAGGTTTCTATTACTATGGAGCAGGTTCCTTCTAATCGCGGTTATCCGGGAGATTTATATAGCCAGCTGGCCGCCCGATATGAAAAAGCGGTAGATTTTGAAGGGGCAGGGTCGATTACTATTCTTTCCGCCACGACGATGCCCGGGGACGATGTTACGCATCCGGTTCCGGATAATACCGGCTATATTACCGAAGGCCAATTTTATTTAAAAGCCGGGGTGATTGAGCCTTTTGGATCCTTAAGCCGCCTAAAGCAGCAGGTAAACGGAAAAACCCGTCCTGACCATCGTACAATTATGGATACCATGATTCAGCTTTTTGCTAGTTACCGGGAAACCCTTGAGAAGCAGTCCATGGGATTTCAGATGAGCGCCTGGGATCAAAAGCTGCTTAAATACGGTTTGCTTTTTGAGAAAAATATGATGTCGCTCAAAGTAAATATTCCCCTGGAAAAAGCGCTGGATTTAGGCTGGCAGATACTTAGTGATTGTTTTACTCCGGAGGAAACCGGGATAAAGCTTTCTATGATCGAACAGTTTTGGCCGAAAAAAACAGAATCGTCTCCGGATTTATCCTGAATCAATTATGGCTAAAATTAAATTAACTAAGGGCGAATTAAAAAGGCAGCGGGATGCTTTAAAGCAGTTTAAGCGTTTTTTGCCTACCTTGCAGTTAAAAAAACAACAATTGCAGTTAGAGATCCTCCAACGGAATTTAATTCTCCAGGGAAAAATACAAACTTTAGCTAAAAAAAGACAGGCCATCGATCTTTGGATGGGGTTGCTGGTTGAGCCGTCAGTTAATCTGAGCCCTTTTTTAAAACCTGAAAAAATAATAACGCATTTTAAAAATATCGCGGGAGTAGATATCCCTGTATTTGACGCGCTGGAATTTGGGCCGGTAAATTATGATTTGTTTGTGACGCCTTTATGGCTAGATTTAGCGATTCAGTCTTTAAGAGAGATGGTTTGCGGGAATAAAGAAATTTTGCTGCTTACAGAAGGTGTGGATATTTTGCGCCGGGAGCTGCGCATTACTACGCAAAGAGTAAATCTTTTTGAAAAGATCAAGATTCCTCTGGCTGAAGAAAATATCCGCTTAATTAAGATTTATATCGGAGATCAGATGGCTAACGCGGTTGGCCGCTGTAAGATTGCTAAAAGAAAGATCGAAGCGCTAATTTTAGAAGAGGCAAGAGTATGATTGTGGCGATGAAAAAAGTTTTTTTGCTCCTGCAAAAAGAGCATACTCAGGAGGCCCTGGATCATTTAGCTTCTTTCGGAGTAATGCATGTAGAGCATCAAAATCCTCCCGCCGGCCTTGAGCTTAATGAAATTAACGAAAAGTTAAATATTATTGAACAGGCCCTTTTAATTTTATCCGCGGTTACCCCAACAAAACATCCATTTGTGGCGCATCAGAAAAACGCTGACCAAATTATTATTGCCCGCCATATTATTGACCTGCAGAAACGCTATGATCAGTTAAAAGAATATTCCCTTACCTTAAACAGCCTGATTGATCAGTGGCTGCCCTGGGGGGATTTTGACCCGCAAGAGATAAAGCAGCTGGCTAAAAATAATATTTATCTGAAGCTTTATCAGCTCTCCGGTGAGCAGTTAAGTAATTTACCCAAAGATATTATCGTAAAAAAAATATTTTCTGAAGGTTCCCGGCATAATTGCGCAGTTTTTGGCTTTGGTGATGTTAGTCTGCCTTTTAAAGAAATAGAGCTGCCGAAGATGTCTTTATCTTGGATGCGGCAAAGATTATCCGAGGACGCCAAGATAATGGGGGATTTAAAGGAACGGCTCATCCAGCATCTTGCTTATCAGGAAAATCTTATGGCGGAAAAAGAAGTATTGGTTAATAAAAAAGATTTTTTTGAAGTACTAAAAGGCATGGGGCAGGCTGAACAGCTGGTTTATCTGAAAGGGTATATTCCGGTGGATGTAGAAAAAATGCTGATTGTGGAGGCTAAGAAAAATGGCTGGGGAATTTTTACTTGCTTGCCGCAAGAAGAAGACAATGTTCCCACACTTTTGCGAAATCCGGCCTGGATTGCGCTGATCAAGCCATTATTAAAATTACTGGAGCTTGTCCCGGGCTATAAGGAAATTGATATCAGCCCGTTTTTTATTGTATTTTTTAGTCTTTTCTTTGGCATGCTTATCGGAGACGCCGGATACGGGGCGGTTTATTTTTTACTTAACTTTTGGCTGCATAAGAAATTTGGGTCAAAAATCAAGGATCAGAGCGTATTTTTTCTCTTTTATATCCTAAGTTTTTGCGCTATGATATGGGGGCTATTGACTGGCACTTTTTTTGGCCAGGAGTGGCTCTTAAATATGGGAATAAAACCGTTGGTTCCGGCGTTAGGTAATGCCGTTTTTCTCCAAGGGTTGTGTTTTTTTATTGGTGCTTTGCATTTATCTCTGGCTCATGGCTGGAGAGCGGCGCTTAAGGCCCCGGCATTAATTGCCTTAGCGGATGCCGGTTGGATTTGTATTATTTGGGCAGTATTTTTTCTGGCCAAGAATTTAATCTTAGGTGATGTTTTTCCGGTGTTGGGCAATTGGCTGATTGGTATAGGTTTATTTTTAGTTTTATTTTTTACCAACCCGCAAAAAAATATATTTAAGACAATTGCTAAAGGCTTAGGGGCAATCGCTTTAAGCCTGGTTAATAATTTTACGGACGTAGTCTCCTATATACGTCTTTTTGCCGTAGGGTTGGCTGGAGTGGCGATTGCGGATGCTTTTAACTCCATGGCCGCTGGGGTATTTAAAAAAGGTGATTTTTTAACCATCATTGCCGCCACGCTAATTGTTATATTTGGCCATGCGCTGAATATTATTTTAGGCCCGATGTCGGTTTTAGTGCACGGGGTGAGGCTTAATGTGCTAGAGTTTTGCGGTCACGCCAATGTGACCTGGAATGGTTTTGTTTATAAACCTTTTGGCCGGAAAGAATAAGGGGGATTAATATGGATACAGGAGTAATATCGCAATTTAAAGATTTAGGATTAGATTGGGTTTTAGCCTTGTCTGCTAGTGGGTCTGCTGCCGGAGCAGGGGTGGCCGGAATGGCGGCGATTGGCGCCTGGAAGAAAAATTTTGTGCAGAATAAAAGCGCCTCTTTTTTATTGGTCGCTTTGGTGGGGGCGCCTTTAACTCAGACAATCTATGGCAATATTATAATGACTAAAATGTTTGAGTTGGCCAATAAAGGGCAGTATTTTTGGGGAGTTGGCGCGTTTTCCGGATTAGCCATCGGTTTTTCTGCCTATTTTCAGGGAAAATGCGCGGCCTGCGCCTGTGACGCGATGGGCGAAACCGGTAAGGGGTTTGGAAATTATTTAGCAGTTTTAGGCATCGTGGAAACGGTGGCGCTTTTTGTCATGGTTTTTACCTTGATTATTTTGGGGAAATTAGCCGGGGCATAGGTTGCCGCGTAGTAAAATTACTCCTCACTTAAACCTAGATTATAAATTTAGGCAGCGTTCGGAGTCAATTTTTACTTCGAAAAATTGAGGGCGCTTAGTTCAGCTGGTTAGAACGTCTGCTTTACACGCAGAAGGCTCAGGGGTTCAAATCCTCTAGCGCCCACCAATTTAGAATTGAGAACTAAGAGTAAAGAATTAAGACGGATGAAGCGAATTATAGAAAGCTTCATGTCTGCGGGTTGCGTTGATTATTGAGAAAGAAAACATTGAAGTTATTTAGGTTTTGAGTACAATGTAATAGCTCATAGCTCATAGCTCATAGCTCATAGCTGATAGCTGATAGCTGATAGCTGATAGTTATTATTCTGTATTATTGGGGTCGTAGCTTAGCCTGGCTTAAAGCGCCTCCCTGTCACGGAGGAGAGCGCGAGTTCGAATCTCGTCGGCCCCGCCAATTTGAAAATAAAGGGACTGTTTCTATTTTTTTCGAATCTTAAGGTGGCAGAAAAATAGAAACAGTCCCTTTATTTTATCTTGAGTTTTCCTTTCTTGAGTGTTATCATGGTTTTAAGCTTCTCCTAAAGACCGTTTGATTAAAGTTAAAGTAATGACCAAAAGAATTTATTTTCTGCTAATTCTGGCTCTAAGCTTTACTCCGTTAGCTCATAGCTATGAATTGCTCAACACCGAACAGCTGACGCTGGGATTAAATACTTATCTGCGCGCGGATTTAGTAAGTTTTAAAAACGTAGTGGGCCTAGATAGCCATAATCAAGATGATCACACTACTTATTTAGGTATTGATTATAGTTTTGCTATTAACGGTGAGCTTAAGAACTCGCCAAATAAATTTTATTTTAAACTTGAACGTAATGGCCCTTATGATTATAGCGCTCCGTTTTTTATTCACAACACGCTGATTAATTCCGGCGGAAGAATA
>JAZDEW010000009.1:0-4714 GCA_043808425.1 Candidatus Omnitrophota bacterium
GCTCAGGCAGCTTAACCATTCAGAGCATGGGTAAAACCACCGGTTCAAATCAATACCGCAGTGTGCAGGCTGCCTATAATACGGCTACGGGGAATATATCGGATTATGATGAGATTGCCCAAACTGTTCCGTAAAAATAAATCCTTTACTTTGGTTGAGCTGATTATGACGATTGTCGTGGTCGGTATCGTTGCTTTGCCGATATCGGTTATTTTGACAAAACACGTGCAAAGTGTATTTGTTTCCCAGGATTACACTTGCGCGTTGAATTTAGCGCGCCTGGAAATGGAAAAAGTCCTGAATACTCCTTATGGCAGTATTTCCAGCGCGAGTTTCTCAAATTATCAAGGGTACGCTTATGATTTAACATGCAGCGTTAGTTATCTTTTAGGAGCCGCTCCGCCGGCATTGGGCCTAAAACAGATTATTATTAGCGTGACTAAGGCGCAAAGCGCGCAGGTATTAGTTACTTTGAAAACTTATGTGGTGAGCAACGTTACCTGGGGGCTATGATTATAAAAAAAGGCTTTACGCTTATGGAATTAATTATGGTGATCGGCATTATGGGTATTTTGGCCGGCTCCGGCGCCTGGCTGATGGCCAACACCATTCAGAATTCGGTGTTTATTCCTAATCAGTTGAATATGGATAAACTGGCTAACGATGCTTTAAATATAATGGTTGAAGGGGATAGCCAGGCTAAGGGTTTACGTTTTACTAGAGTGATTAGCGCTATAGCCGTTAACCAGATAACTTTTACTAATCAGGATGACATAGTTATTATTTATCGTTGGGACACGGGGGCCAATAAACTTTACCGCAAGATTGGCGCTGCGGCAGAGGCAATAATACCTTCATATTTTTCTAACACAACGGGTGTAACTTTAAGCGGTAAACTCGGCACATTATTTACTTACTATGATTTAGCGGATGCGGTTACGGCTGCCGCCGCTAATGTGCGCAGAATTCGCATGATTTTGATTGCTAAAACCGGTACAGGTTCGTATAATGATTGGCAAGGCAGTTCAGAGCAGGCAACATCGATCGCGGTGCGTAAGTTACAATAAAACAAGGAGAAAATGGAGCTGTTTAAGTTTTTTAAATTAAAAGAAAATAATCAGCGCAGGGTGAGTATCGATTTTGGCGCTTCTTTTATTAAAGTCGCTTGCCTGGATGCCGGGGCGGATACGCCTCGGCTGCTGGCCTACGCGTTAAGCCCGCTGGATGCCAGTCAAAAAACAGTTCAGGAGATCAGCTTGTTGCTTAAGCCGCTCCTGGAGGCCAACGCGATTACGGAAAAAGAGGTTTCTCTAAGCATTTCCGACGCGGATTGGATTTTTATTAAAAAACTTACCCTTCCTCAGATGCCCAAGGATGAATTGCTCAACGCGGTGAAATGGCAGCTTAAGGGGCAGTTTCCTTTTAGCCCGGAGGACAGCGTTTCTGATTTGCAGATTATTCGCGAGTATGTGGATAGCGAGGCGGCCAAGAAAGTTGAGCTGCTTTGTATTTTTGCTAAAAAGGAGATAATTAATAAGTATGTTTCTGTGGCCGTTGCTTGCGGGTTATCTCTGGTTAGGGTATCCAGCAGTGAATTTAATTATGGCAGTATACTAAAGTTAATCTCCGCTAGCCTTGAGATTAGCGCTATTCTGGATATTGGGTATACGCATTCGCGGGTTTCTATTTATCAAAAAAATAAATTAACTTTTGCCCGCAGCCTTAATTTCTCGATTGAAAAATTAACTACTTTATTGACGGGTGTAATCGTCACGGATCAGGGCAAGCTTTCCCTAAATACGCAAAAGGCCAAAGAGCTTTTAGCCGAGTTTGGGGTGCCGCTGGGTGACGGGCAAGTTTTATCCGGCGAGATTAAAGCCAGCCAGATTATTTCTCTCATTCGTCCTCTGCTTGAAACTTTGGCCAAAGAATTAAACCGCTCTTTTGAATATTTTAAATCTGAATCCGGGTTAAGTATTCCGGCAGTTTTGTATATTACCGGCGGCGGGGCAAATTTAAAGAATTTTAAAAGCTACCTGATAGAGGCGTTAAAGATGAGGGTAGAAGAGCTGCCTTTAGCGGGGTTGCTGGACACTAAAAATGTGGATAAGGCCAAGCTGGATCTTGACGCTAATCAGCTGGCTAGCGTCATCGGTTTAAGTTTATCCGGCGGAGGAATAAACTTATTACCCCGGGAGATAAAAAATCTTAAACTGGAGATAGTGCAAAAATCTTTTTTGAGGGTTGCGGCAATTTTAATTAGCGCGGTATTTGTTTTTTCCTGGTTTGTAATTCATTTTCAGATTGGTGATTACAAAAAGCGCTTGAAAATAGCTAAATTACATTTACAAAGCGTCCAAGAGATCAAGAGCTTAAAATATCTAGTAGATGCAAGAGAAAATTTAATTTCCACTATTCATTTGGGGAAGGTTCCTTCCGGCGGTTTGCTAAAATTAATTAGCGCGATTATTCCTCCCAATATTATACTCGATGAGTTTAATTTTGATCAATTTAGCCATACCTTGAGGCTAAAAGGCCAAGTAACTTTAGGCAAAGATTCCGCGGAGAAGGTGCTGACTGATTTTATGCAAGATATGGAGAATTCTAAATTTATTGATGAAGCGGATTTAATCAGCTCTAAGGAGTTTTTAGGAATAAATAATTTTCAGATAAAATGCAGCTTAGCCAAATAGTTAATCATATGCATCTGCCTAAAATTGACCTAACTAATAATCAGAAAAAGATTGTGATCATATCCGCCAGTGTTTTATTGATCTTTTTTCTTTTTTTGGTGTGTTTATTTATGCCGGCGAGTAAACAGATGCGCGCGCTTAAAAATGAGCTGATCTCGACGCAACAGCAGATTAAGAGCATTGAAATGCTTCTAGCGGGCGCGCAAAGCCGCGATGAGGCCATCCGCCTTTTAAAAGAAAAGCAGCGGTATTTATGCAATAAATTTCCTCAAAAAGAAGAAGAGAGTATTAGGCTTATTCCCGAAATGGCGCGCAAAATGAATATTAATGTTATTTCGGTGCAGCCGGGTTCAAAAACCGTGTTTTTGGATGCTGCCGGTAAACAGGTCATGATTGAGAATAAAGTGGTTTATTATCTGCCGATAGCTTTGGAAGCAAGCTGTTATTTTAAAGACCTGGTAAGGTATATCTTTGAACTTAAAGCAACTTTGCCGGCCTGTGTTAGTATTAATAGCTTAGAGATAAATAAAGAGAATCAGCTTTCGGGGAAAAACCGGGTTAATGTGGAATTTAATATGTATCTTTTAAATTAAAAAATGCCTAAAAAAGATTTAATCCAATTAGGGGTAACGGGGATTTTGGCGATTGTTTTAATTTTTGTTTTAAGTAGTGCTTTTAAAAAGAAGCCTGGCGCACTTGGGAATTCAAAAAATACCTTGCCTAAGGCGTCAGATTCAGCGATGGTTTCCGCTAACCAGGTTAAAAAATCAGAGAGCCAGGGGCTGTATCATCTGCTTGAGCAGCAGGCTGATTCTCTGGAATTGAAAAGAGACCCTTTTACCGCCGCGCCGATTACCAGCGAGAAGGCTCTGTCAGGTGAGGTGGATTTAACCGGAATACTCTGGGATAAAGATAAGCCATTAGCGATTATTAATGGCGATATTATTAAAAAAGGCGAACGCTTAGGCAGCAAAACCATTATAGAGATTAAAAGAGACCGGGTTATTTTAAGTGATGGATCGGCTCTTTATGAAATTAAGTTAAAAAGATAATAAAAAAGGGATTAAAAAAGGGGTCGTTTCGAATAAAGGGACCGTTGCGAAATGCCATTTTTCGTCATTCCCGTGAAAACGGGAATCCAAAACCCTTTGATTTCAATAGGCTTATAGATACCCGCTTTCGCGGGTATGACAGTTTTAGTGTGTTTTGCAACAGTCCCATTATTCATTATTCCTTAATTTTAGCTTGACAAAGGCTACCTAACATGTTAATATTATTATGGATACATAAGGGGAGCTTTAGTGTGAGCTTAGAGGTTGGCTTCTTATTTAGTGGCAAGTTATAATTATTGGATACCAGAATAAGAGTTGGCTTTTTTGCGCGCGCCAAAAGACAATTTGACCTTAGGAAGGGGGTTATTTTCATGATGAGAAGAAATAGAAAAGGTTTTACCCTCGTCGAAATTATGATCGTGGTCGCCATCATCGCGCTCTTAGCTGCTATTGCTATACCTAACCTGTTAAGTGCTAAGAGAACGGCGAATACCGCGGCCGCCAAGGCGAATATTCGCGCGTTATCTACAGCAGCTGAGGTTTACGCTACTGGTCATGATGGCAGTTATCCAGTGGATGTAGCGGCTATTACGCCGTATATTTCCGCGGCTCCGGCGATATGCGAGGTTGCTGGAGGCGCACAGGGCTATGTTTATTCCTGTGCTGTTGCACCGGGTGCAATGGGTTCTGGTGGGTATACCTTTGTTGCTACCCCTATAACATTGGGGACTACTGGTGATACAACTTTCACTGTAATTACCGGAGGGGTGATTACACAAGTACCATAATAATCAGCAACAAGTTTTAAAGTAGTTTAGGATTAGGGGGGAAGAGAAATCTTCTCCCTTAATTTTTCATTGTTTAAAAACGTGGGGACGGTTTTATTTTTTTCGAGTTTAATGCTAAAAAATATAACCGTCCCCTTTATTTATAATCAGTTGACAGGCAAGGGCTTAGTTTATAAAATTT
>JAZDEW010000010.1:0-12131 GCA_043808425.1 Candidatus Omnitrophota bacterium
ATATTACACCGGGGGTAAAAGATGGATTATCGGGGAAGAGAAAAACTTTTAGACAAGAGTATGGGGTCAATTTATAAACTAGTAATTTTGGCTTCTAAACGGGCCTTAGAGATTGCTGAAGGCCAGCCGAAATTAGTGGCGGATGATGTTTCGGTAAAACCTTCGACCGTCGCCCTGCATGAAATTGCGGCCGGTAAGATTGAGGCCAAAAAAGCCAAAGCAAAAGAGTAATGAAAAAAATCGAAAAAAATATTATTTTAGGGGTAACCGCCAGCATTGCTATTTATAAGGCCTGCGGCCTTATTCGCCGGCTCAAAGAATGCGGCTGGGCAGTGCATGTGGTGATGACCAAAGAAGCGCAAGAATTAATTAAGCCGATTGTTTTTCAGAGTCTAAGTGGTAACCGGGTTTATCGGGGCGGGATGTTTGAAGAGACTGGTACCTGTAAGTTAGAGAACAATGGTTTGTCTTCCAATAGGCAAAACCAGGAGATTGAGCATATATCCTTGGCGGAAAAAGCGGATTTAATTTTAATTGCCCCGGCAACCGCCAATATCATCGCTAAACTTGCCGCCGGTATCTGTGATGATCTTTTAACCTGTGTGGTTTGCGCAAGCAAAGCCAAAGTTTTAATCGCGCCGGCGATGAATGAGAATATGTATCAAAATAAAATAACGCAGGGTAATATCGCAAAATTAAAAAGCTACGGTTATAAATTTATTGCTCCTTCTAAAGGCTTACTTGCTTGTGGGGTGGTGGGGGTAGGTTGTTTGGCAGATACTGAAGAGATTGTTAAGGAATCCAAGAAAATTTTAGAATAAATAGGTATTAAATATGCAGTAAATAGGGATTTTTTTAAAACTTGGACTTCTGAAATGGCTTATGTTCTAGGTTTTATCGCTGCTGATGGTAGCCTAGAAAATACGCCTTATATGAGAGGTAAATATATAAGTATTTGTAGTAATGATATAGAAATTTTAAGAAAAATAAAAGTAGTGTTGGATTCAGAACATACAATAGTTACAATTAAACCCAAAGAATTTGTGTTGAGAGGGAAGACATATATTTCAAAAGAAAAATATATGCTTCGAATAGGCAGCCACGAAATTTACAATGATTTGTTTAACTTGGGTATAACACCGCGAAAATCGAACACTATCAATTTCCCAAAAATACCCAATAAAGTTATGGCACATTTTTTGAGAGGCTATCTTGTTGGAGACGGTTGTATTAGTATATATAATAAAAAATAAAGATTATCCGTAACATTTACATCTGGCAGTGAGGATTTCTTATGGCGATTATCAGAAGTTATTAGTTTTACTCTAAAGAGTAAGAGGCACAATGTATTTAACAATCACTGGGCTTTTCAGGTAAAATATTCCACAAAAGAAGCTGTTCTTTTACTAAAATATTGTTATGCAGGCATTGAAGATGGATTATATTTAGAGCGGAAATATAACAAATTTTTAGGCTTTTTTGGATTATATCCTAGGTGGCAGGGATACAATGGCGTGGTACCCAAGCGGTTAAGGGAGTTGTCTGCAAAACAACTATTCAGCGGTTCGAGTCCGCTCCACGCCTTAAATTAGCGTTAAACGATAATCAAAGGCGATTGCCGGGGTGTCGAAATTGGTATACGATGCGGACTTAAAATCCGCCGTCCGCAAGGGCATGAGGGTTCGATTCCCTCCTCCGGCACTTATTAAATGGCAGCAAGAGTTTGAATTCCTTACTTCTCAGAAACTCAGAATTAAGAACTAAGATTGAAGAATTAATAAAAGTTTTATTATGAATTCCGTCTGGTAACCTTAACCTCAATCTTAATTCTTTTACTTAGTTCTGTTTTATCGGGCTCATAGCTCAGTTTCCGCCATAAATCTCGGCGGACCCGCCACGTTTTGTGGCGGGGGTTAGAATTAAAAAATAAAGGGGCGGTTAGCTCAGTTGGTTAGAGTATCACATTGACATTGTGAGGGTCACAGGTTCGAGTCCTGTACCGCCCATTTTTTAAAGAATGGTTAATAAAAGGAATCTTCAGTATCTGTATAATGACAAAAAACTCTCAATGATGGAAGTTGCAGAGAGGTTGGGAGTGACTCATGCCACAATTTATTATTGGCTTAAGAAATATGGGGTAAAAAGAAGATCATGGCGGGATAGTTCATATGTTAAACAGAATCCCAACGGAGACCCCTTTAAGCTAAAAAAGAGGCTTAACAAGAAAGAAAAAGGATTATTAGCGTGTGCCTTGATGTTATATTGCGGAGAAGGCAACAGAAGAAATAAACATTCAATTCAACTTGCGAATTTAGACCATCGGATCCTAAAAGTTTTTATGGGATTTTTGAGAAAGATTTGCAGAGTAAATAAGGATAAAGTTAGTTTATATGTTCAGTTGTATAGAAAGTTTAATAGAAGCGAGGCTCTGGAATATTGGTCAAAAACTTTATTGATTCCTAAATCACAGATTGGTATTTACCCTCATACAGATAAAAGAAGTAAACTTGAGGAGCAAAGATCAAAATTCGGCATAGCGAGGATTCAGTTTAACAATTACAAATTAAAAAATTGGATAGAGAGACAATCTGATTATTATTTGAAGAAATTTAGTTAACGACAGGCGGCTTTGAGGTTCAAGTCCTCTTGGGCCCATTATTAAATTGTGTAATGTGTGAAGTGTAATGTGTAACGCAAAAAAGATTCCGCATTACATAATAAAACATTAAACTAACATTACACATTATACATTTAACATTACACAAATATGGATATAGATATTTTAAGACATTCATGTTCTCATGTTATGGCGCAAGCCGTAAAAGAGCTTTGGCCGGAAGCAAAATTAGCGATTGGCCCGGCGATTGAGGATGGTTTTTATTATGATTTCGATAAACAGGAGCCTTTTAGCGGCGAGGATTTGTTGGCGATTGCAAAGAAGATGCGGGAGATTATCGCCAATGACGATTCGTTTGTGCAGGAAGATTTAGATAAAACCAAGGCAGTTGACCTGTTCAAAAAATTAAAAGAGGATTATAAAGTCGAGCTTATTCAGGCTTTGCCGAATGAAAAAGTTTCAATTTATCGAACCGGCAAAAGTTTTCTAGATTTATGCCGCGGGCCGCATATAAAATCTACCGGAGAAATCAAGGTTTTTAAACTGCTATCAGTAGCCGGGGCATATTGGCATGGCATTGAAACTAATCCCATGTTACAGAGGATTTATGGCACCTGTTTTGAGACTCAAAAAGAATTAGACGCGTATTTAAAAAATTTAGAAGAAGCCAAGTTACGTGATCATAGAAAGCTTGGCCCCAGCCTGGGGTTCTTTGATATTTATCATGAGGAGGCTGGCGCCGGTTTAGTTTTTTATCATCCTAAGGGAGCGCTTTTGCGCACCATTATTGAGGATTATGAAAAAAAAGAGCATTTAAAACGCGGCTACGATATGGTAATTACTCCGCATATTATGGAGGTTGGCCTTTGGAAGGCCAGCGGACATTATGATTATTATAAAGATAATATGTTCATCCTCAAGGTAGATGAACAAGAGTATGTTTTAAAACCGATGAATTGCCCGGGGCATATTTTGATTTATAAATCAAAAACCAGGAGCTATAAAGATTTGCCCATTCGCCTATTTGAGCTGGGAACAGTTTATCGGCGGGAAAAAGCTGGTGTTTTACACGGATTATTGCGGGTGCGCGGATTTACCCAGGATGATGCGCATATTTTTTGCTTGCCGGAGCAGTTGGCCGGGGAGATCAAGGGAATTATTGATTTTGTTTTTGAGACGATGAAGGTTTTTGGATTTGATACGCTGGGTATTGAATTAAGCACGCGTCCGGAAAAATCTATTGGTTCGGATGAGGACTGGCAGGCAGCTACACAAGCCCTGGAAGCGGCATTAATAGATAAAGGGTTAAAATATGATGTTAATGTAGGAGACGGCGCGTTTTATGGCCCGAAAATTGACATAAAATTAAAAGACGCGCTTAAAAGGACTTGGCAATGTGCCACGATCCAATGCGATTTCGCTCTTCCCAAAAGATTTAATTTAGCCTATATTGATGATACGGGTAAAGAAAAGCAGCCGATTATGCTGCACCGGGTTTTATTAGGCAGCCTGGAGCGTTTTATTGGCGCTCTCATTGAACACTATAAAGGAGAGCTTCCTTTATGGTTGAGCCCGACGCAAGTTTTATTAATTCCGGTTAATCCTCGCGTCAATCATAATATAGCAAAGGATAATTGCGTAAATAGCGCGGAGGCTAAAGAAACCGTATTTACTTATGCGCAAGGCATAAAGAACAAATTAGAAAGCCAGAATATCCGCGTAGATATGGATTTGCGTAATGAAACTTTAGATAAAAAGATTCGCAATGCTGAAATAAATAAAATTCCTTATTGTTTAATCTTAGGAGATCGAGAGGCTAAGCAGCAGCAGGTAAGTGTGCGTAAAAAAGGAAGCGGAAATCAGGGTGTAGTGTCTTTGGAGGAGTTTATGGGGAATTTAGTTAACCAGATTCGGGAGTATAAATAAAAGAGGGAGGAAGCTATAAAAAAGTTCACGCGGATTAATGATAGAATTAGTTCACCACAAGTTCGGGTTATCGGCCACGATGGAAGTCAACTAGGGGTAATGTCTGTGCAAAGAGCTTTGGAGATTGCCAACCAGCATGAGTTAGATTTAGTGGAGGTTGCGCCCGCGGCTGCTCCGCCGGTTTGTCGGATTATTGAGTATAGTAAATTTAAATACGACCTGGAAAAAAAAGAGCGCGAAGCAAAAAAACATCAAAAACAAGGCCGCTTAAAAGAAATTCGGCTTAAGCCCAATATCGACGAGCATGACTTCGCCACCAAAGTAAAGCAGGTAGTAAGCTTTTTAAAGAAAAAAGATAAAGTTAAGGTTAATCTTTTCTTTCGCGGCAGGCAGATGGAGCATTTGGATTTAGGAAGAAAGGTTTTAGATAAATTTATTCTTGATACGCTGAATGATGGGCAAGTAGAAAAGGCCCCGTCATTAGAAGGTAGAATTATGTCCTTTGTAATTGCGCCAAAATAAGATATAATTAAACGCTGAGCGTTAATATAGACACCTGGCCCAGATAGGAATTGGGCCAGTGTTCGCCGTTGCGAAATTGCGCCGGTGTTATTTAAGTAGATAGTGTAAAAAGTTCTATGACCGATTAGGCCTACGAGGCCTACATTTAATGTAGGCCTCGTAGGCCTACGGCGGTGGTACAATATCTTTCGATGGAATGAGCGGCAAAGTAAATACGGAGTTTCATTAAAAAGCTTCTAAGTCGTGAATAAAGTGTTCATTTTAAGGGAGAAAGGATTTTTTAGCATAAGCCTTGATAGCAAAAGAGTTATAGAAAAACTAAGCAAAAACTTTTGACAATACCCTAGGTAGATAAGGAGATGAAAATGGGAAAGTTGAAAACTAAACGTGGTGTAGCAAAACGTTTTAAAATTACTAAAAAAGGCAAAGTTAAATATTCACCTGGTGGAAAAAGCCACTTGGCTTCGTCTAAGAGAACAAAAAAGATAAGAAATTTGAGAAAACGCCGTACGCTGGCGGGTAAAAAAGAAGTAAGGTTCATTAAGTCGATGTTACCTTATGGTTAGAATTTATATAAAATAATATTTTCCCCTCGCGGGAGCTTGAGGGTCGTTTGTCCCCAAGCACCGGTCACGCCTGTGGCGGACTCCGCCAGAGGCGGAGAGGCTGGGGAAAAATGGGGAGGAATATAATGGCAAAGGCTAAGCATAGTGTTGCAACGCGTAAAAGAAAGAAGAAGGTTCTCAAGCAGGCTAAAGGGTTTTGGGGCGATCGCAGTAAACAATATCAGCAGGCCAAAAGAGTATTGGTGCACGCGCTTCGATATGCTTACCGGGATCGTCACAATAAAAAACGTGAATTCCGTAGTCTTTGGATTGCCCGGATTAATGCGGCATGCCGAGAAATGGGGATTTCCTACAGCGTATTTATGAATGGGCTTAAGAAATCTAAGATTGCTCTGAACCGTAAGATTTTAGCGGATTTAGCTGTAAGAGACAATAGTACATTTAAAAAATTAGTTGAAAAAGTAAAAGAATAAATAAGCTGTAAGCGGTAGGCTTACAACTTACAGCTTAAAGCTTATGGCTTTTGTTTAGAGTTTTAAATCGGAGACACCATGTATGTAATTATTGTTGGTTGCGGAAGAGTGGGTTCAGAGCTAGCTAAGCTTTTATCCGGGGAAGGCCACGATGTAGTGGTTATTGATAAAGCGCAGGAGGCATTTAAGCGGCTGGGTGATACTTTTAATGGCTTAACCATGGTCGGGAATGGTTTTGATTTGGCTCTTCTAAAACAGGTAGGTATTGAAAAAGCCAATGCTTTCTGTGCCGTAACCGATGGAGATAATACTAATTTAATTAGCGCCCAGGTGGCTAAAAAAATTTTTTCCGTGCCTAAGGTCCTTGCCCGGGTTTATGATCCGCAGCGGGCGCATATTTACGCGGCTCTGGGTTTGGATATTATTAGCGGTACAATGCTTTTTTCCGCTATGCTCAGGGATAAAATTATTGAAAGCAGATTTTCTAGCTATTTAATTGAGTCTAAGGATTTGGGGGTTATTGAAATTGAAGTTAAGAATGAACTAGTTGGCAAAACTATTCAGGATATAAATATTCCGGGAGATTTTATTGTTACGGCTTTGCGTAGAATGCAGGGAGTAGTGATTCCTGAGCCCAAAACCGTTTTAAAAGATAAAGATATTTTAATGGGAGTAGTAAAAGTATCTAGCCTGCGGGAGGTTAGGGAAAAATTTAATTTAGGGGAAAAATAAGATGTATTCGGCTGCAAACTATTTTGTGGCGGGGTTGATCGGAGGTTTGTAATAGGATGTATATTTTAATTGTCGGCGCGGGTAAGGTAGGTTATTTTTTGGCCAAAAGACTTTGTCAGGGAAAGCACACAGTCAGTGTCGTCGATAAAGATCGTCAAATTTGTGAAGAGCTGGCCAAGGAATTAGATGCCCTGGTGATTAATGGCGATGCCTGTGACCCGAAAATATTGGAGGAAGCCGGAATTTTAAGAGCGGATGTTTTAGCCGCGGTCACTGGTGACGATGAAGATAACTTGATTGTTTGTCAGTTAGCCAAAGAAAAATTTAATTTACAACGTACGGTAGGCCGGGTAAATAATCCTGATAATGAGCATACCTTTAATGAGCTGGGGATTGACGTGCCGGTTGACTCTACTAAGATTATTGCTAAAATTATTGAAGAAGAAGTTTCTTTTTCTGATTTTGTAAATCTCATGAGTTTTAAGCGTGGTAAGCTGGCGATTGTACGCGTGGATCTTCCAAACGATGCACCTGTGATTAATCGGCAAGTAAAAGATATTGCTTTACCCAAAGACGCGGTATTAGTTTCAATTGTCAGAGGAGAAGAGGTTATTCTCCCTAAGGGGGATACCGTGCTTAAAACCGGAGATGATGTTATTGCGCTCACTTTAATCGGTAATGAGCCGCAGTTATTAAGCCTTTTAGCCGGGAAGCTTTAAAATACATGAAATTTAAGCCTACCTTAAATATTGTATTGGGAATAGTTACGGAAATTTTTTATGTTTGTTTTATTATGCTGGCAGCATTTTTGATCTGCTGGGCAATTCATTTTAAGCTATGATTCTTAAGCCCCGCCTCGAAGATTTAAAAATTATTGGTTTTTATTTGGGGAAAATAATTCTGGGATTAGCGGTAACTATGGCTATTCCCATTTTTATTGCCCTGTGTTTTGGGGAAATAAATTCTGTTTTGGATTTCTTTATTAGTATCGAAATATCCGTTTTGTTAGGGGTGCTCTTAGTTAAAATTTGCCAGACGGACAGGGATTTAAATTGGATGCAGGGCATGATTGTGGTTAGTTTGTCTTGGGTGGTGGCTATGATTTTAGGGGCGATTCCGCTATATTTAAGCGGCCACTGGAAATCTTTTTTAGACGCGTGTTTTGACGCTATGTCCGGATTTGCCACTACCGGCCTGACCTTGGTTCAGGATTTGGACCATCTTTCTTACGCGCATAACCTTTGGCGGCATTTGATTATGTTTTTAGGAGGCCAGGGGATTGTGGTGATTGCGCTTTCTTTTTTTGTGCGCGGATTTTCCGGCGCGTTTAAAATGTACGTGGGTGAAGCCCGGGATGAAAAGATTATGCCCAACGTTATTAATACTTCCAGGTTTATTTGGCTGGTAAGCATTGTTTATTTAATTTTAGGCACCCTGGCCCTAGGCTTAACCGGGATATTCAACGGGATGAAGCCGCTTAATGCATTTTTTCATGGCGCTTGTATATTTATGGCGGCTTTTGATACCGGAGGATTTAGTCCGCAGTCGCAAAATATACTTTATTACCATAGCTTTGCTTATGAAGTGATTACCGTAATTTTGATGGTTTTGGGGGCGCTTAATTTTAAGCTGCATTATCATTTATGGATGGGGAATCGTAAGGAGTTAATTAAAAACATTGAAACGCGAACACTTTTTGTCACGATTATCGCTATTTTTTCTGTGGTGGCGGTGAGCTTAGCGCAGACAGGAATTTATCCGGCGGCAGCGATGCTTTTTCGTAAAGGATTTTATCAGCTTATCTCCGCTCATTCCGGGACTGGTTTTCAAAGTATTTATGCTCAGCAGTTTGGCGCGGATTGGAATCAGCTGGCAATGGTAGGAATAATTTTGGCGATGGCTTTGGGCGGGGCGGTTTGTTCGACTACCGGAGCAATTAAGATGCTGCGGATTGGGATTATTTTTAAAGCTTTTAAAGAGGACCTTAAAAGAATAATCATGCCGGAGAGGGCAATTGTCATTGAGAAGTTTCACCATATTCGGGAGGTGTTTTTAGAAGATAAGTTGGTGAGAGGCGCTTTGATGATTACTTTGGCGTATATAATTTTATATGGTTTAGGCGCATTAGTCGGGATGTTTTATGGGTATTCTTTTTTAGACGCGCTTTTTGAATCTACCTCAGCCGCCGCTAATGTGGGATTATCTTGCGGTATTACCAATGCTGCCATGCCGGCCGTGTTAAAGATTACCTATATATTACAGATGTGGTCCGGCCGCTTGGAGTTTATGTCCGTATTTACCATTTTAGGATTTTTATATGCTAGTTTGAAAGGGAAGCGATGATAAAGAACAAAAAAACTAAAAAACTAAAAAACTTAAGAACAAGTGTTTTTCTGTTTTTCTGTTTTTCTGTTTTTCTGTTTTTCTGTCCTTCAGTGCTATTATTCGCACAGTCTGTATCTAGCAGCGAGTTGATTAATAATGCCAAGCAATATGACGGAAAGTTAGTTACTTATTCCGGGGAAGTCATTGGAGATGTTATGCCGCGGGGTGAATTTGCCTGGGTAAATATAAATGACGGCCAATATGCATTAGGCGTTTGGATGGGCGCAGCTTTGAGCAAAGAAATAAAATTTACGGGAAGCTATAAATCGCGGGGTGATAACCTGGAGATCGTAGGCATATTTCATCGTGCTTGCCTTGAGCATGGCGGAGATTTAGATATTCATGCGCATTCCTTAGGTGAGATTGTCCGCGGAAGAATAATAAAAGAGAAGTTAAATTCTGATAAAGTTAGTTTAAGCCTTGTTTTATTAGGAGCGCTATTTTTAATATGGATATTAACTCTGTTCAAGCTCAAATAGAAAGTGATTTAGCTCAGGTTATTTCTCTTGCCGGCCTAGAAGAGCTGCGGGTTAAATATCTGGGCAGGAAAGGTTTAGTTGCCCAGTTAACTAGCTCTATTCCGGGATTAGCCATTGAGCAAAGAGGGGCTTTTGGTAAACAGGTTAATGCTTTAAAAAATAAACTATTCGGATTGCTAGAAGAAAAAGAAAAGGCCTTAAAAGCGGATGTTTGTGTTTTAAAGAAGAGTAATTTAGATTTGGGGATGCCGGGAATTGCCCGGGAGCTAGGTAGTATTCATCCGATTACTCAGATTATTGATGAAATCTGTGCCATATTTAAGGGCATGGGTTTTTCCGTTATCCAGGGCCCGGAGGTGGAGACCGAATATAATAATTTTACCGGCCTGAATATACCCTTAGAACATCCTTCCCGTGATGCCTTTGATACTTTTTATTTAAAAGATTATGCTAAGTTGCTTTTGCGCAGCCATACCTCTCCGGTTCAGGTGCGCGTTATGAAAACACAGCCACCTCCTTTGGCGATTGTAGTTCCCGGCAGGGTGTATCGCCCGGATGCGGTGGATGCCAGCCATCTTTTTATGTTTCATCAGATTGAAGGATTTTTAGTGGATGAAAATATCAGGTTTTCCGATTTAAAGGGAATTTTGGATCTTTTCGTAAAAATATTATTTTCCGCCGCAGGCGGATCCGCCTACGGCGGAGGACAGAATATCAGAATGCGTTTTAGGCCGCACTTTTTTCCTTTTACTGAGCCTTCGGTAGAAGTAGATATTTCTTGTATTATTTGTAAAGGTAAAGGATGCTCTGTTTGTGGCCGGAAAGGCTGGTTGGAGATTTTGGGCGCGGGCATGATTCATCCGAATGTTTTTACGCAGGTGGGTTACGACCCAAAAATTTATACGGGTTTTGCTTTTGGTATGGGAGTAGAGAGAATCGCGATGTTGAAATACGGGATTAATGATATCCGGTTATTTTTTGAGAATGACCTACGTTTTTTAAAACAGTTCTAAACGGGGTTGTTGGGCTAAGGAATTCGAGAATAAATGAAAGTTACCTATAGCTGGTTACAAGATTTTATTGATTTAAAAATCTCTCCGGCCGCGCTAGCGGAAAAACTGACCATGTCCGGTTTAGAGGTGGTTTCTCTTGAGAAAAGAGCAGGAGATTCTGTTTTTGAAATTGAAATAACCTCAAATCGCCCTGATTGGTTAAGTGTTTTTGGGATTGCCCGGGAAGTAGCGGCAATCACTGGCAAAAAAATGAAGTTAGGTGTTAGGTCTCAGGTGGTAGGTGTTAGGGGCAAGCCCTACCACCTACGAGCTACCAGCTACGACCTAATCAAAATTGAAGATAAAAAGGATTGCCCTCTTTATACTGTTAGAATAATTAATAATGTAAGGGCCGGGCCATCTCCTGCTTGGCTTAAGAAAAGATTAGAGCTGGTTGGTTGCCGCTCGGTGAATAATATTGTGGATATTACCAATTATATTTTATTTGAAACCGGCCAGCCGTTGCATGTTTTTGATTTAGATAAATTAAGTCAAAAAGAAATTAATGTGCGTCGGGCTAAGGCGGATGAAAAGATCATTACCATCGATGGGGCAATTAGGTCCTTGAGTCCGGAAATTTTAGTCATTGCGGATAATAATAAATCTCTAGCCATCGCCGGGATTATGGGGGGCAAAGAAACCGAGGTTACACTTTCGACGCGTAATATTTTATTGGAAGGAGCGGTATTTAACCCTTTGCTCGTGCGCCGGGCTAAACAAAAGTTAGGGTTGCAATCCGAATCGGCGTATCGATTTGAAAGAGGGGTAGATTTGGAAGCGGTTGAAGGCGCTTCTTTGGCCGCGCAGAAGTTAATTCTAAAATTAGCTTCCGGTGAGCCTGGCGGATTTAGAAGACTGGGCGTATTTAAAGCGATTCACCCGATGATTAATCTAGATATTGTTTATTTAAATAAGGTGCTTGGGACAGCTATTCCCGTTTTTAAGGTCAAGCAAATTTTAACCAGGTTAGGTTTGTATGTAAAAATTAAGGCAAGAAATATTTTATCCGTTAAAGTACCTAGCTTCCGTCAAGATCTAAAGCTGCCGATAGATTTGGTGGAGGAGGTAGCGCGTATCTATGGCTATGCCGAAATTCCCCAAACCCTTCCGGCGGTAAAGCTTGGCCGAAAAGTTCCGGATAAAAGAAATATAGTTTGTAGTATTAAAAATATTCTATCTGGTTTAGGTTTAGATGAGGCAATTACCTATAGTTTGGTTGATCGTGGTCTGCTGAAAAAATCCGGGGTTAATATTGAGGCGGGGTTAATTGAAATTTTGAATCCTTTAAGCAAGGAGCAAGAGGTGTTGCGTCCCGCGCTTTTTCCCAGCCTTATCCGCGTTTTGGCCTACAACTTAAATCAGCAGCAGGAACGGATAAG
>JAZDEW010000011.1:0-4598 GCA_043808425.1 Candidatus Omnitrophota bacterium
GTGTTTCATGGGCGAAAACCTTTTGAAGAAATGTTATCGGAAAGCCGTGTGAGGGAAAACCTCAAGCACGGTTTGATGAGGGGGTGGTGGGAACGTGGGTAAAGAAAATAACTCTCAACGCACCACTGCTCCACTCTACAATAAATTACCGGATAAAACCGGACATTTTGGTTTATTTGGCGGAAGATTTGTTCCTGAAACGTTGATTTACGCGCTCGATGAATTGGAAAATGAGTATGCTAAAGCCAGGAAAGATAAAGAGTTTGCCCAAGAGCTTGCTTATTATTTAGCTGAATACGCCGGCCGGCCTACCCCATTATATTTAGCAAAAAATTTAAGCCAATATCTAGGCATCAAAAAGGTTTATTTAAAACGGGAAGACCTTTTGCATACCGGCGCGCATAAAATCAATAATACTTTGGGCCAGGTGCTTCTAGCGGTGAGGATGGGTAAAAAGAGGTTAATTGCCGAGACCGGAGCTGGCCAGCATGGGGTGGCGACGGCGACGGTGGCGGCTTTATTTGGTTTGCGCTGCGATATTTATATGGGAGAAGAAGATATTCATCGGCAGGCTTTAAACGTGATGCGCATGAAATTGCTGGGGGCTAAGGTGATTAGTGTTAAAAGCGGGACTCAAACCTTGAAAGACGCGATGACCCAAGCTTTGCGGGATTGGGTAACTAATGTGCGTAATACGCATTATGTTATTGGTACCGTTGCCGGGCCGCATCCGTATCCGGAAATGGTGCGTAATTTTCAGCGCGTGATTGGAGACGAGGCGAGAGCGCAGATATTAAAGAAAGAAAAGCGCCTGCCGGATTATTTGGTGGCGTGTGTTGGCGGCGGCAGTAATGCCATCGGATTATTTCATCCTTTTTTTGAGGATGTGTATGTGAAAATGATCGGCGTGGAAGCGGCGGGTTTAGGGTTAGCCTCGGGTAAACATTCCGCCAGTTTAGGTTGCGGTTCGATTGGAGTTCTTCATGGCTCTAAATCAAAAATTTTAGAGGATAAATTCGGCCAGATTAAGAACGCGCATTCTATTGCCGCCGGCCTGGATTATCCGGGGGTGGGGCCGGAGCATGCTTATTATCAACAAATAAAGCGGGCTAATTATGTGGCGATTACCGATAAAGAAGCTCAAGGCGGATTTAAATTATTATCTTTGCTGGAGGGGATTATTCCGGCAATGGAATCCGCGCATGCGATTGCCTATTTAAAAAAAGCTAGAAGCCGGATTAAGAAGGATGCTTTAGTTATTGTTTGTCTCTCCGGAAGAGGGGATAAGGATCTGCATGAATCGCCTTGATAAAAAATTTATTCAGCTAAAAAAACAGCATAAAAAAGCGTTTATTGCTTTTATTACCGCCGGCTTCCCGGATTTATCTGCTACCGCCAGGTTAGTCATTGAACTGGAGAAAAAGGGAGTAGATATAATTGAATTGGGCGTGCCTTTTTCTGATCCCTTAGCGGATGGGCCGGTAATTCAGGAAGCATCAGCTTATTCCCTTAAGCAGGGAACTAATTTAGTAAAGATCCTGGATTTAGTAAAGCAATTACGCAAACATACTAGCCTGCCATTATGCCTGATGACTTATTACAACCCGATTTTTTGTTTTGGAGAGAAAATTTTTGTGGATCAGGCTGTTGCTGCCGGAGTGGATGGAGTAATTATTCCGGATTTACCGTATGAAGAAGCCAAAGAGTTTAGCCGTTATGCTAATCAAAAAGGTTTAGTCAACATTTGTTTTATTAGCCCGACCAGTTCTGCGGCGCGGATCAAAACAATATTGAAAGTTTCCCGCGGTTTTATTTATTATGTTTCTTTGACTGGGGTCACCGGCAGCCACAAGCGCCTGGATACGGATTTAAAGGCTAGGCTAGCCGTGATTAAGAAACTAACTGCTAAGCCGGTTTGTGTTGGGTTTGGTATTTCTTGCGTCCGGCAAGTTAAAGAAGTGCGTAAGATTTCTGACGGAGTAATTGTCGGTAGTGCCATTGTTGCTAAAATTAAAGAAAATATCGGCCAACGTAATTTAGTACAAAGAGTAGGTAGCTTTGTAGGAGACCTGAATAATGTATAGAAGACAAAAATTAAACAATGGTTTAAAAATAATCACTAAGCGCTCAAGCAGCGTGCAGTCCGTATCTTTAGGGATCTGGATTAATATTGGCAGCCGTTACGAGGTGGCTGCTCAGAAAGGTATTTCACATTTTCTGGAACATTTACTTTTTAAGGGTAGTAAGAAATACTCCTGCCGGGCGATTAAGGAGTCAATCGAAGGAGTAGGCGGGGCGTTAAATGGATTTACCTCTGAGGAGCATACTTGTTATTTGGTTAAGATTCCTCACCGTTATTTAGCCAGCGCTTTAGATATTTTATCTGATATGGTAATTAATCCGTGTTTAAAACCGGCGGATATCGAAAAAGAGAAGACCGTGGTTTTAGAAGAATTGAAAATGTACCGGGATCTTCCGCAAAGCTATGTCTATGAATTGCTAGATGAGCTGCTTTGGCCGCAACAAGCTTTAGGCTCACCGGTCATTGGGACAGTGGAAACCGTAAATAACATTAATCGGCATATTTTAAAATCTTTTCAAGTCAATCATTATACTCCGGCGAATATTGTGATTAGCGCCGCAGGGTTATTGGACTATGATTTGTTGGTAAAAAAAGTTTCGTCTATTTTTTCACCGTTGAAAAACCTTAAATTAAACGTCTTTCCTAAAGCTCAACAGCATCAGAATGCCCCGCAGCTAAGGATTTTTCATAAAGATACTGAGCAGACCCATATGGCTTTAGGTTTTCATGCTTTAAAACGCGATCATCCTTTAAGGCATGCCCAGGCAATCTTGCACATAATTTTAGGCGCCAATATGTCTAGCCGGCTTTTTAATGAAGTTCGGGAAAAAAGAGGGTTAGCTTATGAGATCGGCACCGGACTAAAACGCTATCAGGACACCGGAGTATTTTTGGTACATGCCGGGATTGATAACTCTAAGGTTTCAGATTGCCTGGGGTTAATTTTTCAGGAGCTAGGTAGAACTAATAAATCTTTGGTGACTAAAGATGAATTTAAGCGGGCAAAAGAGTTTTACTTAGGACAGTTAAGTTTGGCGTTAGAGGATACTATGGAGTATATGCTGTGGATGGGAGAGAATGTTGCCTGTCTAGACAAAGTGTATTCTTTAGAGCAGATCATTAAAGAGGCAAATAGGGTTTGCCCGGAAGATGTACGCGCGCTGGCCGGACAAATATTTAAGAATGAAATTATTAACCTTGCTCTTATCGGGCCGCTGGAGAAAAGCGAAAAACAGATTTACGGCAAACTGAATTTAGGATAAAGATGGTCATCTTTTTAATTTTAATAATTTTGGCGGTGTTTTCTTTCTTCTTTTCGGCATCGGAGACGGCGATTATCGGATTAAGTAAGATCCGGCTGCGCCATATGCTGCAACAGGGGATCAAGCACGCCCAGAGTGTCCAGCGGTTAGCGGCTAAATTGGACAAGGTGATTGCGGCCATACTTATCGGCAACAATCTGGTGAATATTGCTGTTTCATCGATTGTCACCGGGATATTCGTCCAGGTTTATGGGTATCGTTGGGGTGTAGTGGTTTCTACTTTTGTGACGACTTTATTTTTACTTATTTTCTGCGAAGTGACTCCCAAAATAATTTCCGCAAAGCATGCAGAAAAGGTTTCTCTGTTTACTGCGCCATTAATGGAGGTTGTGCTTATAATTTTAAAGCCCTTTATCATATTTTTTATCGGGATCAGTAATTTTATTTTAAAAATATTTAGGGTGGGGGCTACTAAGAGATCGCCTCTAATTACGGTAGAGGAATTAAAAACCATGATTGAGATTGGCCAGGAAGAAGGGGTTTTAAGTGAAGAGGAGCGCAAGATGCTCCACCGTATCTTTGAATTCGGAGATACTAAGCTGGCCGATGTCATGGTTCCTAAGGATAAAATCATTGCGGTAAACATTAATACTAATTCCGATGATTTAATGAATATCTTTGTGGAGGAAGGGCATGCCCGGCTTCCGGTATATAGTGGGAGCAAGGATAATATCGTGGGTATAGTTTATGCCCGCGATCTTTTGTATATCTTGCGCGAAAAGGGTTTATTTTTATTGCAAGACTTGCTCCACGGGGCCTGTTTTGTTTCAGGCTCAATGCGGGTGAGCGAGCTGCTCAGGAAGTTTCAAGCCGAGAAGATGCAGATTGCCATTATTGTGGATAAGAATAAGTTAGCCTTAGGTTTGGTCACCTTAGAGGATTTACTGGAAGAGATTGTCGGTGAAATAGAAGAAAAGCATTCTATGAAAGGAAGGCATAAGCTATAGATTAAGGTGACCCAGCACACAGAAAATAATTACTTAGTAGATTATTTTCTGTGTGCTGGGTTAATTCGGGCAAATAACTTATGTCGGCTACACCTCCATATGTTATGCCCTCATTAATAATTTGACATCAAAATTTTCCTATGTTAGAATTAATCAATAGTGAAAATGATAAGACAATCTCCCGCCTCATACTTATTCGGCGGGATAAATTCGCGCATTAACTTACTCACACTATCGTGTTCGTAA
>JAZDEW010000012.1:0-47105 GCA_043808425.1 Candidatus Omnitrophota bacterium
CCAACCTACGAGGTTGGTATGGTAAATCTGTTATTTTCATCCTTATTGGTGCCGCGACGTTACGTCGGGACATGAAAGTTTCATAGAACCTTTGACAGTATCTGAAAATTCAGGGGTGGTTCTTTTTTAATAGAACCGTCCCCTTGTTTTTACTATCAAAACAATTCCCCCTAAAACCAACATCAACGTGGAAGATATATAGGCGATGTTCACGCTCTGCCTGATATGTTTAATATTTAACGATTCAACCGCCTGGCCGATAAACGGTTTCTCCACTGCAACTGAATTATAAAAATTCGTACCGCCCAATTGAACTCCAAGGCCGCCGGCCATAGAAGCTTCTACCGCATCGCTATTCGCCGCCGGCCCGCTTAACAAAAATCTCTTAACCTCTTTAAGTGAACTAAGCCATCTTTTTCCGCGGCAAAAAATTGAAACGCTTATTAAAAAGCAAGTTATTTTTGATGGAATAAAATTCAGCCATCCGTCCAGTTTCGCGGATACATAACCGAATTCTTTGAATCTTTCATTCCTATATCCCACCATAGAATCTAACGTATTTATGGATTTATAAACCCAAGCTATAACCGGCCCCCCTAAAAAAACATAAAAAAGAGGCGCAATAATACCATCCATAATGCTTTCCGCGACGGTTTCCACGGTTGCCCGGATTACTTCCTGTTCATTTAATCCTAATGTATCTCTGCCGACAATCATGGAAAGACTGTTTCTTGCCTTTTGGATATCTCCAGATTCCAGATTTTCACAAATTTTAACCGCTTCAACTGCCAAGGCCCTGATAGAGAGTGAAAAATAAATAAATAATATAGAAAAAAAATAAAACAAAAACGGGTGAATTAATTTAGCTAACTTTAGTATGCTCCCTACGCCAAAAACAGTCAACCCCGCCGTTAAAATAACCAGAACGGCTCCACAAAATATTTTATTCATCCTTCCCGTATTCAATTTATTTTCTAATCTCTCGATCAGCTTTCCAATAAACCTTACCGGATGCCAATGCCACTGCGGATCGCCAAAAACCAAATCCAAAATATACGCGATGGGAACAATTAATAATTCGTAGTTCATGGCTCAATGCCTGCAATCTTATACAATAAATCCATATCAATATTTTCCCTGACCAATGCGGCAAGTTTATCAAATTCTTTATCCTGGCTAAAACTCGTTACCATAGCCAAAGGCAGCCAGCCATTCTTAATCCTCAATTTATTTAAAAAACTCCTCCTGAAATTATCCTCATCAAAAACGCCGTGAAAATACGTACCCCAGATTCTGCCATCTTTAGAAATTGCCCCATCTAATCCTTTTACCTTTTTCCCTTGCCGTTCCATAATCCTAAAAATAGGTTTACATTTTTTAAGAATTCTTGTTCTACCATGGTGGATTTCATAACCCGTTACCTTTAATCCTGAAACTATGTCTTTCGCCTTTACGCAAGATAAAATTTTTTCCTTTTCAAAACTAGTTACTACCGGTAAAATTCCCAATCCCTTAACTGACCTCCGCGCTGATTCCGTTGCCCTGCGGTCATCAATCCTATCTCCCAACATCTGGTATCCACCGCAAATCCCAACGAGATGAATTAATGGATGATTCTTAGCAATTAAGGTTATCTTTTCTGCCAACCCTGTTTTTTTTAAAAAATTTAAATCACTAACGGTACTTTTTGTCCCTGGAATGATAATCGCATCGGGACAACCCAACTCACTTTCACAGGATACATAGCGTAACCTGACGCCAGGTTCATTTTCCAAAACGTCAAAATCGGTAAAATTAGATATGTGCGGCAGGCTAATTACTGCTATATTCAACTGCCCCTCTTTTTGTATTTTCGAATTACTTATTCCTACAGCCAGCTTTTCAAGCGGAACCGAATCCTCTTCCGCGATTTTTATATCTTTAAAATATGGGATAATACCTAAAACTTTTATCCCTGTCTTTTTCTCTAAAAAATTTACGCCTGGCCGCAGTAATCTTTTATCACCCCTGAATTTATTAATAATTATGCCTTTAATTCTTTTTCTTTCTTCTTTGGTTAGCAGCTCAAGCGTCCCCACTATCCAGGCAAAAACGCCGCCTTTATCAATATCTCCCACTAATACCACGAAAGCGTTGGCGTGTTTTGCCATGCGCATATTGACTATATCATGTGATTTTAGATTCACTTCCGCCGGAGATCCCGCGCCTTCAATAACCACTAACTCATACTCCTTTGCTAAGCGCCGAAAAGACTTTAATACTATATTTCGCGCTTTTTTCTTATAATTAACATATTCATAAACTGACATATTTCTTACCGGCCGCCCCTTTACGATTATTTGGGCTTTTCTATCAGACGTAGGTTTAATTAATATCGGATTCATATCCACGCTGGGAGCAATTTTGGCCGCTTGCGCTTGAGTTGCCTGCGCCCTGCCTATCTCACCACCGTCTTTAGTAACATAAGAATTTAATGCCATATTTTGAGCTTTAAAAGGGCACACCTTAAAACCATCCTGCAAGAAAATGCGGCATAAGGCAGTAACAATCACGCTTTTGCCTACGCCTGAACCTGTGCCACAAACCTGGATTGCTTTTGATACGTTCGACGGCGCCAAACCTCGCCCTTTAGATCGAGGCTTAAAAACGCCGCTCAATATCAACCCTGAGCAAACCTCGGGCTTTAGCCCGAGACGCGTCGAAAGAGTTAACTGTTTCATTGTAAAGCCTTTTTAAGGCAAGATATCAATCTCTTATTCTCGCTTCTGGTTCTTACTGCTATCCTGAAAAACCTATCATCCAATCCCCTAAAATTATGGCAACAACGAATAATAATACCATCTTTGCGCAGCCTATTATCTAATCGCGCTGAATCTCGAATCTTACAATTCTCTAATTTACAAAAAATAAAATTTGCCGCGGGACTATAAACTTTTAACCCCTCGATCTCGCTTAGATTTTCAAACAAATAGCCTTTCTCCCTGGCGATAAAATTTTTGCTTAAATCCATATACTCAGTGGCCTTAAAAACATCTTTTGCTATCGCTTGTGCCAATGAATTCACGTTCCAGGGGTATTGAAATTTTGATAAATGCTCAATAATGCGGCGTTGGCCAACCAGGTATCCTAACCTTAAACCGGGAAGCGCGAAAAACTTAGTCAATGACCTAATTACAAGAAGACGGCTGTATTTAGCCGCCTCGGTTACTAAAGTTATCTTTTTATCATTCGCGAAGAAATCAATAAACGCCTCATCTATTACCAAAGTAGTATTATATTTTTTACATATATAAAATATATCCAGCAACTCGTTTTTAGGCATCAGATACCCAGTAGGATTATTGGGATTACAAATAAAAATCAAATCCGCCTTAGGTATAGATTTCTTAATCTTACGCGAATCTATTTTAAAATCGTCTTGTTCTTTAGCCTGCGCGAAAAAAACTCTTGTTCCGTTTGACCTTACCGCGAATTCATA
The DNA here is from genome assembly GCA_043808425.1 of Candidatus Omnitrophota bacterium. Classification (GTDB taxonomy): domain Bacteria; phylum Omnitrophota; class Gorgyraeia; order Gygaellales; family Profunditerraquicolaceae; genus UBA6249. The sequence continues at coordinate 3,479 of JAZDEW010000012.1, forward strand.
TTCGCTAAATGTCGGCCCAACGATTAACGCGTTCCTCGCTTTTAATGCCCGGGGAATCAAATGAATAAGCTCTATCGAGCCGTTTCCTACCAATATATTGCTTTGATTTATATCGCAAAAAGCGGAAATGATACTTTTTAAACCCTTAGAGTTAGGATCGGGATAGTGAAGAAGAGCCCCCATGTTTTCCAAAATAGCCTCTTCTATCTTGGAAGATAACCCCAGTGGATTAATATTAACGCTAAAGTCGATGGTTCGACTACGCTCACCATTAATAACCTTATTTTTTGAAGAACGCCCCCCCACCTTAAGATAAGGCCCAATATTGCCACCATGTATTCTATCTATCATAAACTTATAATAAAAAGATTAAAGAAAAGCACGGAAACTTCGGCTATCTCGCTAATCGCGCCAATCGTATCTCCAGTCATACCGCCAATCTTTCTTTTTATATACCGCGTGAATAATAATACGCAAAGAAAGGGCAACATAAACAAGAAAACACCTTTTAGCCCTGCCATTAATAAAAATAAAGTAAAAGTAAATATGCCTCCCAAAATAAGGATTTTCTTATCCAAGTATTCTATAAAATATTTAGCCTTACCTTCTTGACGCGCGGAATAAGTTATTCCGCAGGCTAAAACCTGAGACCACCTGGAAAATACGGCCATTTCAATCAACACTTTCCATAAAATCACACCCTGAAGGTTTACAATAAGACTAAATTTCAAAAGCATGAGAAGGATTAAACCCATCGCCCCCATCGCGCCAATATGGCTATCCCGCATTATTTCCAGAATTTTTTCTTTAGGCTTATTCCCGTAAAATCCATCACAAGTATCGGCAAATCCGTCTAAGTGGATGCCGCCAGTAATAATTACAGAAACGGTTAGAATTAAGGCAGCCTTGGCAAGAACCGGCAAAAAAGAAAATAAAATGGCGCTAGAAGACAATACCAAGCCAATCGCCAGGCCAACAAAGGGAAAATAGAGCAGAGATAATCCGAAATCTTCATTTTTTATCTCAGATTTTATTTTTACGGGAAAGATAGTTAAAAATTGCAGAGCAATTAAAAAACTCCTCATCAAGAGGCCCTTTCGGATACCTGAGCGCCCTTAAACGTTGCCATCTGTGTCATAATTTTTAAAGACGCGTCGATAATTCCCATTGCCAGAGCCGCGCCCGTACCTTCTCCTAAACGAAGCTCTAAATCAAAAATAGGCTTAAGCCCGATATGGTTTAACGCGCAAATATGCCCTCTTTCAACGGAAGCGTGCGAGGCGATCATATACTCCTTTGTTTTTGGCTCAAGGCAATACGCGATTAAAGCGGCGGAACCTGAAATAAAGCCGTCAATAATCACAGGAATTTTTCGCGCGCATGCCGCCAAGATAACACCCGTAAGGCCGCCAATTTCAAAACCACCTACTTTAGCCAACACATCAATGGGATCTTTAGCGTCAGGCTTATTTATCTCAAGCGCTTTTTCAATAACTCTAATTTTATTTTCAAGCGCTTTATCATTAAGCCCGGTACCTCGGCCAGTAAGCCGCGCAAGCGGCATACTAGTAAAGCTGGCAGTAATCGCGCTTGCCGCGGTTGTATTACCAATACCCATCTCACCGGTACCAACTATATCAACGCCATTCTTTCCCGCCTCTGGCGGGATCACGCTACCGCGGGAAAACTCCTCTTCAAAAATCTCAATCCCCGCTTCAATTGAACGTAACGCCTCATCGCGTGTCATTGCCGGGCCTTCTGCCATATTTTTTGTACCATAATTTATTTTCCTAATTATAAGCCGCTTATCAAACTTAAGTTCGCTGGCCACCCCCAAATCCGCGACCACCACGCGCGCTCCAGCATGACGCGCCAGCACATTGATTCCCGCCCCGCCGCTTAAAAAATTATAAACCATCTGTCCGGTTACTGCCTGGGGAAAAGCACTTACCCCTTCTTTAACTACGCCGTGGTCAGCGGCAAAAGTAAAAATTATCTTTTTCTCAAGCACAGGATTTTCTTTGCCGGTAATACCCACAATCTGCTTAGCTAATTCTTCCAGCCTTCCCAGGCTCCCTAAAGGTTTAGTCAGATTATCCAGCCTCAGCTGCGCCTCTTTCATAAGCTGATGATTAAGCCCAGAAATTTTTTCGATTATTTCATTTATTTTTTCCATTTTTCTTTCTCCGCTGGCGCGACGATTATAAATTATATTCGTATTTAAGATCTTTTTGCGGTTCATCACGCAAGAGATATTTCACTCTGCCCTGGGCGATCATTTTAAATGCGTATTGAATAACCTGCTTATAAAAATCACAAAATACCGATTTCTGATACATGTTACCCAAGGAGTGCAGCTCCGCCGGACATGGGGCGCCGCAGATATTCCTCAATACACATTGCGCGCATTCATTTATTTTTTCTACTGTCCGGGAGCGCACAGCCACAAAAGCCGGCGAGCGCATTGCCTTACCTATGCTCTCCCTAAAAATATTGCCTCCGGAAAATCCCTGAATACCGGAAAACTCGCCGCAAGGAACCATCTCTCCAGACGCGGTAACGGTAAAGAAACACCTTCCTCCGCCGCAAGGTGAAATATCGCACATCAGCCTGCGGGCTTCGGGGGCCACGATAGCCAAAATAGTATTGGCAAAATTGCCCACGATAATCTTGCGGCCCGTGCTAGAGGTTAGCTTCACTGCTGTTTCCACCGCCTGAATAAAGTATTTAACGAAATCAAATTCATCGGGTTTTAAAAGAGAAACTGCCACGCGGGTAAACCTTGCCGGATTTAGTAAAACACAAGAGACTTTCTTTTTATGCAAAAAACGCACCAGGGCCGGCAGGTCCCGGACATTATGCTTAGTCACCGTGGCGATAACATTAAGGCCGGAGTATCCGTTAAACCAATCAAGCGCCTTAACCGCTTGAATAAAATTGCTCCCTTCTGGCCCGGAGGGCCTCTGAAGCTGATTTACCGAAGGCCGATGGGAATCCAGAGAAATCCCCACTCCGACAAAATTCTTTTTTAAAAAATCCACGTCTTTTTTTTCCAAAAGAAGCGCGTTCGTTTGCAGCCCAAACTTAAAAATATGCTTATATTTTTTTATAGCCTGAAAAATTATCTCTTTTACTAAGAGCGGCTCGCTGGCGTGAAAAATAATAACCTGCTTTCTCGCTTTGCCCTTAAAATACCGCGCTAGCTTATTCAGGATAAAGTCCAGCTCAACATAGGCCATTGAACGGCCGCTTTTTCTTGACTCCACCGGAAGATAACAATAAGCGCATCTAGCATTACACTTATCCGTAGGATCAATATAAATAGCGGTGAGCTCCCTGCTAAAACGGAAATTATTCATCCGCTTTAAAAGCCTCTCCTTATGCCTCTGGTATAAAGCCAGAACATCTTCAGGAATAAACACTGAATCGCAAGAAGCCTCCTTTACCCCGTTAGAACTTCTCGCGGGGTTTACCTGCGCCCAAAAAAGGCTGTCGGCATCCATAACTACAGAGCGGCCGGCGTTTTCCCAAACATCTAAACCTTTAGCCATAGATTTCCTTACGCTTTAAAGCAGCGCTTTATCCTTGCGCACATCACCATACATCACAAAATGCGACAACCCATTAGCGGTTTTGGCGCATTTAAGGCGATAAGCGATAGAGCCTGTCTCTGCTCTTGCCTCTTTGTTTAGTTTCCCGGCCTTTACTTTCTTTTTTTCCACCATTTCACCACCTCCTGTTTTGTTGTTACTTTATTTTCAATGATAATCCCGCGGCCATAAAAAAAACCTGGCTCGCTTCCTGAGCGGCTATCTGGTTTACTCTACCGGCAATATCCCGGAACTCTCTACCCAGCTTATTGACCGGAACTAACCCTAAGCCCACTTCATTAGAAACCAGGATTATTTTTGCTTTCTTTTTGCCCAAAACAAACAACAACGCCTTAATTTTTTCAAAAACCTGCTCTTGCTTATCTCCGGCTAAAATTAAATTCGAAACTAAAAGAGTTAAACAGTCAATAATGATACAATCAAAATGGCAACTTAGTTTCCCGATTAATTTTACCAGCTCCTTAGGCTCCTCAAAAGTCTCCCAATGTTTTGGCCTTGTTTCCTTGTGTACCTTAATGCGCTGGCGCATTTCTTTATCTAAACCCTGGCAAGTAGCGATAAAAGCGACTTTCTTGTATCTCTTAGCAAGGCTCAAAGCATAAGAACTTTTTCCGCTGCGCGCCCCGCCCAAAATTAAAGTCATTTTATTCATTATTTAGCTTAAGATGTTTTTTATCATTAAATTTATTTACCTTAAACTTATTGTTCTGATATTCCACGACGGTTACGCTTGCCGAGGCCGGAACATAACTCCAAAAGTCCTTACTCTCTAATATACTACTTACAAATATGCCAATTACCCCGCCGTGACAAATCACGGCAATAGTTTTTCCGGAATTAGAATGAAGGATCTTTTTTATGGCGCTCTCAACCCTTTTTTTAAAAACTTGAATAGGTTCAGCATTCGGTATTCGGCCCTTATAGGGGTCAGTCAACCACTTTTTATAAATCTCAGGGTATTTTTCAACAATCTCATCATGTTTTAACCCCTCAAACACCCCAAAATTAATCTCCCTTAAACCTTTTGCTCTAATAAAACCACTTCTTCCGAAAAGTATGTCTTTAGTCTGAAGCGCGCGCTTCCTATCACTACAATAAATTCTATCAAAACTGATCTTATTAAGGCTCTTGCGCAATTTAATAACATCAAGCTTACCCTGACTACTTAAACTCACATCTTTATATCCGCAATAACGCCCCTCCTTATTCCATTTGGTTATACCGTGACGAATTAAAATAAGTTTTGTGGCTTTGGCTATTGGAGGCCAAACCACTGCCCTCTGGCTTGTCGTCATTATCTCTCCTTCAAAAAAATAAAAATACCCGACCTAGTACATTCTGTACCTGGATCGGGCTTCACCCTAATAATACTTTGGCCCATTCCGCGAGGCAATACTTTCCTAATATAGGCAGGTCTTCTGGCTCAAGTTTCATCCTACTCGCTGCGCCTTCCCATCCTGAAATTATCAGTACAGTGGCTCCTGCAGCTTTCGTCAACTCTTACAGCGGCGGGACCGCATCCTTACGCACAAGCGTATACCGGCGCAATACCATTAAGCGCCGGGTAGCTTTGCTTGGATTTCCCTTAACCTATATTACAATTTTACTTCTTTTACCTTAACACTCAACAATAATTTGTCAACAAATTTTATCCTTTCCCATTCTAACCAGGTTAGAATGGGGGCTTTTTAACCTGGTTAGAAAAATGATTGTACAGAAAAATACTATTCATAACCATGTCGCTAACAATGGATCGTGCAATAATTATTGGGGGAAGAATTATGCCTTAACTTGAATCATGAGAGATAGTTACCAAAAGCGTCTTTATTATTTTATCCACTGATTTATTCTTCTAACCAGGTTAGAATGAAGGCTTTTTAACCTGGTTAGAAGAAGGATTGTGCTATGCTAAATTAAAATTCAATTCCCCGGCGGGCTTTTATTCCTTTAATGTAATAATGTTTAATTTCTTTTATCTGGCTAACCAGGTTAGCCGCCCTAATCATCTGCGCCGGCGCATCCCGCCCGGTAAGCACTAATTCGATATTTTCCGGAGTATGCTTCATTATATCCAGCACCGCCTTAAGAGAAACTAATCTAAACTTTAAAGCAATATTAATTTCATCTAAAATAATTACGCGGTATTTTTTACAGGCAATAACCTCTTTTACTCTGCTCAATCCTTTCTGGGCCAATTCTATATCCATCCGCTCAGGCTTATTGCTAATAAAACAAGCCCGGCCGAACTGCTCAAGTTTTATATTTTTAATTTTTTTTAATGCTTGATGTTCACTGCAACAGGAACCTTTAGTAAACTGCGCGATATAAACATTTAATCCGGCTCCGGCCGCGCGTAAAGCCAGCCCTAAAGCCGCGGTGGTTTTACCTTTCCCGTTTCCCGTATAAACCTGAATCATCTAAGTCACCACCTGCCTGCCGGCAGGCAGGCCTTCCAACCCAAAATACCTAAGAGGCATAAAGCCGAAACAATCAATCCCGCGCAGATCACCCCGGAAATAATCGCTAAAAACGCGTAACGAAAACGAATCTTAAATAACGAAGCCGCAATCACCCCGCTCCAGGCCCCGGTCATCGGCAAGGGTATAGCCACAAAAATAACCAGCCCCAAAGCTTCATATTTCTGAACGCTTCTGGAATTTTTTTTAGTACGTTCAAATACCCAATCAAAAAAGCGCGCCCAGAACTTGAATTTCCTTAAGACATCCGTCACCGGAGCAAAAAGAAAAAGCGCCGGAGCCACAATCAAACAATTACCGAGAACCGAAAGCCAATAAGCCTTAGCTAGAGGCATGCCGAACGACAATGCCAGCGGGATCGCGCCTCTTAATTCTGTGACCGGTAAAGCAGCCACAATCATCACTACGTAATCTTTAGGCAGTTGGTTTAAATACTGCAGAATAAAATTAAGCATGCTTAGAAGGCCGGGTGAACTCCAGGATCATAAAACGCAGGAATCTTAAAGTATCAATAAAAGGGTTAATCTGGCTTTTCCCTCCAAAATAAATCGTCTTCACCGGAATAGATTCAATCTTAAAGCCCAGATGCGCCGCCTTAATTAAAACTTCGGATTCCGTCTCATATTTAGAAGTTGATAAATCTATTCTGGCCAATAAATCTTTTTTTATAAGGCGAAATCCGCATTGCGTATCCGGAATATGCTGCTTAACGATTAGAGAAATAAATTTTGAAATCAAAAAGTTGGTAGCCACACGCAAAAGAGGCATCCTCCTGGTCATCCCCATGCGGTTACCGACAATTAGCACGCTCTGAGAATTTTGAGCCTTCTGAATAAAAGCCAAAAGATCATCGGGCGAATGCTGGCCATCGCCATCCATGCTAATCACAGTATCAAAACCATGCTCCAGAGCAAAATTATACCCTTTAATTAAAGACGCCCCCTTGCCCATATTCCTCACGTTCGCCAAAACTTTGGCGCCGCAGGCAGCAGCAATCTTTACCGTATCATCAGTCGAGCCATCATCAATTATAATCACCTCTAGCCCTAATTTAATCACCCGGTTAACCAGGTTAGCGATGGCCCGAGATTCATTATAAGTAGGAATGATTACACAAATACGCACCCAGCTGTTCCTTTCATTAATTACCCCTTATCTGAAGAAGAGCGGGATTCTCTCCAGAATCGGCGAAAGACATACCACTGTTGAGGATATTTACGAATATAATCCTGAAAAATATTTTTATATATACCAATTAAATCCGCTAAATCTTTTGCTTTATCGCCGGAAGGAGAAAATTCTACGGGCTTCTCTATCTTCAAAGTAAAGCTATTATCCGGATTCCTAAGCATAAATCCCGGAACAATACTCGCCCCGGTCATCAGGCTCAAAGCTGCCGGGCCTTCAGGAAAATGCGTCGGCTTGCCAAAAAAATCTATAGTTATCCCTTTTTCCGTAAAATCCCGATCACCCACTAAAGCTACCATATGATTATGCCTGATTTCAGCAATACAGCTCCTTACCGCCTTACCCATGGCAATAACCTTAACCCCTTTGCTATTTCTCTGCGCGTCAAAAAAATCATTAACCTTCTTATTCTTATGCGGCAAAGCTACCGCCCAAAAAGGATAGCCTAATAGCGCCAACACTACCCCCCCTAACTCCCAATTACCTAAATGCGCGGTCAAGACAACCACCCCTTTACCCTTGGCAAGGGCCTCATCAAAATAATGCAAATTCTCTAATTTTATGTTTTTATCTATATATTGAAGATTTAATTTTTCAAAACGAAAAAAATCTACCAAATATTTAGCAAAATTTCGAAACATCGTTCTGCTAATTTTACGCAGTTGGCGATTCGACGCTTCCGGAAAAATAACCCTTAAGTTAGCTTTTACAAATCGCCGGTCACGGAAGGCAAAAATATAATACCCCTGAGCTAAGCAAGCCGCAAAAAAATAAACTAACCTTAGTGGCAGGGCTAGCGCGATAATTTGACCGAAGCGATAAGTATGATAGTTAAACACGATTTATGGCTTTGCCTATGGAGGGCAAACCATTGTCCTCCGGCTTATATGTTCAAAAGAAGCTTGGCAATATCCATACTCGCGCCGGGTTTAGCAATCTTTAATCCCGCGGCTCTAAGACGCTCTAATTTTATCTTGTTCTTTAATAAATCATCAATCGCCCGATAAACCTCTTTAGGCTCATCCACCTTGATAGCGGCTTGCTTTTGGGTCAAGAAATTAGTATTATTTATTTCCTGACCGGGAATAGGCTTAACAATGATCATGGGCAGCCCCATACTTAAAACCTCCGCCGTAGTAACCCCTCCGGGCTTAGATATAATCACCTTGGAGATATGCATTAATTCATGAATATTTTGAATAAAACCAAACAGCCGGATATCCTGTTTATAATGTTTTATTTTTCGTTTCAGGCTGCGGAATAATTTTTTATTCGTCCCGGTAACAATCAGCTCGGTAATATTATGCTCACTCTTTTCTAGTGACTTAACAATCGTTTTAATCGGCCCTAAGCCTTGGCCTCCCCCCATAATTAATACCACCGGCTTACGCGGGTCTAATTTTAATTTACTAAAAATTTCTTCCTGGCTTAACCTCTGATTAAACTTTTCATCAAAAGGAATCCCGTAGGGCTTAATCTTATTCGAATTAACTCCTTTTTTCTCCAGGCGCGCGGACACCTCCTCTGAAGGAGTGACATAATAATCCACCGCGTCATAAACCCAATAAGAATGCGGGATATAATCCGTAAGCACCGCCACCAGCGGTAAGTTTACCCCATAAGTCTTTTTAAAATCAGCAACCATCCCGCAAGGAAAAGCTTGGGTACAAACTACCAAATCCGGATTAAAGCGGTCAAAAAGTTTTTTAAGCTTTGGCGAATTTGATTTATGAATAAACTGTTTAATATTCTCCAGCCCTTTAACTACGCTGGGATTATCATAAAGGTAGTCCCAGACCTTAGGGGTGCGCTTAATGACCTCCATATAAATCCGGTTAATCACTTTTTCCGATATGGGATTAGTATAATTAAAGGCATTAATATTTAGAATCTCCACATCCGGATGCAGCTGCCTAATCGCCTTTTCAATAGCCAGAGTAGCACTCCGGTGGCCGGAAACTTCAGAGATATACATTAAAATTATGCGTTTAGGATGCATAGTCATTTCTCACTAACCCACGTAGACCTCCGGGGTCTACACCGGTCTAACCCATGTAACCCATGTAGACCCCGGAGGTCTACGTGGTAATATTAAAACAGTTAAATTTTACCTTCCTGACAAAGTTCCAAAAAATTATCCGTAACTATAGGAGAAAACTGTTTACCCCTCAAGCTCCTAATTTCATTAATTACATCCGCCTTATTCAAAGCAACCCGATATGGCCGATCAGTGCTCATGGCATCAAAAGAATCCGCCACAGTAATGATCGAAGCAATCAGAGGAATTTGATCATTCTTTAACCCTTCCGGATACCCCCGGCCATCAAACCGTTCATGATGATAGCGAACTCCTGAAACCGCGCCCTCTAGCTCTTTAATCGATTTTAAAATATTTACTCCAATCATAGGATGCTCTTTAATCCGGTTGCGCTCACCCACCGTAAGGCTGCTTCTTTTATTCAAGATATGCTCCGGCACACCAATCTTGCCAATATCGTGCAGAAGGCTGGAAATATGTAAATTCTCTAAAAATTGGCTATCAAAATTTTTCTTGCTGCTTATCCCCATTCTCCGGGCAATCTCCATGCTTAAATTTGTAACCCGGTTCGTATGCCCATGCGTATAATGATCCTTAGCTTCGATAGCCGCGGCCAAGGCGATCGTCGTGCGGATAAACAACTGATGCTTACGGTCTAATTCATACTCGAGCTCCTTAAACAATTGCGCGTTTCTGATGGCCATGGCCACATTGGAATTAAGCGCCACGAAAAAATCCAGCTCCTCTTCAATAAACTTTTTACCATTCTCCTTATGGCCCAGCAATAAAAGCCCTAACAATTCATCCCGGAAATAACTGGGGATGCAAACCACCGCTTCCAAAAGCTCCATTTGATAAAGAACCTGAGCTAGTTGCTGCCTGGCTTCTAGCTTAAGCTTATTGCCTTTTAGCGCCAATTTTGCCACATTAAGCAATAATGCCTCTCTGCCAAATATAAAACTGCTCTTATGCTCTCTAAAAAAACGGATGAGCACATCATCTTTATCAATACAAACTAAATCCAAAGGAATTTTTTTAAGCAACGACCCGCGGGAAACCGTAAGCGAATAACCTTGTTTTTCTTTATTGTGTAAAAAAAAACTGGCGTGAGTAATCCTGGCTTTATCGACCATCATCCGTACGACCATCTTAATCAAAAGATCCGGATCATACACAAAAATCATGTTTCTAGCAGTGCTCTCTAATTCTTTTTTATAATCAATGGCCATTTATTTAGAACACCCTTTTTTAACCTACATAGACTAATGTTATATATATACTAGAGAAGTCAGAAGTTGTCAATACATTCACATACATTCACATACCCACATTATTATAAATCTTGTTAATTTTTATTAATTTTGTCATCCCCGCGTAAGCAAAGACCTGTTTTCGGTTAGCTTTCGTTAATCACCGCCAGGATTTGCCCGACGCTTACCACTTTTCCTTCGCTATACATAATTTCAGAGATTACCCCTTTGCATGGGCTCGGTAGATTAAAAGTGGATTTATCCGTAGTCAGCTCTACTAAATCATCATTCGCGTTTACCATTTCACCGTCTTTAAAAAACCAATATGAAACAGTAGCCTTAGTAATCCCCTCTCCTAATTCCGGCAAAACAACCTTAATCATAAATTCCTCCTGGAAATAAAGTTTTAAGCTATGAGCTATCAACTATCAGCTATAAGCTATCAGCTATGAGCTATCAGCTTACAGCTTATTCAAAGTTTCATGCAAGCTTTCAGAGAACGTCGGATGCGCGAAAATCATCCCACGCATCTGATCTATAGTCAAACGCGCAGAAATCGCCACGCCCAAGGTAGCGATTAACTCTGTAGCCAGCGGGCCGATTATAGACGCACCAATAATTTGCCCGGTATCTTGCTGGGTAACTATCTTCACAAACCCTTCCGTTTCCTCAATGATCTGCGCCATGGCACTAGCACGAAAATCAAATTTATACACCTTAATCTGCCCAGCGCCACTTAAGGCATCATTTTCTTTTACACCTACGCTGGCGATCTGCGGCTCGGTAAAAATACAGGCCGGCACAACTAAATTATCCGCCTTTTGCCTGTTACCAGAGGCCATATTCTCAACGGCCCTAACACCTTGATAAGCGGCATAATGAGCAAGCATCAGCTTAGAGGCACAGTCCCCGGCGGCATAAATATTATCCCGGCTGCTCTTAAGATAATCGTCAACCACAATCCTATTATTTTTTAATTCCACCCCTAAATCCTCCAGGCCTAATCCCTGGGTATGCGCGGCGCGCCCGACACAAACCAGAACTTTAGAATAGCTCTCTAAGTCAAAAGTGGAAATATCCGCCCCAGTAACTACTTTAATTCCTTTTTTCTTAAAGACTACCTCTATCTTTCTGGACACATCTTTATCCTCTAGCGGCAAAAGCAGCGGCATTTTTTCGGCGATCGTAACATTAGCCCCCAAGATAGAAAATAAGCTGGCAAATTCACAGCCAATAAAACCTCCGCCGACAATCAGCAAAGATTGCGGAACCTCAGATAAAGCCAGGGCCTCATCGCTTGAAATTATCTTTTTCCCATCAATCCTTCGACCTTGCTCAGGATTGATGGTGAGCGAAGTCGAACCGTCAATCCTTCGACCTTGCTCAGGATTGATGGTGAGCGAAGTCGAACCGTCAATCCTTCGACCTTGCTCAGGATTGATGGTGAGCGAAGTCGAACCATCAAATTTTAACTCCGGCAGCTGCAAAGGGCGGCTTCCGCTAGCGATAAGTATAAACTTTGTATTGATTAGGCGGCCATCAACTTTTACTTCCCCAGGAGAGATAATTAACGCCGGCGCGTTAATAAAATCAATTCCGGAAAGCCTGCTCTGCATCCCCCGCGCCAGCTGGCGGATAATTTTATCTTTTTTCTCTTGAATAGTGGTTAAATTTACGCGAAGATTATCAAATTCTATACCGAAATGGGATGATCTTTTGGCTAGCGAAAATATCTTAGCGCAAGCAATCAATGTTTTGGTGGGGATACAACCGTAATTCAGGCAAGTTCCGCCAATCTGATAGGCATCAATAAGGCAAACTTTTAGACCTAATTCTTTCGCCCTTAAGGCGGCATTAAAACCTGCCCAGCCTGCTCCGATGATCACCAGATCATACATAGATATTTAATTAAGCAAATAATGATGATGCTGCCTGAGCCACAGCCGTTGCGGATTTAATCAGCCCGGCTAGTTCATTTGGCGAAAGATCTAATTCAATAATCTGCTCGATACCCTTCTTGCCTAAACGGCAAGGAACGCCAATACAAGTATCTCTAAGGCCATACTCGCCGCTTAAATAACTACATAAACCAATAGTGCGTTTTTCATCCTTAACTATTGTTTTAACAATTGAAGCGATTGCCGCCGAAGGGGCAAAACAAGCGCTACCCGTGCCAAGATGGGCCACAATCTGAGCCCCCCGGCTAATCGTGCGGCTAATTATCGATTTTACTTTATCATCATTAATAAATTCATCCAGGTTAACCCCTTTAACTTTTGTAAAACCCGCTAAAGGAAGCATGCCTTCACCATGAGCGCCAATCACCAGCGCCTCAATTTCCGCGGGAGGTAGGTGCAATTCTTGCGAAATTAAATTAATAAACCTGGCCGCGTCTAAACTAATCCCCATGCCAAAAAGTTTACTCGGCGCGAAACCAGTAATCTTCAAAGCGTAAAAAGTCATAATATCCAAGGGGTTGGTTACAATGATCACAATCGATTGCGCCGCTAATTCTTTTATCTTTAAACATACCTCTTTTAAAATCTGGGCATTTTTAGCGAGCAATTCCTCGCGAGCCATCCCGGGCTTACGCGCCAATCCGGCGGTAACCACGACAATATCTGAATCCTTAATTTGCCCCAGATCATCACTGCCTTTAATGCTATAATTACTTTTCAGCAGCGGCCGGGCATCCTCTAAATCCAGAGCCTTACCCAAAGCCAGGCCTTTAACTATATCAATCAGCAAAACATCCCCTAGTCCATCCGCGGCAATGCGCATGGCCGCTAAACTTCCCACATTTCCCGCACCGATAATTGATATTTTCATCCTAAACATCCCTTTTTTTATAAACCTAAACAAAAACCTTAAGCTATCAGCTATGAGCTATGAGCTATGAGCTTACCCCACTTATCGCTTACTTCTCATCTTCTCAATAATCGCGTCTGCCATCCGCGCCGTGCCCACCGCCGAGGGATCCAGCGGATCAGGTTTTAAATCATAGGTCACAAATTTACCTTCAGCAATAACCTGCCGAACTGCTTCCTCTAAAAGATTGGCGGCTTTATCTTCCTTAATATAGCGTAACATTAGAACACCGGATAAGATCATGGCCGTGGGGTTAGCTTTATTCTTCCCCTTGTACTTAGGCGCAGAACCGTGCACGGCCTCAAAAACAGCCATTTGGCTGCCAATATTGGCACCGGGAGCAATCCCTAAACCACCGATCAGCCCCGCGCAAAGATCAGAAATAATATCACCGTAGAGATTGGGCAGCACCAAAACATCATAATTATGCGGTTTTTGCACCAGCTGCATCGCCATATTATCCACAATCGCTTCCTCAAAGATTATTCTTCCGGCAAACTCAGCGGCCACCTGGCGAGCAATTTGTAAAAATAAACCATCTGTAAATTTCATAATATTTGCCTTGTGCACGCATGTAATTTTTTTGCGCTTATTCTCCAAGGCATATTGAAAAGCAAACCGCGCAATTCTTTCAGAAGCAAATTTAGATATCGGCTTAATGCTTATCCCGGAATCATGACGTATGCTCTTATTGGTATACTTTTGGATCTGCGCAATCAGGCTTTCAGTTTCAGGCTTACCTTCCTGAAATTCAATTCCACTATAAAGATCTTCACTATTCTCCCGGACAATAACTAAATCAATATCCTTAAAACGGCTGCGGACTCCGGAATAACTTTTTGCCGGACGCACGCAAGCAAAAAGATCCAAAGCCTGCCTAATCGCCACATTGACGGAACGGAACCCAATACCAATCGGCGTAGTAATCGGCCCCTTAAGCGCGACTTTATTTTTCCTGATTGAATCTAGCGCGCTCTGCGGCAGAAGCTGTCCGGTTTTCTCCAAGGCATCCTGGCCCGCCAGCACAGTATCCCACTGAATGTTCACGCCAGAGGCCTCAATACATCGAGTCGCCGCCAATGAAACTTCATAGCCGATACCATCACCAGGAATCAAGGTTATATTATATGGCATTTAAATTTTTAATTCTTTATGTTTTTTATAATAATTAACTATTCCGCCTTCCGCCAAAAGATCCTGCATAAATTTTGGTAAAGGCCCAATCTCCAACTCCATCCCCTTAGTGAGATTCATCAGCCGCCCTTTATCTAAATCAATTTGCAATTGGTCGCCTTCATCGATTTTACTAGTATCGGTCTCAATCAAGGGCAGGCCAATATTAAAACTATTACGGAAAAATATACGCGCAAATTGCCTGGATAAAACCGCGACAATTCCCGCTTCTTTAATTACTAAAGGGGCCTGCTCCCGGCTAGAGCCCATGCCAAAGTTGGAGCCAGCGACAATAATCGACTCACCCGGTATAATCTTCTGCGCGAAATTAGGATCGATATCCTCCATAATATGCTTGGCCAACTCCCGCATATCGGTAATGGCAAACTTATATCTGCCGGAAATAATAAAATCCGTATTAATATTATCGCCAAGTTTTATGCTTTTTCCCGTAATGCTCATAGCTGTTTAAACTCTTCCCGGTTTTTTATTTTAGACATCGCTACATCCAAAGTAATTAATCCTTTATGCATCATCAGCTTAAGACAGCTGTCCATGGTATTCATCCCATACTGTAAACCTGTTTGCATGGCGGTGGGGATTTGCTCGATCTGCTGCTCGCGAATAAGGTTGCGAATACTCGCGGTAGCCACCATAACCTCCGTAGCCAGCACCCGGCCTTTTCCTGAGGCATGCGGAAGCAAAAGCTGCGAAACTACTCCCTGCAAACAATCAGAAAGCTGCAATTTAACTTGCTGCTGTTGATGCGGAGGAAAAACATCGATAATTCTGGAAACAGTTTGCGGGGCATCCAGAGTATGTAATGTAGCTAAAACCAAATGCCCGGTTTCAGCCGCAGTCAATGCGGTAGAGATAGTTTCTAAATCACGCATCTCCCCAACCACAATGACATTAGGATCCTGCCGCAAGGCATGCCGCAAGGCCTGAGCGAAAGAATGCGTATCCGCGTAAACTTCACGCTGTTTAATAATGCTCTTTTTATTAGTATAAATAAATTCTATCGGATCTTCAATGCAAGTAACCAGGCACTCCCGCTCGCTATTAATCAGATCAATCATCGCCGCTAAGGTGGTTGTTTTACCCATACCCGTAGGGCCGGTAACCAAAACTAACCCGTTTGGCTTACGCGCTAAATCCATGATCACTTTAGGCAGGCCCAACTTTTCCACCGTAGGTATTTCGACAGGAATCCGGCGGAAAGCACCCTCAACACTTCCTTTCTGCAAATGCATATTTACCCGAAAACGGTCTAAACCAGGCAAAGCCAGTGAAAAATCCAATTCCAGTTCCCGCTCAAAAATTTCTTTTTGAGCGTTGGAAAGAACGCTATAGAGCATCTTCTTTAAATCGAGCCTATTTAATGTCTCCAAATTAGTACGCAGTAAGGTACCATCAACACGTAAAACCGGCGGCTCCTTTTCCGTAAGATGCAAATCCGAAGAGTTCCTTTCAATACACATTAGAAGCAAATCACGAATTTCCATAAATTCCCTCCTTGTCACCGATGTGACCTACGCGGTCTACATTAAATGTAGACCGCGTAGGTCTAATCAGGTTTAATCAATGATAATACCGGCTTAGAAATAACCTCTAGGATCGCTGATGTAACCTTTAATTGCCGAGGCCGCCACGGTAGCCGGAGAAGCTAAATAAATAAACGCCGCCGGATTGCCCATTCTACCTTTAAAATTACGATTAGCAGTTGAAATTACGACTTCATTGTCACTAGGAACACCGTTATGCGTGCCCACACAAGCGCCACAGCCGGGCCCCACAATCACTGCCCCAGCTTTAATAAATATTTCCACCAAACCCAGCCGCAAAGACTCCAGATAAACCAAGCGTGAGCTGGGAGCAATAATCAATTTAACCAGCGGGCTAATTTTACGCTTATTTAAAACTTTCGCGGCAGCTTTAAAATCATCAATACGCCCGTTAGTACAAGTACCCAAAAAAGCTTCATTTATTTTAACTTTAGACAAAGAGCGGGCTTGGGCAACATTATCCACGCTATGCGGCATAGAAATCATCGGCTTAAGTTTAGAGATATCAAATTCATAAACATTCTCATAGGCTGCCCCTTTATCCGCGAAAATGCCCTCTCTTCTTGTGCTTATGTCCTTGAAGTTTTAACCAATGGAGAGTTTTTTGATCCACGGGCATAAATCCGGCTTTAGCGCCCATCTCCACTAGCATATTCGCGATAGTAAAACGCCCATCCATTCCCAAATTATCAATCACCGGCCCGGAAAACTCAAACGCCTTATAGGTTGCCCCATCGCTTTTTAACTTACCGATTATATACAAAATAATGTCCTTAGCAAAAACACCGCCGGGCAGCTTACCTTTAACGACAATTTTTATAGTTGTCGGCACCTTAAACCAATTTTTTCCGGTAGCCAAAGC
This sequence comes from Candidatus Omnitrophota bacterium, assembly GCA_043808425.1. Classification (GTDB taxonomy): domain Bacteria; phylum Omnitrophota; class Gorgyraeia; order Gygaellales; family Profunditerraquicolaceae; genus UBA6249. Next base: position 20,511 of record JAZDEW010000012.1, read on the forward strand.
AATGGCTAAATCCGTAGAACCCACGCCGGTAGAAAACGCGCCAATGGCCCCATAAGTACAAGTATGGGAATCCGCGCCTAATACTAAATCTCCCGGTAAAATATTTCCGGACTCAGGAATAACCTGATGGCAAACTCCGCAGCCAATATCAAAAATCGTAGTTTTAAATTTTTTCGAGAAATCGCGCATCTTCTTATGCACTCTAGACACCCCTTCGCTAGGGCTAGGAGCGCTATGGTCAATGACCATGCAAAATGGAATTTTTAATTTTGTCACCCCTAGCTCCTTGATACGATCAATAATTATTGACGAGGTGCCATCCTGTCCAAAAGCAAAATCTATTTTACAAACAGCAAAATCACCGGCGAATAAATCTTTCCCCGCGTGTTTACTTAATATTTTTTCCGCTATTGTTTTAGCCATAAAATACTTATGTTTAGTTTTAAGTTTTAAGTTTACCGCTTACAACTTATATCTTCTTCAACCAATTTTCTATCCTATCCATGCCTTTTTCCAATTCACTTATACTCGTGGCAAAACTTATTCTAACATAATCATCTAGTCCAAAGGCGCTGCCCGGAATAAGGCTAACATGCTCTTCATCCAACAGGCGCTTGGCAAAAGTCATCGAATCCAGGCCAGCCTTAGAAATGTCACAAAACATATAAAATGCTCCTTGCGGCAGGCAAAAATCCAAACCCTTAATCCCTTTTATTCTAGAGGCTAAATAATCTCTACGCTTGGCAAACTCCTGGCATAATTTTCGCGAAAAATCATCCGGAGCGCTTAAGGCAGCCTCGGCTGCTTTCTGGGCGATGGAATTAGGATTAGATGTTGAATGATCCTGCAGGTTTGAAATTGCGGCTGCTACGTCAGGCGGAGCGCCAAGATAGCCAATACGCCAACCGGTCATCGCGTAACTTTTAGACAAACCATTAACCGTAATCGTTAAATCATGGATATCTTTATTCAGGCTGCCGATAGATTCATGTTTTAAACCGTCAAAAATTATCTTTTCATAAATCTCGTCACTAACCACAAAAATATTCTTTTCAACACAGATTTTAGCGATCCCGGTTAATTCTTCTTTATTGTAAACTGAGCCGGTAGGATTTGAAGGGCTGTTAAGAATTAAAACTTTAGTTTTGGAAGTAATGTGCCTGGCGAGATCTTTAACGGTAATTTTAAAACCATTTATTGCCGCTGTCTTGATAAAGCGCACATTTGCTTCGCAGAGGTTAACCATCTCCGGATAACTCACCCAATAAGGCAGGGGAATAAGCACCTCATCAGGCCGGTTCAGGAGCACCATGAGCGCGTTATAAATACTATGCTTTGCCCCGTTGGATACAATAATTTGATCGGGGGCGTATTCTAATGCATTATCTTTTTTGAATTTATGACAAATCAGCTTTTTTAATTCCGCGGTGCCGGTGGTAGGAGTATATCTGGTAAAACCTAATTTAATCGCCTGAATGGCCGCCTCCTTAATAAAATCAGGAGTATCAAAATCCGGCTCCCCGGCGGCAAAATTAACGATATTTTTACCTAAGCTTTTTAGCTTTTTAGCTTTAGAGGTAATGGCTAATGTCGCGGATGGATTTATTTTTTTCAGGCGTTCAGCCAGTCTTGTATCAATTTTCATAAAAGTTTTTCTTTACCCCGTTAGAGGCAGGTTGCCGAAGGCAACCGTCGGACGCCTCTGGCGTCCTGCCTCTAACGGGGTTAATCTATAAAGAATCACTTTTCTTTTTAAATATCGTTCTTAAGCCGCCCATAAATTTCTTCCGCGGCTTTTTTTCATCAATCGGATTATCTTTAATCGCGGTTTTAGTTTCCTTCTTTTGTTCCGCTATGGGCTTATGTTCGGCAACCTCAATTTCCTCCGGGGCAGTTTTCGCTTTTACTTCTTTGACCGGCTTTACCTTCTTGGCCTCTTTTACCTTCAGTACCGTAAACTCAAAAATAACCATTTCGGCATTATCGCCGCGGCGCTTACCTAAACCCATAATTCTGGTAAAACCGCTATTACGATTGGCAAAACGCGGCGCAATATCATTAAAGAGCAAGTTAACCAACTTATGCTCACCCAAAACTTTTTGCGCTTGCCTACGGGCAAAAAGCGTATTTTTCTTGCCCAAAGTTACAAGTTTTTCAATCATCTGTTTGCTGGCTTTAGCTCTAGTTAAAGTAGTCCTAATCGACTGGCACTTGACCATATTTCTAGCCAAGCTCCTGATCGTTGCGTCATGCCAACTAGTAAAGCGACTTAATTGCAGCCTTTTCTTTGCGTGTCTCATTTACTAAACCTCCGTTAACCCTTCTTTATTTTCTTTTGGTCAACCTGCATCCCTAAAGTAACTCCCATGCCTACCAAGAGCTCTTGAATCTCGGTAAGAGACTTCTTGCCAAAGTTTTTAAAGTTAAGCATCTCATCTTCGCCGCGCTTAACCAAATCAGCAATTGTCTTAATCCCTGCTTCTCTTAAACAATTTGAGCTTCTCACGGAAAGCTCAAGCTCTGAAATCGGCAGCCTTAATTTTTCATACAAAACTGTATCTTCTTTGGTCATTTCCGGCTCTTCTTCGGCAACATCTTCAGGTAGCTGTCCAAAGCTTACGAAGATATCCAAATGCCTTTGCAAAATATTAGAAGCATAAAGCAGGGCATCCTTAGGATTAATGCTGCCATTGGTCCAAATTTCAAGAATCAATTTATCATAGTCTGTGCGCTGTCCAACGCGAGTATTCTCCACAAAATAATTAATCTTTTTAATCGGCGTAAATATTGAATCAATAGCAATGAAACCGGCAGTTTTATCTTCTTTTTTATTCAATTCTCCGACGACATAGCCCCGGCCGCGCGATACCTCCATTTCAATATTTAATTTAGTATCTTTAGTCAGTGTGGCAATATGCAATTCCGGATTAATAATCTCAATTGTTTCATCGGCCTGGATATCCTTAGCCTTAACTTCGCCTTTTTTATCCGCTTTTAAATAAATTGTTTTAGGAATCTTAGAGTGAGAATTCAAAACTATACTTTTGATATTCAAAATAATTTCCGGGACATCCTCCAGGACGCCGGGAACGGTAGAAAACTCATGGGAAACTCCGGCAATCTTAATCGCCGTTACCGCGCTGCTCTCGATCGAAGAAAGCAAAACCCTTCTTAAAGAATTGCCCAAAGTAACCCCATAACCTCTTTCAAAAGGAGCCGCCTGAAATTTTCCATAGGTATCGCTATAGGTTGACTCATCACATTCAAGCTTCTTAGGAAACTGAAAATCTCTCCATTTTATTCCCATTATGTTCTCCCTTAATTATTTTGTGTAATGTTAAATGTGTAACGTGTAATGCCGGTGTCTTGATTTATTCTACATTCCACCCGCTTTACACATTACTCTTTACCCATTACACAGGCTCTATTAATAAAAACTTATTTAGAATACAACTCTACGATCAGCTGCTCTTGGATCGGCTGCTGAATATCTGTTTTTTCCGGCAGCCTTAAAACCTTACCCTTCATTTCCACGGCGCTAAAATCCAGCCAACTAGGTACGGAGCGATCTTTAGAGAGCTCCAAATTATCCTTAATCTTAATCTTAACCTTATCCTTAGCCTTAATTTCAATCAAATCATCCTTGTCCACTAAATATGATGGAATATTAACCCGCCGGGAATTAACCGCGATTAAATTATGCCTAACAATCTGGCGTGCCTGCGAGCGCGAAATACCTAGCCCCATACGAAAAACCACATTATCAAGCCGGCGCTCTAATAATTGCAAAAGCACCTTTCCGGTAACCCCTTTAGTCTTAGAGGCAATTTTAAAATATTTACGAAACTGTCTTTCCAGGACACCGTAAATTCTTTTAACCTTCTGTTTTTCTTTTAGCTGCACTCCGTAATTAGAAAGCTTTTGCCGGCGGCCCTGGCCATGCTGGCCCGGCGGATACGCTCTTTTAGCCGCCGCGCATTTTTCTGTCTGACATTTAGTACCTTTTAAAAACAGTTTTTCACCCTGTCTACGGCATAACCTGCAAACTGCACCAATATAACGGCCCATAAATTAAACTCTCCTTTTCTTCTTAGGACGGCAACCGTTATGAGGGATAGGCGTTACATCCTTAATTAAAGTTACCACCAAACCCGCCGCCTGAAGCGCGCGGATTGCTGACTCCCTGCCAAAACCCGGGCCCTTAACATAAACTTCCAATTCTTTAACCCCCACCTCTCTAGCCTTACGCGCCGCATCCGTAGCGGCCACCTGGGCGGCAAAAGGGGTGGATTTTTTGGAACCACTGTAACCCACGGTACCCGGAGCACTCCAGGCTAATACATTACCCTGTTTATCAGTTATCGTAATAATCGTATTATTAAAACTTGCCTGAATATGCGCGATTCCACTAGTTACACCACGAGCGATTTTTTTCTTTTTTGCCTTGTCTTTTGTAGCCATTTTATTTTTTACTCCCTTTTATTGATCAAACACCTTAGAAAACATTAATTTCCAAACTTACCATCTAAATAAAATATAAGTTCGGCCATATAGCTTATTTTGCCGGAGCCTTTCCTTTTACCGGCTCAGCTTTTTTGATTGGCGCCTGATTTGATCTTTTCTTCCCTTTTCTCGTGTGCGCATTTGTCCGCGTACGCTGCCCTCTAACCGGCAGGCCCTTTTTATGCCGCATCCCTCTCCAGGAACCGATATCCATCAAACGCTTGATGTTCTGAGAAATGTCACGCCGCAGATCCCCTTCCACCCTCAAAGACCCTTTTTGCAGGATTTGCGTAATCCGGGAAACCTCTTCTTCACTTAAATCTTTAGCTCGCTTATCCGGATTAATCCCCGCCTCTTTAAGTACAACATTAGAAAGGGCCCGGCCTATTCCATATAAATAAGTAAGAGCAATCTCGATTCTTTTTTCTTTAGGTATATCCACACCGATAATTCTTGGCATATTTTTTTACTCCTAAATTTTTGTGTAATGTTACTTGTACACATTACACATTACACAACAAACTAACCCTGCCTCTGCTTATGTTTAGCGGTAACGCAAATAACCCGCACTACCCCTCTTCTTTTTATTATCTTACACTTGTCGCAAATTTTACGAATCGAAGCTTTAACTTTCATTCCAGCACCTTCCTGCCTGCCGGCAGGCAGGCTTTCTTATTTCACTTATCAAACCGTATGACTTTTTATCTCACCCGAAAAGTAATTCTCCCTCGGCTTAGATCATAAGGAGAAAGTTCTAATTTAACTTTATCACCCGGAATAATTCTAATAAAATTCATGCGCATCTTTCCTGAAACATGCGCCAACACCACATGCCCATTTTCAAGCTCAACCTTAAACACAGCATTAGGCAGCGCTTCAATAATTTTTCCTTCTGTCTCAATTAATTCTTCTTTAGCCATTTAATGAGCACTTCGCCGATTTGCCCAGCAAATCAGTGAAGTACGAGTTTATCCCGGGTCCGCCATTAATCTAGTGGCAAACAAGGAATCTTTCCCTATAGCTTCGTCAATATAACCGGCCCCTTATCGGTAACCGCTACCGTATGTTCAAAATGCGCGGATGGAGCGCCATCTTTAGTTACCGCCGTCCAGCCATTTTCAACAACCAGACACTCCCAGCTTCCCAAGTTAATCATCGGCTCAATCGCTAAAACCATGCCACTCTTTAAAAGTGGCCCTAAGCCTGGTTGTCCAAAATTGGGAATTTCCGGTTCTTCATGTAAAGCCAAACCTATTCCATGCCCCACAAATTGCCGGACCACTGAAAAACCACATGACTCTACGTAACTTTGAATACTATGAGAAATATCAGTTACATAATTTCCAACCTGCGCCTGTTTAATGCCGATATCTAAAGACTGCTGACTTACGGCAATCAACTTTAATTTGTCATCATTAACTTTACCCACCGGCAAAGTCATCGCCATATCCGAAAAAAAACCTTCGTAATTTACGCCTAAATCTATACTTACGATATCTCCTTCTAAAATCACTCTGGAGCCGGGAACCCCATGAACAATCTCTTCGTTCACGGAAACGCAAGCTGTCCCCGGAAAACCTCTATACCCTTTAAAAGCCGGCAAGGCCTTTTCCTGATGAATTAGCTCTTCGCTCAAAAGATCAATATCCAACGTGGTCATTCCCGGCCGCAAACTAGCTTGCAATTTTTTCATCACCGAGGCCAGAATTGCTCCTGATCGCTTAAGCATGTTTATATCTTTTTGCGACTTCAGAGGAATCATTTAACCCAATGTGTCCATTATTTAGTGATGTCTCAGTACGCTTAACTCGATAATCTGCTTTAAAACTACCGAGGCTCCTAAATCCGCATTTAAGCTATATAGTTTTTCCGCTTTTTTATAATACTCTATCAAAGAAGCAACCTGTTGCTTATAAATTTCCAGGCGCTTGACCACCGTTATTTCATTATCATCGGAGCGCTGATACAAAGGCCCGCCACAGCTATCGCATAAGCCCTTTACTTTCGGGGGCATGTTTGTAACATGAAAATTTGCTCCGCACTTAGAGCAAACTAATCTGCCCGTAAGCCGCTTAATAATTACCTGATCCGTGCTGTCCAAATAAACAACCAGATCTACGCATAAACCCTTGGGCGCCAAAATTTCATCTAAAGAATAAGCCTGGGACAAGGTCCGGGGGTAACCGTCTAAAATAAAACCTTTTTTTATATCCGCGCTATTAAAACGCTCATCCAGCATTTTAGCCATTAAATCGTCCGGAACCAACAATCCTTTTTCCATAATTCCCTGAGCCTGTCTGCCCAACTCCGTGTCCAGCTTAACATTCTGCCTTAAGATATCCCCGGTGGAGATATGTGGCAGGCCTAATTTTTCGGCCAACACTTTTGCCTGGGTCCCTTTACCTGCTCCCGGAGGGCCTAAAAGTACCAAATACACTATCTTCTCCCTCTAATCTGTCCGCTTTTAATAAAACCCTCATAATGATGCGTCAGCAAATGCGATTCCACCTGTTTTAAAGTATCCAGCATCACCCCGACAATAATCAAAACTCCTGTTCCGCCGAAGAATGAGGCAACTAAATAAGGCACCTTTAGCCAGGCCATAATAAAGTCCGGAAAAATAGCAATAACCGCGATAAAACCGGCGCCGGCCAGAGTAATCCTGGTCATTACAAAATCTAAAAATTCCGCCGTAGGCGCGCCGGGCCGAATCCCGGGAATAAAACCCCCGTACTTCTTCATGTTTTCCGCTAAATCATTCGGATTAAAAACAATGGCCGTATAAAAATAACAAAAGAAAATTATCAAAAGAGCATAGACCAGGGAATAAAGAACCTGCCCCCGGATTAAGCTCTGCGCAAAACGCTGAAAACCCGGGTTAGGAATAAAAGATGCCAAAGTCGCGGGAAACAAAATAATTGACTGGGCAAAGATAATCGCGATAACCCCGGAGGTATCAACCTTAAGCGGTATATAAGTGCTTTGACCACCGTAAATTTTACGGCCCACAATGCGCCGGGCATATTGCACAGGTATTTTTCTTAAGCCCTGCGTAATTAAAATTACCGAAAAAACTACGCCCACTAATAAAGCGGCCATGATTAACAAAGTAATCGGCTGAATCTGCCTGCGGCTAGCCGCGAATGGTGAAATTAAAACAAAAAGTTGATGGATGGCTGTAGGAATTCGCGAAATAATACCCGCGGTAATGATTAATGAAATACCATTGCCAATACCTCTCTCCTGAATCTGCTCACCCAGCCACATAATAAAAATTGTTCCGGTAGTAAGGGTCAAAACCGTTAAAATTCGAAACCCCCATCCCGGATGCATAACGATCTGCAATCCTTCAAAACGCGCCGGATTTTCCAGCCAGAGCGCGATAAAATAGGATTGCACAACCGAAAGCAAAACTGTCCCGTAACGGGTAAACTGGTTAATCTTCTCGTATCCAGATTTACCTTCTTTGGCCATTTTCTCAAAAGCCGGAATAACGGCCGTAAGCAATTGCATAATAATCGACGATGAGATATACGGCATGATCCCCAGGGCAAAGATAGTTAAACGCTCCATCGCGCCGCCAGAAAACATGTTAATTATGCCAAAGAGCGTACCGCCTTGAGTTTTAGCAATACGATTAAAAAAATCCGCCAGGGCCGTCCCGTCAATACCCGGAGTAGGAATATAGCAACCTACCCGATAAACCGCAATCAAGGCTCCGGTAATAATTAATCGTCTTTTTAAATCTGGAATCTTAAAAGCATTAACCAGCGCATTAAACATTATAAATTCAGCACTTCCGCTTTACCGCCGGCACTGATAATTTCCGTGGACGCGCGTTTTGAAAATGCATGCGCCTGGATGGTTACCGCTTTTTTAATAGCACCATTTCCCAATATTTTAATTAAGTCAGACTCGCTACGGATTAAACCGTTTGCTTTTAACACAGGAGGCGTAATTACAGCTTCTTTAATGGAATTTAAATCGCCTAAATTAACAATCTGATAAACTTTTTTAAAATTACTGACAAATCCACGCTTAGGCATTCTACGGATAAGCGGCGACTGGCCTCCTTCAAAGCCTAAATAAAAATGCCGTCCGGCGCGCGAGGTCTGCCCTTTACTTCCCCGGGTGGAGGTCTTACCGTGCCCAGAGCTGGAACCCCGTCCTAAAAGTTTTCTTTTTTTACGCGAACCAACGGGGCTCTTAAGATTAGATAAAGAAACCGCTGCTGGTTGACTAACCGCTGATTTTACTGGAGATTTTTTTTTATTCATTTTAATTTTATTCTTTCAGATTAGTTAAACCCTGCATCGTCGCTTTAATAACATTGATCGGATTATTTGATTTTAAACATTTAGTCAGTATATCTTTAATCCCGGCAGCCTCACAGATCGCGCGCACCGGCCCTGAGGCAATAACCCCCGTACCTTCGCTTGCCGGCTTAAGCATTACCAAAGCCGCTCCAAACTTACCAATTATTTCATGAGGAATAGTTACGCCCTCCAAATGAATCTTAATCAGGCTTTTTTTAGCCTTAGTTAAAGATTTACGAATAGCTTCGGCAACTTCATTAGCCTTGTCTAAACCAAAACCTACTCTGCCTTTAGTATCGCCTACAACCACCAAGGCGTTAAAATGTAATTTCTTTCCGCCCTTAGTTACCTTCGTAACGCGATTTATACTAATAACTTTTTCGATTAAATCTGACTGCTGTCCAATATTTAATTCACGCATTCTGCTTAGCTCCTAATTTAAAAATCCATTCCACCTTTTCTTAAGGCCTCGGCAAAAGATTTAATTCTGCCATGATAAAGATATCCCGCCCGGTCAAAAACTACCTTACTTATCCCCTTTTCCTTGGCTACTTTAGCAAATAATTCACCAAAAAGAACCGCGGATTTAAGATTCCCCCCGGTGGCAAAATTTTGCTTAGTGGCCTTATCCTTGGTCGAAAGAGAAAATAAAACCTTCCCCATAGTATCATCTAATACCTGCGCGGAAATATTCTTTAAGGAGCGGTGCACCACTAAACGCGGCTTCTCGTTAGTGCCCAGCATCCTCATCTTAATTCTTTTATGCCGCTTAAGCCTTAGCTCTTCTTTTTTTCTCACCCCGCACCTTCCTCTTTATTTATTATTTTATCCCCGCGCTTCTTAAAATTTATGAACACCAAGAAAACGCGGGGCTTATTTTATTTACCGGTTGCCTGCGCCTTACCCACTTTCTTCTTAACATGCTCCCCGACAAAACGAATCCCTTTACCTTTATAAGGTTCCGGAGGATAAAACGCGCGAATCTCGGTTGCCACTTTCCCAATGAGTTCTTTATCAATTCCTCTTATTACCAGCTGGGTCGGCTTAGGAGCCTCAATTTTAATACCCGCGGGGATTAAATAATTAACCGGATGCGAGTATCCTAATGACATATTTAATTTATCCCCGGCTACCGCGGCCTTAAAACCTACGCCGATAATCTCTAATTCCTTAAGATAACCCTGAGTTACCCCCACAATCATATTTACAATAAGCGCGCGAAATAATCCATGCAGAGATTTATCTATTTTAGTGTCCCCCGCTCTTTTTACCAAAAGCTGGCCATTATTAATCTCAATGCTAATCCGGCCGGCTAATTCACGCGCAAGCTTCCCTTTTGGCCCCTCTACGCAAATCGCCCCATCTTTAACTTCAATTTTAACACCCTCAGGTATGAGTACTAGTTTTTTTCCAATCCTAGACATTAATAAACCCTCGCTTACCAAATATAACCGATAACCTCGCCACCCAGGCCCAACTCCCTAGCCTCCTGATCAGTAACCACTCCCTTAGAAGTAGAAATAATCGCTAGCCCCCGTCCGCGTAAAACCGAGGGGACCTTTTTTCCTTTAACATAGACCCTTAAACCGGGTTTAGAAACTCGTTTAATATTACGAATCGCGGATTTACCCGCGATATATCTTAAATAAACCCTGACTACTCCCTGTTTTTTATCTTCAATCAGTTTAAAATTCTCAATATATTCATTCTTCTTGAGAATAGCCATAATCGATTTTATGTTACCGGAAGCCGGAAGGTCAACAGTGTCCTTCTTAATCAAGACAGCATTACGGATAATTGTAAAAACATCTGCAATTAAATCTGTTCTAGACATTTAACCCCCGTTTTTTATTAACGTTAATTCTCGCTAATCTTAATATAAATTAACCCGCGAATCGGCGCGAATAAATTAACGTTAATTCTCATTCTACCAACTGGCCTTCTTAACACCGGGAATCAACCCCTGCCAAACCAGCTCTCGAAAACAAATACGACAGAGCTGAAATCTCCTCAGGTAACCACCGCTTCTTCCACAGATTGAACAGCGGTTGTATTTACGCGTGGAAAACTTAGCTGGCCTCTTCCATCTTGCAATTTGCGAATTCTTTGCCATTTTTTATTTTTCTTCCTTTTCTTTTCCCGCCCATCTAATTAATAATAGGCGGGATCCCGCCTATTATTTAAATACCCTCGCGGGAAAAAGGCATACCAAAATATTTTAATAAAGCCCTTGACTGATCGACATTCTTAGCATTTTTAATTACAAAAGTAATATCCATACCCTGAGTACGGGTAATTTTATCGTATTCAATCTCCGGAAAAATAATTTGCTCGCTTAAACCCAAGGTATAATTATAACCTTGATCAAAAGAATCCCGGGAAACTCCGCGAAAATCACGGATACGCGGTAAAGCAACATTCAACAAGCGATCAATAAACTCATACATCATCACTCTTCTTAAAGTCACCTTGGCACCCACCGACTGGCCTTCTCTAACTTTAAAATTAGCGATTGCTTTTTTTGCCCGGCGGATAAGCGGTTTCTGGCCGGTGATATTAGCCAGCTCCTCTACCGATTTCTCCAATAATTTAATATCCACGGTTCCTTCGCCAATACCCATATTCACCACAATCTTATCAATTACCGGCACGGCCATTTTATTCGTCAGCTTAAAATCTTCCATAAGCTTAGGAGCAATTTCATTACGATATTTTTCTAACAATCGAGGAATCATTTTTTTCCTTATTTTTATCTGCTATCTCAACCTTAATCTTAATCTTAATCTCAATCTTATATTACAGCGCCTCTTTACAGCCCTTACAAAACCTAGACTTTGTCCCGTCTTTTAAAATCATTACTCCTACGCGGGAAGGCTTAGAACAATGTTTACAAAAAATCATCAGATTGCTAACAGAGAGCGGCATTTCAATTGAAATTATTCCGCCTTTTTGATCCTGCCGGCTCTGACGTTTATGTTTCTTGGCTAAATTCAAACCTTCCACTATCGCCCGAGCGCCATCTTCAATTATACTAATAACCTTGCCCTGCTTACCCCTATCTTTTCCTTTGGTTATCTGAACAATATCATTTTTCTTAATTTTTTGCATTAAATTACCTCGGGCGCTAAAGAAATTATCTTGTTAAAATTTTTATCCCTTAACTCGCGGGCCACCGGCCCGAATACACGCGTGCCTCTGGGGTTATTCTTATCATCAATAATCACTATGGCATTGCGGTCAAAACGCAAGATCGAACCATCCGGCCTGCGGATATCATGCCTTGTGCGCACAACCACTCCCCGCGCCATCTCCCCTTTTTTTACCGTGGCTCCCGGGATAGACTCCTTAATATTAACTCTTACCAGGTCTCCGATATCAGCATTAAAACTGCCCATTTTACCCAAGACACAAATTAAAGAAGCCCGGCGCGCTCCGGTATTATCCGCGACATCTAAAATACTACGCAATTGCAGCATTTATACGATCTCCTTAGGTGTTACGATATGCGCATTTTGAGCCTTCTTAAGTACCTGCTTAACTCTAAAACGCTTATCCTTAGATAAAGGACGGGTTTCCACAATAATTACCGTATCTCCAAGCTTAGCCACACCCTTCTCATCATGCGCCTTAAATTTATTATGCAGCTTAACTGTTTTAGAATATTTAGCATGCCGAGTTAAATGCATCGTTTTTACCACTACGGTTTTTTGCATTTTATCGCTAATCACTACCCCCGTAAATTCCTTTTGTTTACCCATCTTATTTATCTTTCTTTTTGTTTACCCCGTTAGAAATTCCCTGATCCGGAGTGCCATCTCTATTTAGGTTTAAGATTGTCTTGATACGCGCAATATCTCTTTTGACCAGAGCAAACTTATGCGGCTTTTCTACGTTGCCTGTGTAGCGCTGAGTATTTAACTTTGCCAATTCAACATACAGGCCCTTTTCTTTCTCTAATAACTCATCTTTAGATAACTTTCTTAGCTCAAGTGGTTTCATCCTTCGACACTCCCTATTTAATCCATGACCTGCTCAGGATGACCCTGAGCCAAGTCGAACGGGTCATATTATTTATGTATCCTGGTTACAAATTTAGTCCGTAAGGGTAGTTTATAGGCAGCCAAACGAAAACAGGCTTTGGCGTACTCCAAAGGAACGCCCCCTAATTCAAAAAGCACGCGTCCTCTTTTGATTACGCAAACCCAATGGTCTAAATCTCCCTTACCTTTACCCATACGTACTTCCGCTGGTTTCTTGGTTATAGATTTATCCGGAAAAATTCTGATCCATAATTTTCCACCTTTATGCAGCTGGCGCGCCAAAATAACGCGCACCGCTTCAATCTGCGTATTTTTAATCCACCCGTTCTCCAAACATTTTAAACCAAATTCTCCAAAAGCAACAGTTGAGCCGGTAGTAGCTATGCCCCGCCTCTGCCCTTTTTGCAATTTACGATATTTAACTCTTTTAGGCATTAAAGCCATTATCTGCTCCTCATTTTTCCCCAGCCACCGGCGCTTGGGGAAAAATGACCCCGAGCTCCCGCGAGGGGGAGAGTTTTTCCCCAAGCGCCGGCGACAATTCCAATAGGCGCCGGGTGTTTTAGTGTGGCCGCGCAGGCCTATATGCTTCCTTAGGCCCAAACTGTTGCTGCATGCTCTTGGCCTCTTCCTGAATAAACTGCTTTCCCAAAATATCTCCCTTATAAATCCAAACCTTAACTCCGATTAAACCATAAGTGGTCAAGGCTTCGGCAAAACCATAATCAATATCAGCACGCAAGGTTTGCAGGGGAACCTTCCCCATTTTATAAGTTTCCTTACGGCCCATTTCCGCGCCATTAAGACGGCCGGAGCAACTAACCCTAATTCCTTTTACCCCGGATTGCATAGATTGCTCCATCGCTCTTTTTACGGCCCGGCGAAAAGCAATTCTCTTCTCCTGCTGTAAGGCGATATTTTCAGCCACCAGCTGCGCATCCCAAGTAGGATTATTTATCTCTTGAATATCAATAGAAAGCTCATTCTTCACTAAACCGTTTAAATCTGAACGTAGGCGTTCGATATCTGAACCGTGCCGGCCAATAATAATTCCCGGACGCGCCGAGAATATGCGGATTTTAATTCTTTCCGCTAATCTCTCAATAATAATTTTAGAAATCGCGGCTTGTTTAAATTTGCTCTTAATAAATTTCCTAATCTTATAATCCTGCTGAATGAACAAAGGATAATCTTTAGGCTTAGCAAACCACCGAGAGTGCCACTGTCGAATAAAACCAATCCTTAACAATAAAGGACTTACCTTATTACCCATAACTTATGCTCCTCATTTTTACCCAGCCTCCGGCGCTTGGGGAAAAATGACCCCGAGCTCCCGCGAGGGGGAGAACTTTTTACCCAGCCTCTCCGCCTCTGGCGGAGTCCGCCACAGGCGTGACCGGCGCTTGGGGAAAAATGACCCCGAGCTCCCGCGAGGGGGAAGATTACTTTATGTTTTTTAAATCCAACTCTATTTTAATATGTACGGTTCGCTTAACAATTGACGCTGCCCTGCCAAAAGCCGCGGCCTTAAATCTTTTCCACATCGGCCCGGGATTACACAGAACCTTAGAAACATATAATTTATCCGCCGAAAAACCCTTGACCTTGGCATTAGCGATCGCGGATCTTAATATTTTTATCAGGTATTCTTTTGGCCTTTTATTCAAATGCAGCAAGATACTTTGCGCGTATAAAGCATCCTTACCGCGAATAAGATCTAATACTAAGCGTACCTTGCTCGGTGAAAGCCTTAAAAATTTTCCTTCAGCCCTTGAGATCATCTTTTCCCCTAAATTCCTGCCCCCAACTGGCATCCTATCTACTAACTACTATCTACTGTTTTACGTCTTCTCCAACCCCTTCTTGGCTTTAATACCACCGTGCTTCCTAAAAATCCTAGAAGGAGCAAATTCCCCTAATTTATGCCCGACCATATTCTCCGTAACAAAAACCGGAATATGCTTTTTACCATCGTGCACCGCGAAAGTCAATCCTACAAAATCCGGAATAATCGTTGAACGCCGACTCCAGGTTTTAATCGCCTGACGTAATCCGGCTTTAGTCTGTTTCTGAATCTTCTTTAATAAACTTTCCTCTACGTATGGGCCTTTTTTCAGTGAGCGCGGCATAATTATGGCTTCCTTCTTTTAACAATAAACTTATTAGAATATTTTTTACGATTTCTCGTACGATATCCTTTAGTAGGTTTCCCCCAAGGAGTAACCGGATGTGGATTACCCTGCCCACTTTTACCTTCACCACCACCGTGAGGGTGGTCGACAGGATTCATTACCACCCCTCTAACTGAAGGCCTAATCCCTAACCAGCGGCTCTTTCCGGCTTTGCCTAAAATAATCGCATCATGCTCCACATTGCCAATCTGCCCGATAGTCGCATGACAATCTAGGCTAATTAATCTTACTTCTCCGGAAGGTAGCCGAATATGCGCCACATCACCCTCTTTAGCCATAATTTGAGCGCTAGTTCCGGCCCCACGTACAATTTGCCCGCCTTTACCCGCGGATAATTCAATATTATGAATAAGGGTGCCGGAAGGAATATTGCGTAATAAAAGGCAATTGCCCTGCTTAATTTCAATTTCTTTTTGATTACTGGCAATAATCGTGTTTCCGACATCCAGGCCCAAAGGAGCAATAATATAGCGCTTCTCTTTATCCGGATATTCCACCAGAGCAATTCTGGCAGAACGGTTAGGATCATATTCAATCGCCAATACCTTTGCCGGCTGATCATAAATATTACGCTTAAAATCAATTATCCGTAGCATGCGTTTATGCCCACCGCCAATATGCCTAGTTGTAATTCTACCACGCGAATTTCTCCCGCCGGTTTTTTTTAGAGGAACCAGCAATGAGCGTTCCGGTTTATGTTTAGTAATCTCTTTAAAATCCGGGCCGCTCATGTGTCTTCTGGAAGGAGTGGTCGGTTTAAATTTTATTATTCCCATTTTTCCCTTTTTACTTGCTTTTGCTTTTCCCTATATTCTATCTACTGAACTTCTATCTTTTGGCCAGCGGCTAAAGTAACTACTGCCTTTTTGGTATCCACCGTACGGCCTAATTGATGCCTTACCCTCTTAAGTTTCCCCCGGGAAATAAAAGTATTAACATTCTTTACCTTTACCTTATACGCCTGCTGAACTGCCTGCTTAATCTGAATTTTATTGGCCGCGTTATCCACCAAGAAAAGATATTTTCCCTCACCCAAATAGGTGCTTGATTTTTCCGTCCGCAATAAAGCTTTGATGATCAAAGCAATCTGGCTCATGATTTTAACCTTTCTGTCAGATCAGCCAGGCCGGCTTTAGTAATAAGCACTTTTTGACTATTCATTACCTCATAAGCGTGGCAATCAGAAGCCAGGTCTACGGTTAAAAAACTAATATTTTTTAAGGATCGCTTTAATCGCGCGTCTAATTTACGCGTCAAGAATAAAACTTTTTTTAATTTTTTATCTTTAGCCGAAAATAATTTAAGATTAGTAAATACTCCCACTGCCTGCTTGGTCTTCGGTGTCTGGACTATAAATTCGTCTAAAATCATAAAATTATTTTCATTTAACTTAACATTTAAGCTTGTTTTTAAAGCCAGCGCCTTAATCTTCTGCGGAATCTCGTAAGAGAAATCACGCGGATGTGGCCCAAAAACTACCCCACCGTGCCTCCAGAGAGGAGAACGATTAGAGCCTACGCGCGCTCGGCCAGTACCTTTCTGTTTCCAGGGCTTTCTACCGCCTCCGGAAACCTCACCCCGCGTCTTGGTCGAAGCCAACCCTTTCCGCTGATTACACTGATAACCTAAAATTGCCTGATGCAGACAATCTAAATTCTGGCTGCCATCAAACACGTTTCGATTAAGTTTTAAAGTATCGATTTCCTGGCCTTCACTATTGTATACGGGTAAAGTAAACCCCGCGAAAGAACTTCCCTCTTTAACGGTTTTTACCGCGGAAGCTTTCAAGCTATGCTTAACTTCATTCAGTATATTCTGATCAGATTTATCGTTGTTCTCTAAGGGGGTAACCATATTATTTTTTAACCGCTGCTTTCTTTCCGCCGGAGGCGGATCCGCCTACGGCGGAAGCCTTCCTCTTAATGGCCTTAGTAACCACTAAATATCCGTTCTTATGCCCAGGAACTCCCCCTTCAATTAATAGAAGGTTATTCGCTAAATCTATTTTAATAATCTTTAAGTTCTGAATCGTGGCTTTTTTCGCGCCCAGATGTCCGGGCATGTGATGCCCACGAAAAACTCTTCCGGGGGTAGTACTGGAACCAATAGAACCGACTCGACGATGAGAAGTTGAGCCATGCGTCCGGGGCCCGCCCTTCCAATGCCAACGCTTCATCCCGCCGGCAAACCCCTTACCGATAGAAATTCCACTCACATCCACAAAATCACCTTCCGTAAAAAGATCAACCTTGAGCTCATCTCCCACCTTATATTCAACGTTGGCCTCTTTAGAGAGATCCTTAATCACCTTACGCGGAGCAATATTTAATTTTTTATAAAGCCCCAATTGGGCTTTCTTTAAACTTTTTTCTTTTACTAAATCAAATCCCAGCTGAATATTTTTGTCCATAACCATCAGAATCGGACAGGGGCCAGCCTGGATAGCCGTAACCCCAATTTGGCTATTATCAGCCGCGAATATTTGAGTCATTCCAATTTTTTTTCCAATTAATCCAATCATTTAATTTATCCGTCGAATGGGTTGACACATTCGACTCTCGCTCAGTGTCAACCCTGAGCAAACCCGGGTTTACTGTGGGTGCGTCGAATGGGTTGATTTACTATTTAATTTCTACATCTACTCCCGAAGGCAGGTTTAATTTCCTTAATGAATCGATAGTCTTAGCTGTGGGTTCAAAGATGTCAATAAGGCGCTTATGGGTAGATAAATCAAACTGTTCCCGTGATTTTTTATCAACATGAGGGGAACGTAATACCGTATAAATTTCCCTTTTCGTGGGCAGCGGTACGGGGCCGGAAATCTTGGCCCCGGTACGCTTAACCGTATCCACAATTTCAATTACTGCCTGATCAAGTAACCGGTGATCATAAGCTTTTAATTTAATCCGAATCTTTTGCGTATTCACCCCGTACCTTCTCCTTTTTATCTTACAAAACTACCCATTATTTTCTTTATCCCCACACCTTATTAAATTACACCTTGAATACAAAGAAGGTGCGGGGTTAATATTTTAAGCAATAACCTCAGTAACTACTCCTGCGCCCACGGTATGGCCGCCTTCACGAATCGCGAAACGAGATTCTTTCTCGATAGCAATCGGAGTAATTAACTCCACGTCCAAAGCCACATTATCCCCGGGCATCACCATTTCTACGCCCTCAGGAAGAGTAGCCGCGCCGGTAACATCGGTGGTACGGAAATAAAACTGCGGCCGGTAACCTTTAAAAAATGGAGTATGCCGCCCGCCTTCTTCTTTAGTCAAAATATACACTTGAGCTTTAAACTTCGTATGCGGTAGAATGGATTTAGGCGCGGCAATAACCATTCCGCGCTCAATATCGTTTTTTTCCACGCCTCTTAAAAGCAGTCCGACATTGTCGCCCGCCTGGCCTTCATCCAAAAGCTTACGGAACATTTCAATTCCGGTAACTACGGATTTTTTAGCTTCCGGCCTTAAACCGATAATTTCAACTTCTTCGCCAACTTTTACCTTGCCACGCTCAATTCTTCCGGTCGCCACTGTGCCTCTACCTTCAATACTAAAAACATCTTCCACCGCCATCAGCAAAGGCTTATCCAGCTCTCTAGGTGGCAAAGGAATAAAATCATCCACTGCTTTCATTAATTCCATAATACATTTAGCGTCTTCACAAGTAGCATCCGGCGCCTTATAAGCTTTATTCGCGCTACCGCGGATAATCGGCGTCTTATCTCCCGGATACCCATATTTAGTTAAGAGGTCTCTAATCTCCATCTCCACTAAATCCAATAGTTCTTTGTCATCCACTAAATCAACCTTATTCATAAATACGACCATCGAAGGCACATTCACCTGACGCGCTAAAAGAATATGCTCTCTGGTTTGAGGCATCGGGCCGTCAGCCGCGGAAACTACCAAAACCGCTCCGTCCATCTGCGCCGCGCCAGTAATCATATTCTTAATATAATCCGCGTGCCCCGGGCAATCTATATGCGCGTAGTGACGCGCGACTGTTTCATATTCAACGTGCGCCACGGAGATTGTAACCACCTTTGTCTCATCTCTTACCGTGCCACCTTTAGCAATATCCGCGTAATCCCTGGATACCGCTTGGCCAAGTTTTGATAAAACATTACAAATGGCAGCCGTAAGCGTGGTTTTACCATGATCAATATGTCCGATGGTGCCAATATTTACGTGCGGTTTATTTCTTACAAATTTATCCTTAGCCATTTCTTTTATCCTCCTTGCCCTTGAGGGCACAGCCGCGTGATTTTACGCTGCCTAGCGCGCACCAACGCAATTCCTATTAGCGTCGCGTGAGCCTCGCTTAACGCGGGTATTTCTTTTTTTTAAAAAGTTTTTCTTACGTTCGCGTTCACTGATCCGGAAACTACTTTTTCCGCTACATGCGCGGGAACTTCGCTGTAGAAGGAAGGTTCCATTGTATACGATGCGCGCCCTTGTGTCAAGGATCTTGTTATGGTCGCGTAATTAAAAACTTCCGACAACGGAACATGGGCTCGAATCGTACGTAAATTTAATCTCTGTCCGAGAGCAATTATTTTTGCCCTCCGGCTGCTGAGATCGCCGATGATCTGCCCCATAAACTCTTCCGGCACGACGACCTCAATATCCATAATCGGTTCCAATAAAACCGGATGCGCTTTTTTCATCCCGTCTTGAAAAGCGATCGAGCCGGCCATTTTAAAAGCCAGCTCCGAAGAATCAACCTCATGAAATGATCCATCCACTAAAACAATTTTTACGTCGGTAACCGGATAACCGGCCAAAACGCCATTCTTAGCCGCGCCGACAACGCCTTGTTTCACCGCGGGAATAAATTCGCGCGGAATAGAACCGCTTTTAATTTTATCTTCAAAAGTAATGCCTGTGCCGGGAACCTCTTGCGGGCTCATCTCAATAACACAATGGCCATATTGCCCGCGCCCACCGGACTGCGAAATAAATTTCCCCACGCTAGATACGCTTCTTCTAATCGTTTCACGATAGGCAACCTGAGGAGCCCCCACCGTAGCCTCAACATTAAACTCACGTAAAATTCTATCCACAATAATCTCCAAATGTAACTGCCCCATTCCGGCAATTAATGTCTGCCCGGTCTCTTGATTATAAGTGACCTTAAATGACGGATCCTCATCCTCTAATTTATGCATCGCCATTCCTAATTTTTCCTGGGCATCCTTGCTCTTAGGCTCAATCGCCTGCTGAATTACCGGATCCGGAAAACGCATCGCTTCAATAAGAATAGGATTTTTTTCCAAACAAAGAGTATCGCCTGTCTTAGTATCTTTTAAACCTACCAGCGCGGCAATATCCCCGGTGGCAATACTATCGGCTACCTCCTGATGGTTAGCGTGCATTTTAACAATTTTAGTTACCCGCTCTCTTTCCCGCTTGCTGGCGTTATAAATATATGTTCCGGAGGCAAGCGTCCCAGAGTACATCCTGGTAAAATAAATCTTCCCCACAAAAGGATCCGTGGCAACCTTAAAACATAAAGCCGTAAAAGGAGCGGAATCATCCGCCGCCACCTCTTCAAATTCACCCGTATCCGGATTAGTACCCTTAACCGGCGGCACATCCAGCGGAGAAGGAAGATAATCTTTTACCGCGTCTAAAACCATCTGGACGCCCTTATTCTTAAAAGCCGAACCACAAAGTACCGGCACAAATTTATTAGCAATACATCCCCGGCGGATTCCTGCTTTCAATTGATTATTGGACACCTTTTTCCCCGCCAGATAATCTTCCATAATCAAATCATCCGCCTCGGCAACCTTCTCCACCAGAATCAACCGGTATTTTTCAAAATCCGCCTTCATCTCTTCCGGAATATCATTGACTTGAAATTCTTTCCCCGAGTCATCATTATAATGAATCAACTTTTCATCCACCAGATCCATAAGCCCGCTAAAACCACCTTCACGGCCTACCGGAAGCTGGATGGCCGCGACATTAGCCCCTAATCTTTCATGAATCTGGCCTAAGACCATAAAAAAATCCGAACCAGTGCGGTCCATTTTATTTACAAAAGCAATACGCGGAACATTATAACGGTCTGCCTGACGCCAAACAGTTTCTGATTGCGGCTCCACTCCGCCTACCCCGCAAAACACCACCACTGCCCCATCTAAGACTTTTAGTGACCTTTCCACCTCAATCGTAAAATCCACATGGCCCGGCGTATCAATTAAATTAATTGTAATATCCTTCCAGATACAAGTAGTCGCGGCCGCGGTAATCGTAATCCCTCTTTCCTGCTCCTGCACCATCCAATCCATGGTCGCCGCGCCATCATGCACCTCGCCTATTTTATAATTTTTTCCCGTATAAAATAAAACGCGCTCGCTGGTCGTAGTTTTACCAGCATCGATGTGGGCGATTATTCCAATATTCCTGATTTTCTCTAATGGTATTTTTCTCATTTATTTTTTTATTATTCTTCACCCTATCAGCTATGAACTATGAGCTATCAGCTATCAGCTATGAGCTATGAGCTATCTAACTATAACCTAATCTCACCACCGGAAATGCGCATAGGCTTTATTAGACTCCGCCATCTTATGCGTATCATCCCTTTTTTTAATCGCCGAACCTTCGCCCTTGTAAGCCGCGATGATTTCATCGGCTAGCTTTTCCTGCATGGGTTTACCCTTACGGTTCTGAGCAAAATCTCTAATCCAGCGTAAAGCAATAGAAGTACCTCGCTCCTGCCTAACCTCTATCGGTACCTGATAAGTCGCCCCGCCCACCCTACGCGGTTTTACCTCCAAACGCGGCCGGGCATTATCCAGGGCCTTGTAAAATACTTTTAAAATATCCTGTTCATTTAAATTTTTTAACACAATATCAAAAGCGCTATAAACCAATTTTTCCGCGATTGATTTCTTACCATCATACATGACCATATTCATAAACTTGGCAATAATTTTACTGTTATATTTAGGGTCTGCTAAAATAACTTTTTCCTGCGCTTTTCTTCGTCTCATCCCTTAACACTCCCCTCTAAATTACTTCCCTTCCTTTGGCCTCTTGGCCCCATATTTAGAACGGCTTCTTCTGCGCGCATTAACCCCGGAGGCATCTAATGAGCCTCTCACAATATGATAACGCACACCCGGTAAATCCTTAACCCTGCCGCCTCTGACCAAAACAATCGAGTGTTCTTGAAGATTGTGTCCTTCTCCGGGAATATAAGCCGTAACTTCTAAACCCGTAGTCAGCCTGACTCGGGCAATTTTTCTCAAAGCCGAGTTTGGTTTTTTCGGTGTCATCGTACGCACCTGCAGGCACACCCCTCTTCTCTGCGGGCAAGCATTTAAAGCCGGAGACTTACTTTTCTTTTTCTTGGAAATTCTACCAAATCTAATAAGCTGAGCGATTGTAGGCATAGATTATTCCTTTTTCTCTTTCTTTTCCGCGCTGTCTTGATCGATTACTTTTACTACTTCAATATCGCGATGCGCTCTGAATCCAGTACCCGCCGGAATCAAGTGCCCTACGATAACATTTTCCTTTAAACCGAATAATTCATCATGCTTACCGCTAGTGGCCGCTTCCGTTAAAACACGCGTAGTCTCTTGAAAACTCGCGGCGGAAATAAAACTTTCCGTGGTAAGCGAAGCCTTGGTTATACCTAAAAGTAGGGGCGTAGCCTGAGCCGGTTTGCCGCCCTTTTTAATTACCCGGGTATTTTCTTTTTGGAACACCCATTTATCCACCTGCTGAGTAACCAAAAATTCCGTATCGCCCGGATCCTCAACTCTGACTTTTTTAAGCATCTGACGAATAATTACCTCAATATGCTTATCATTAATCCGTACGCCTTGCAAACGATAAACCTCCTGCACCTCATTCACCAGATACTCCTGCAAAACCTTGTCCCCGCAAACACTCAAGATATCCTGCAAAACTACCGGTCCGTCGGTAAGCTGCTGGCCGGCGGCAACCTTATCGCCTTTATAAACATTCGGATGTTTACCATGCGGGATGACATATTCTCTAGCCATACCCGTAGCCGACTTAACGATTATTACGCGCTGATTTTTCTTAGTTTCGCCAAACTCCACAAAACCATCTATTTCACTAATTACCGCCGGATCCTTCGGGCGCCGGGCCTCAAAAAGCTCAGCCACGCGCGGTAAACCACCGGTAATATCGCGGGTCTTCACCACCGTACGCGGAATCTTCGCTAAAAGGTCTCCTCCTCCTACCTGTTCACCGTCGCGCACAATAATATGCGCTCCGATAGGAATAGGATAAATACCTAAGACTTCTTTCTTCTCATCCAGAATAACTACCTGCGGATGATACTCCGGTTTATGTTCCACCACTACGCGCTCAGATAATTTCGTCACCGGATTAATCTCTTCGCGCATAGTAATATTTTCACTTAAATCTTCAAAACGCACTGACCCGCCAACTTCCGTAAGCACGGGCAAAGTATAGGGATCCCAATGCACTAAAGATACCCCTTTTTTAACTTCCTGCCCGTCAATAAAAGTAATAAAAGCACCCTGGGGAAGCGTATAGCGCTCAAACTCTCGGCCTTGCGCGTCATTAACGCTGATTGCTCCGTTTCTATTTAAAACGACATTTTCTTTATTTTTCAGCGTAACCCTTAAATTATGATACTTAATAAAACCTTCATTTTTGGCTTTAATAAATGACTGCTCAATAGTTCTAGAAGCCGTACCTCCAATATGAAAAGTTCTCATGGTCAACTGAGTACCGGGCTCTCCAATGCTCTGCGCTGCCACTACGCCCACCGCCTCCCCTAACTCGATTAATCTGCCGGTAGAAAGATTCCGCCCGTAACATTTAGCGCAAACCCCCCTTCCGCTCTCACAGGTCAAAACACTGCGAATACGGATTTTTTCAATTCCCAGTTTTTCTATTCTGTCAGTTTCGTCTTCCGTTATTTCACAGCCCTGTTTAATAATAACCTCGTCGGTAATAATGTCGACAACATTGTCCAGGGCCACTCTCCCGACAATCCGGTCCTTCAACCCCACCACCTCTTCATCGCCTTCAACAATCGCCGCCACCGTAATACCATTAAGCGTGCCACAGTCATCCTCGCAAACAATTACCTCCTGGGCAACATCCACCAGCCTGCGGGTCAGATAACCCGCATCGGCGGTCTTCAGCGCGGTATCCGCCAGCCCCTTACGCGCGCCGTGCGTAGAAATAAAATACTCAAGAACATTTAACCCTTCACGAAAATTCGCGGTAATCGGATTTTCAATGATTTCACCGCTAGGTTTAGCCATTAAGCCACGCATACCCGCCAGCTGCCTAACCTGTAAACGTGAACCACGCGCCCCGCTATCGGCCATCATAAAAATAGGATTAAATGAATCCATCCCTTTAAACAACAAATCCGAAATAGTATCCGTAGCGTGCGTCCAAATATCAATTACCTTAGATTTACGTTCGCTATTAGTAATAATACCCTTACGGTATTGATCTTCAACCTTGGCCACGTCGTCTCTAGATTCTTTTAAAACTTGCGGCTTTGCCACCGGCACAGTCATATCATCAATACCAATAGAAATACCGCCCAGAGTACCCATCTCAAAGCCTAATCTTTTGATATCATCCAGCAGCTTAATCGTCATGGCATGCCCAAATCTTTTATAGCAGCTGACCACAATATCGCTCACATTGCTTTTCTTTAAATCACAATTCACAAATCCAAACTCCTCCGGCAGAATTTGATTAAAAATTACCCGGCCGGCCGTAGTCGTAACCATCTGATTTTGGCTAATCACTTTTTTCAGGTCAAAATCATACAGGCCGCTAACACGAATTTTAATTTTAGCGTGTAATTCTACCGCCTTGTCATTATAAGCAATCAGCAGCTCATCGGCACCCGAAAAAATCATCCCCTCCCCCACGGCGCCAGCTTTTTCCCGGCTTAGATAGGCCACGCCTAAAACTATATCCTGGGTAGGAGAAATTACCGGGCGGCCGTCAGCAGGAGAAAAAATATTATTGATGGCCATAATCAACACCTTGGTCTCCAGCTGTGATTCCAGGGATAACGGCACATGCACCGCCATCTGGTCACCGTCAAAATCGGCGTTAAAAGCAGTACAAACCAACGGATGTATCTTGATGGCTTTTCCTTCAATTAATAGCGGCTGGAAAGCCTGGATACCTAAACGGTGCAAAGTAGGCGCACGGTTTAACATAATCGGATGATCCTTAATCACTTCATCCAGAATATCCCAAACTTCAATCTTACCGCGCTCTACCATGCGGCGAGCGCCTTTAATTGTATGCACAAAACCTTTTTCTCTTAATTTCTTAATAATAAACGGCTCAAATAGCTCCAGGGCCATTTGTTTAGGAAGGCCGCATTCATGCAATTTAAGTTCCGGGCCCACCACAATCACTGAACGGCCGGAGTAATCGACGCGCTTACCCAAAAGATTCTGACGAAAACGCCCTTGCTTTCCCTTAAGCATATCGGAAAGAGATTTCAACGGACGATTGTTAGCGCCATTTACCGGCTTACCATGACGGCCATTATCCAGGAGCGCGTCCACTGCCTCCTGCAACATGCGCTTTTCATTACGGATAATAATCTCCGGAGCGCTTAACTCCATCAGTTTCTTTAAACGATTATTCCGATTAATTACCCGGCGGTATAAATCATTAAGGTCGCTGGTAGCGAATCTTCCGCCTTCCAGCGGAACTAAGGGCCGTAAATCCGGAGGAATTACCGGCACGATTTCTAAGATCATCCATTCCGGCTTATTGCCACTCTTCTTAAAATCCTCCACAATCTTTAAATTCTTAATCGCCTTACGATTATTTAAAACATCTTTGGATTTCTCCAGGTCTTTTCTAAACTTACGGCAAACCACATCCAAATCTAATTCTTTCAAAAGCTCGCTGATTGCCTCCGCCCCGATCTTGGCTTTAAAGCTTGTCCCATATTTGCTCAAGGCCTCCTGATACTGTTCATCAGTAAGCAAATCTTTTTTCTTTAGCGGCGTAGTTCCCGGATCAACAATCACATACTCTTCGTAATAAATAATCCGCTCTAGGTCTCTTAGGCCAATATCTAAAAGCGCGCTCATTCGGCTGGGCACGGCCTTAAAGAACCAGATGTGCGTCACCGGCGTAGCTAAATCAATATGCCCCATACGCTCACGCCTTACGCTTGAGCGATCAACCGTAACTCCGCAACGATCACAAGTAATGCCTTTAAATTTTATGCCTTTATATTTACCGCAGTTACATTCCCAATCACGCACCGGCCCAAAAATCTTTTCACAAAATAAGCCGTCTTTTTCCGGCTTAAGCGTACGGTAATTAATGGTTTCGGCTTTTTTGACATCACCCTTGGACCAGGACTTAATTACCTGCGGGCTGGCAATCTTAATTGAAATACTATCAAAGGATACGATCTCTTCCATTATTTAACCTTTTCTGTCCGGATATCAAGGCACAAGCCTTGTAATTCTTTGATTAAAACATTAAATGACTCTGGAGTCCCGTGCGTTAG
>JAZDEW010000013.1:0-6723 GCA_043808425.1 Candidatus Omnitrophota bacterium
TTGATAGAAAAAGAGCGTTCCCGGGATTATCTTGTATCTCTCCAGGATGTGATAAGCAACTTTAAAGAAACAAAATGCAGCTTGGATACTCAAGATAAAAAAGATTTGGTAAGATTGATATTCAAATGGATAAAGATTGATGATTCTAAGATCGTGGATTACGAACTTTATGAGCCGTTTAAAGGCTATTTAGAAGAAACGAAGAAAGGGTGGGATAAGTGCCAACTCGAGGAAATTCAAATAGTTCCGAGAAAAAGAAGCCAGTCCTGTATATCAGAACCTTTGGTTGTCAGATGAATGTGCGGGATTCAGAAATTATTTGCGGGATATTAAAAAACGCTGGATATCAAATTTGCATTGATGATCTAAAAGCGGAGGTTATTATTTTTAATACTTGCTCGGTGCGGCAGAACGCTGAAGATAGAGTCTGGAGTTTGATCGGTAGCTATAAAGGTTCAAAGATTATCGGTTTAGTTGGCTGTATGGCGCAAAATTATAAACAAGAAGCGTTCCTGCGTGATGCAAATATAAAGTTTGTAGTGGGGCCACAGGATATCCATAAGCTTCCTGATATCTTAAGTAGATTTGATGATCATCATCTGCTGGAGCGTAAGATTTGGGAAACAGACGGTAATCTCCGGCCTGATGGGATTTATCAAAGTGGGTTCTATAAGGATAGATCTCAGGCTTATCTGGTGATCTCAGAAGGTTGCTCAAATTTTTGCACTTATTGTCTGGTGCCCTATGTGCGCGGGCCACTACGCCATCGTAAACGCAAAAATATATTAAGAGAAGCCCAAACTGCGGTTGCCAGCGGAGTGAGTAAAATCACGCTGCTTGGTCAGAATGTCAATGCCTATCAGGATGAAGATATTAATTTCGTTAAGCTGCTGACGCAAATTAACAATATCGCCGGATTAAAAGAGCTGAGTTTTTTTACTTCGCATCCCAAAGATGCAAGTAATGATTTCTTTAAAGTGGTTAGAGACCTGGATAAATTAACCAAATCCTTGCATTTGCCTGTGCAATCCGGTTCGGACAGAATTTTAAAACTTATGAACCGGGGTTACTCAAAAAAAGAATATTTGGCTTTAATTGATTCATATCGTAAAATTGTAAAGGATGGAATATTAACTACTGATATCATTGTCGGGTTTCCTACAGAAACAGAAGTTGATTTTTGCGAAACTTACGATTTAGTTAAAAGATCAGAATTTAACGCTGCTTTTATTTTTAAATATTCAGCCCGGCCACATACCGCAGCGGCAAAAATAGCTGATGATGTCGAACGCAGTGAAAAAGAAATGCGTCATGGAAAAATTTTGGATTTACAAAGGAGAATCTCTAAGGCGCTCTCATTGCGGTTTAAAGAGAAGAAGTAAGCTTGGTTACTAAAAATGCTTAAAAAAAGTATTCTATTCTTTTTTGTTTTGATTTCATTATTTTTTTCTGGTTATTGTTTAGCTTCGGAATTAGATCTGTTAAAGGCCGATTTCTTGCGCGGGAATTATCGCCGGGTTATTTTTGAAGGCCAATCCCAGATGAATAAATTTAATTTTAAAGGCGGGGATGAATTGAGTTATTTAGTAGGTTTAAGTTATCTTAAATTAGGCGATCTAGCCGCGGCCGAAGAATCTTTTAAGCGTGTTTTAAAAGATGCACAAGGACAGTTAATTACTCAGGCAAGATTGGGTTTGGCGGATACTTATTTAATTGGCGGCCAATTGCTCGATGCCGAAGATAACTATAATAAGATTATTATTGACCAGCCTGATACTCACCTTAAAGCAGCTATTTTATATCGGCAAAGCTGGATTGGGTTTAAGAAAGGCAATAATGCGCAGGGAAATGAGTATTTGTCTAAATTGAAAAAAGATTTCCCTGCTTGCCCAGAGCTTAAATCAACCCTGGATATCCTGCAAGTTTATCCTACTTTAATGGAAGATCAGGAATATTCTGTGCAGGTAGGATTTTTTGCTAACCAAGAGAATGCTGATAATTTCACTTCTAAATTATCCTCCCGTGGTTTTCCTGCTTATCTTGAACAGGCAGGTAGTGGTTGGCGGGTAAAAGTCGGCAGGTTTAAGCATGAACAAGAAGCAATAGATTTAGAGAGTAAGCTTGCTCAAGAAGGTTTTCTAACCAAGGTCTGCCCTTAGTTTTATGATAAAGAAGAAAATAATTTTTTTAATGGGGCCGACTGGAGCTGGCAAGAGTGCCGTAGCAATCTCGCTTGCAAAGAAACTTAATACTGAGATTATATCCTGTGATTCCATGCAGGTTTATCGTGGCCTGGATATTATTACCTCTAAAGTAACTCTAGCTCAAAGAAAGATAGTTAAACATCATTTGCTATCAGTAATTAATCCGGAGAGCGAATACAATGTTGCAAAATATAGAAAGCAAGCAGTATCGATTTGCAGCAAGTTAGATCATCAAGGCAAAATTCCCTTATTCGTAGGGGGCACTGGGCTTTATTATTCCATAATTGTGGATGGACTTTTTCCGGATGTGCCACAAGATAGCAAGGTTCGCGCTAAGCTGTACAAGTTATTAGCCGCTAAGGGGAGTCCGTTCTTACATCAACGCTTGGCAAATGTTGACTATGTTTCTAGCCTTAAAATTCATGCTCATGATGCAAAAAGGATCATTCGGGCTTTAGAGGTTTTTATAATTACCGGAAAGCCAATTTCATATTTACAGGGGCAAAGGCTTGGCCTGGGGCCGGTTTACGATGTTAGGGTGTTTGGCTTAAATATTAACCGGCAAGCGCTTTATCTAAAAATCGATCAACGAGTGGATAAGATGTTTAAGCTGGGTTTAATCACGGAAGTAAAAAAACTGCTTAAACGCAAATTAAGCCGGACAGCGTCTTACGCGATTGGCATACCTGAGCTTCAGGGATATTTTAACCGGAAGTATTCTCTTGACGAGGCCAAACGCTTGATTAAACGTAATAGCCGGCATTATGCCAAAAGGCAGCTTACCTGGTTTAGGCATGATAAACGGATACAGTGGATTAAAATCGAGGATGGAGAAAAACCCGCTGCTATTGCGGATAGGATAATTAAAAAGATTTCCCTTGCTTAACCATCCTG
This sequence comes from Candidatus Omnitrophota bacterium, assembly GCA_043808425.1. Lineage (GTDB taxonomy): Bacteria > Omnitrophota > Gorgyraeia > Gygaellales > Profunditerraquicolaceae > UBA6249. The sequence goes on from JAZDEW010000013.1 coordinate 3,099, forward strand.
AAAATCTCTTCGATATTTTCGGCATAAGCTCGGGATAAAATCGCCCCGCCGATGGCGGCGCTCATTTAATGGAAAAAGCTCTCTTAGTTAGCGTACAATTAAAGACGGATAAAGGCCATTGGCGGATTGAAGATATTTCTTCAGAGCTTGAGGAGTTGGCTGTATCCAGCGGGGTGCAGATAGTCGAGCATGTGATTAGTATTTGCGACAGGGCAACAGCTAATTATTTAGTGGGAAAAGGTAAAGTTGAGGAGATCAGCGGTATAGTTAATGAAGGGGAAGTAGAAGTGGTAATTTTTAGCCACGATTTATCTGGTACGCAGCAAAGAAATTTAGAAGGGGCTTTTGGCAAGAAAACTATTGATCGGACACAATTAATTCTGGATATTTTTTGTCGTCGAGCAAAAAGTCCGGAAGGTAAGATGCAGGTGGAATTAGCCCAACTGCAGTATTTACTGCCTCGTTTGGCGGGTAAGGGCATACTTCTTTCCCGCATTGGCGGCGGTATTGGCACGCGTGGGCCAGGGGAGCAGAAACTTGAGCTTGACCGCAGACAAATCCGAGGGAAAGTTGATAAATTAAAAGAAGATCTAAAAACGTATGCGCTTCATCGTAAGAATACGCATAAACGAAGAGAAGAGAATAATCTGCCGATAGTGGCTTTAGTGGGGTATACTAGCGCAGGCAAATCTAGTCTGCTTAATCAGCTAACTTTGTCTGCTCAGGTTACTTCGGAGAAGCTTTTCACTACTCTGGATCCGCTTTCAAAGAGCTTACGATTGCCTAACGGGCAAAATATTATTGTTTCAGATACCGTAGGGTTTTTACATGAACTTCCCCACCACTTAATTGATGCTTTTAAATCTACTCTTCAGGAGGTCAGGGAGGCAGATTTACTTATCCATGTTTTAGATGCGCATGATCATCGTTTACATCAACATAACCAGGCAGTGCAAACTGTTTTAAATGAATTGGATTGTCAGGATAAACCGGTAATCGTGGCTTTAAATAAAGTAGATTTAATCGAGGATCGCAGTTGGCTGGAAGTTTTTAAAAAAGATTTTCCGAATTCAATTTTGATATCCGCCAAAACAGGGGAGAGCCTGGATAAATTACTGTCTCAGGTGCAAAGTCATTTTTCCGGTTTACTGGTTGATTTAAAAATACTCCTACCGCATAACCGCATGGAATTGGTGGATCTTTTCTATCGTAAAGCTAAAATAAATAAAATTGATTATCTGCAAAAGGGGATACGTATCGATTTAACTATTTCGCGACAACTCTATAGCCGGCTCAGTGAGGATAAGGATATTAAGGTAATCTTAGAAAAAGAGGAGTGATCTTTTTTAAGAATCTCAAATTAGCACTCTAGGGATTTAAGTGCTAATTTTGTTGACAAAGCAGTAATTTGTGTTAAAATTACCCCTTGTTACATAAGTGTGACAGCTTTGAGGGAGAAACCAAATGTCGCGCAATATTGATTACAGTTTGCGAAGGAAGTCGGTCCTGAATTCAGCGATTAATCGTTATATTAAGGATGGGTCTCCGGTTGCTTCTAATGATATTTCTAAGGAGTTTGATCTAAGTTCGGCTACTATCCGGAGCATTTTTTCAGAACTCGAGGAATCAGGGTACTTAAAACATCCTTATACTTCTGGTGGCCGGGTACCTACGGATAGAGGGTACCGATATTATGTGGATTTTCTTATCCAGCAAATGGAGCTTCTGGATGACGAAAAACAACGGATTGTAAAAAATTGTAAGAAGAAGATGCGCAGGCTTGATGATGCCCTGGAGAATACCTCAGAGGTAATCTCTGAGATTACACATTATGCGGGAATTGTTTCGTTCCTGGAATGGCAAGATAGGATTTTTTATAAAGGGATTAGCCGGATCATAGATCAACCTGAGTTTAGGGATGCGGATAAAATACGCCTGCTGATCAAGTTGATGGAAGATAAGGGCAGACTGTTGGATCTTGTTAACCGTTATTATTCTGGCAAGGTGAAAGTTTATATTGGGAGTGAACTAGGTTGGCCGGAGATGGAGAATTACTCTTTAATTGTAACTACCTATAAATTAAAAAACCAGCCTTACGGCAGGCTAGCGGTTTTAGGCCCAATGCGTATGGAGTATAATCACATTATCCCTGCTTTAGAGTATATTGCTGATGTTTTAACGGATGTTTTAAGCGCGATTTAAAGCGCGATTTTAAGATGGAAGAAAAGAAGAATAAAAATACAGAGATAAAAACGATTACGCTTAATGAAAGTGAATATACCGAGCTGAAAGCAGAAGCAGAAAAAGCCAAAGAGTGCCAGGATAAGCTGCTGCGGGCGAGTGCCGACTTTGATAATTTACGTAAACGCCTGGAAAAAGAAAGATTAGAATTTCTTAAATATGCCAACGAAGGGATACTTTTAGAGTTATTGAATGTTTTAGATGATTTGGAGCGCACTATAAATTTAGCCGAGGATAAAGCCGCGAGTTTTCATGAGGATCTAAATGCTTTTTTAAAGGGCGTGGAGATGATTTTAGCGCACCTCTATGATCTGCTCAAACAGCATGGAATTAAGCCTATTGAAGCCGAAGGAAAAGTTTTTAATCCACATTATCATGAGGCTTTGATGCAGGTAGAGAATAAGGACCTGCCGGAACATACAATTGTTGAAGTTTTACAAAAGGGATATTTAATGCATGAGCGGGTAATCAGAACCGCTAAAGTAAGAGTTTCTAAAAAATAGGAGGTTAACATGGCAAAAGTAATCGGTATTGATTTGGGAACATCTAATTCAGCAGCGGCAATTATGGAAGGTGGTCGGCCGGTAATTATTCCATCGGCAGAAGGCGCAGGAATTGCCTCAGGCAAGGCCTTTCCTTCTTATGTGGCGTTTACTAAGGATGGACAGCGTTTGGTTGGCGAGCCGGCAAGGCGCCAGGCAGCGATTAACGCTGAAGGCACAATTCAGGCCGCGAAACGTAAAATGGGCACAGATTTTAAATTTAAAGCCTATGGCAAAGATTATACTCCACAGCAGATTTCAGCTTTTATTTTACAAAAAATAAAAGCTGATGCGGAAGTATATCTTGGGGATAAGGTGGAAGAGGTGGTGATTACCTGTCCGGCATATTTTAATGATAATCAGCGTCAAGCAACTAAAGACGCAGGTGAGATTGCCGGGTTAAAAGTTTTGCGTATAATTAATGAGCCTACGGCAGCCTGCCTGGCTTATGGTTTAGAAAAAGCCGATAAAGAACAGAAGATCCTGGTATTTGATTTAGGCGGCGGAACTTTGGATGTAACAATTATGGAGATGGCTTCCGGAGTATTCCATGTTCAGGCAACCAGCGGTGATACCCAGCTCGGGGGCACAGATATGGATAAGGTAATTTTAGAGTATATCGTCGGGCAGTTTAAGCGCGAAACAGGTATCGATTTGATGAGCGATAAAATGGCGGTGCAAAGGGTGCGTGAAGGAGCGGAAAAAGCGAAGATTGAGTTATCTTCTACCGTGAGCACAGATATTAACTTACCGTTTATTACTGCTGATGCCACAGGCCCTAAGCACTTAACCATGACGATTACGCGGGCAAAGTTGGAAGATTTGGTGAAGCCGATCATTGA
>JAZDEW010000014.1:0-3586 GCA_043808425.1 Candidatus Omnitrophota bacterium
GAAGGGTTTTAAAAATCTTGATTTGGTGCATATTGATGCCCACATGGACTTTGGATTTCATCAGGCAAAGCCGATAGAAAGAATACTTAATGGAGCAAGAAGCTTAAAGGAGTTAAAGAGCAATTTGGAATACAGCCTGGCTTTAAAGCGGGGCAATCAAGGATTGTTTAATAAGCTAGAAGAGCAATGCCTATTAAGTTTGGCCACGGCGGAATTTAAAATTGACAATATGTATCGAGCTAGGAAATTATTGTTAAGGTACCAATCGTTTGAACATTTAGACGCGCAAAATCATTATCTTTTAGGCCGGATCTATGAAGAAGAAACCATACTTCTGCCGATTTATAAGACTTCAGATGAGATAAACTGTATCTATACCTTAAATAAGGCTGCCTCAAGGGTTTGGGAATTGCTCGACGGCAAAAGGATGCTGGCTGAGCTTAAAGATAAACTTTTAAAGGAGTTTGATGGCACGCCTGAAGAAGTGGATAAAGAGACGCGTAAATTAGCGTTCGATTAGCATAAATTCGCGTCAATAGATTCGCGTCCATTCGCGTTCGATTAGCATAAATTCGCGTCAATAGATTCGCGTCCATTCGCGTCAATAGATTCGCGAGAATTCGCGTCAATAGATTCGCGTAAATTAGCGTTAGATTAGCATAAATTCGCGTCAATAGATTCGCGTAAATTAGCGTTAAAAGGAGGCGCCAAAATGCCCGGAAAACCAAAATTTAGACCGGTAATTAATCTTTTACAATGAAAAGGACCGATGCCTTATGAATATTGATGGTTTAGAATTTATCAAATCCTGTATTAGACGCCGTAGGATACACTGGACTTATCATGTCAATATGCGATTGAGAGGGAGATTTATATCGCGGGAAGCTATCTTATCTTTAGTGGATACCTGCGAAACAATAGAAGAATATCCTAAAGGCAAGTATTTACCAAGCTATCTCATCTATGCAGAATATGAAGCTTGGGCTATTCATATTCAAAAAGCTGCTGATACAGAAAATGATAATATAAGAATAGTTACAACCTATAAGCCAACGCCGGATAAATGGGAGAAGGGTTTTAAAACCAGGAGGCAATCGTGAAATGTCATAATTGCGGAGGAAAATTAGAGAAAGTTACTAGCGGTTTACCATTTAAAATTAAAGAGGGGCCTATTATCATCATCAAAAAATTACCTGTATTGCAATGTCAAAATTGTAATGAATACTTAATTGAAGGCCCCGTTATGGAGAAAGTAGATCGTATTTTGAGCAAGATTGACAGAGGAGCTGAGCTTGAAATTCTCAGTTATGCTGTATAAATTGCTAAATTATTAGAGCATGGAACGAGGGTTATGAACGAGGGGGTTAAGAGGGTAAGACATAATTCCCCTTTAACCCTTAAGAAAACAGGAGGTGTTAAATTTGGTTCAAAAACCACTTGAAAAGATAGAAGTCTATGAATCTACTTGTGTTTTAGGTAAGAAGATTCGTACTACAAAGCGATATTTTGAATTTATTACCCAGTTTAAGCATCCTGAATTAAAAGGGAAGTTAAAAGAAGTTTTAAAAACCATTACCGAGGCAGATGAAGTCAGAAGGAATCCCCAGCATCCTGAGATCCATTTTTATTATCGTAAATTTAATCGACATTGGATATGTGTTGTAGCCCGTCATTTAAATGGCGAAGGATTTATTGTTACTGCATACCTCACCTCAAGGTTTAAAAAGAAAGGAGAAAAGATATGGGCAAAGGAGAAATAAAGATTTATATTGACCCCTATGGTAATACCCTTAATATGTGGTGGGGAAATTCCGAGGAGGCCTTTATTTCAGAAGAGGCAGAAAAGACCTACGATGTAATTGTTAAGGACAAAAAGGGCATATCAATTGGTTTAGAGAAGATTGGGTTTTTTCCCGAAGAAGTAGACCCGCTTAAATATCTTAAGAAAAAGGCACGATTCTTACTTGAGGCTAAAAAGAAATTAATAACGCAGTAAAAGGAGGGGACGCGAATTTTCGCTAATTTTAGAACGCGAATGGACGCTAATCTTGTAACGCGAATATTCGCTAATAGTTTGACGCAAATTCGCGCGGATTAGCGTTAAAAGAGAGAAGCTATGGATTTTGTATTAGTTTTTAATAAATAGTGTCGTTTCTGCCCAACTATAATTATTTCATAAGGTTACATAATAATTATTGAGAATTCCAAACTATTATTGGGCGAGAAATGGAATGGAAACCTAGCGAAAAAAGGGCTTGAAAAATACTTAAAATATGTTAAACTGAAATAATAATAAGAGAGCCTGATGAAATCTTTAAAAGCTATAAGTTTTCATTACTGTCCAAATTAACCTTATGTCATTCACGCCCCCGCTTTCGCGGGGGTAAACTCCAGCGGGAATCTCGGCGAGAACGCTTTCTGGATGCCCGCTGGAGCCGATGAATAACGGTTTATTTGGACACGTATAATATAAAATATCAAAGCATTATCAGTACTATGTTAAAAATTTGCCTGTTTTTAAGTGAAATTTTACACAACTCGTTATTTTTCAATAAGTTACAAAATGTTATGCGTTGCATTAGTATGAGCCTAAAAACAAGCAACGCATTGAAATACACATAACCATTGTATTTACAATTAGTTACGGTAGTAGAATTTTTAGAAAATAAGCACGGACAAAATAAATTTTAACAAAGTACTGTTAAGGTTCAGTCAAAACTTGGAATTTTAGTCAGCACTACAAGGGCCTATTGGGATGTTATCACGCATATCAAGCATCCTACAATAAAAGGCAAAGAGGCAGAGGTTAAACAGGTTTTATCTGACCCCGACGAAATCCGCGTTAGCAAGAAAAATAAAACCGTATTATTGTTTTATAAAAGAATCGGAAGATATTATCTTTGCGTAGTGGCAAGATTCTTCAAAAAGAGAGGTTTTATTGTAACTGCCTATTGGACAAAGAAGATTAAGGAGGGAGCGCTGAGATGGAAAAGGTAAGATTATATTATGACTCTAAGGGAAATACTTTAAATATTTGGTTTGACAATCCCCAAAAAGAACACATCTGCGAAGAAACCGGCGAAGAGGTGATTTTAGTCAAGGATAAAAAAGGCAAAGTCATTGGTTTTGAGAAACTAAATTTCCTTCTGCATCCTAAAGAGGTAATCAAGACTATTCCGGTGGAAGTCCTGGTGAGTTGATTTTTACATTGAAGCGTTATTTATTTAACGAGGAGGTTAAGCTATGCGCAAAGTACTGGAAAACAAAAAGAAAAAATGGGACAAGCCAAAGCTGATTATTTTAACCAGAGGTAAACCTGAAGAGATGTCACTTGCTGCGTGCAAGTATTTCGGCGCAGTGATAAGGGGAACCCCTGAGGAGGACTATTCTACGTGCCAGCGGTGGGATTCCTGGTCGTGTGCTGTCAAGTGCGTCGCGTACGCGGCGTCGTAGCCCAGCTATCCCTTGGCCCCTTGGATTTTGGTTCTTGGACTGCTTTTAGGCAGTCAGGGGATTAGCGCAAAGGCGGCAAGAATCTACGGATTCTGCCTGCGTAAACTTTTTGCTGGTTTCAGGTTAAAAGAGT
>JAZDEW010000015.1:0-19945 GCA_043808425.1 Candidatus Omnitrophota bacterium
TAATTGCTCAACCGCGCTTTTCCCGGCTCCGCTTGCCGCTTGCAGGGTAGTAACGATAATTTTCTTAATTCCTACTTTCTTATGGATAGGATTTAAAGCTACCACCATCTGGATGGTCGAACAATTAGGATTAGCAATAATTCCTTTGTGTTTCTTAACCCCATTAGAAATATCCGGTGAACCGCTTAATAACCAATTTCTAACGGGGTAAACATCGGCGGCGTTAACTTCGGGAACAACCAGGGGAACTTTTGGATCCATACGAAAATCCGCGCCATTATCAATCACCACCGCGCCTCTTTTTACCGCCTCCGCGGCGTAAGTTACGGCAGCGCCCTTTTCTCCTTCAGTCCCGGCAAATAAGGCAATGTCAATTCCGTTGAAACCATCCGGGGTAATCGATTCAACCGCATAAACCTGGCCATCAACATTAATATCGCGAGCTGAACGGGCAAAAACTTTTAAGGTATTCACGGGAAAATTCCGCTGATTTAAAACCCGCAGCATCTCAATTCCCACCACCCCTGCTCCGATTACCGCCACATTATATTTAGCTTTCTTTAGCATATTCCTCCTCACGTACATCACTATAGACCTACGGGGACTACACGCGGTGTAGGCCCCGTAGGTCTACATGGTTCCCCGAACTACACGCGGTGTAGACCCCGGAGGTCTACGTGGGTCATTTTAACTTCTCTACTACCAAATCCCCAACTTCCGTGGTCGAATATCCCATTTTACCGGCGGCCAGAGATTTAAATTTATTGCTGACCAGGCCAATTACCGCGTTCTCAACTGCCTTCCCGGCTTCAGTTTCTCCCAAGCTCTCTAACATCATCCCTACCGCGCAAATTGCCGCTAACGGATTAATCACATTTTTACCGGTATATTTTGGCGCGCTTCCGCCGATCGGCTCAAACATGGAAACCCCCTGGGGATTAATATTTCCTCCGGCAGCTATGCCCATACCACCCTGGATCATTGCGCCTAAATCCGTTATAATATCACCAAACATATTATCGGTAACAATCACATCAAACCATTCCGGATTTTTCACAAACCACATCGTTGTAGCATCAACGTGCGCGTAATCCGTGGTAACATCCGGGTACTCTTTAGCTACTTCATTGAATGTCCGCTGCCAAAGGTCCCAGGCAAAGGTCAAAACATTAGTTTTACCACAGAGGGTCAGTTTTTTTCTTTTATTACGCTTGCGCGTATATTCAAAAGCATAACGAATACAGCGCTCAACCCCCTTACGGGTATTATAAGAAATCTGGATCGCTACTTCATTAGCCGTCCCTTTATCTTTGAACTCCCCCATACCTTTATATAAGCCTTCGGAGTTTTCACGCACGACCACAAAATCAATATCCTTGGGTTCTTTAGCCTTTAAAGGACAAAACTCTGAATTATAAAGCTTAACCGGCCGCAGGTTAATATATTGATCCAAGGCAAACCTTAATTTTAGCAATACCCCGGTTTCAATAACGCCCGGCTTAACCTCCGGATCCCCTACCGCCCCCAGATAAATCGCGGAATATTTCTTTAACTCCAGCACATCCTGGTCATCCACGAGCTTACCTGTCTTTAAATACCTTTGGCCGCTAAAATCAAAACTCTTGGTTTCATATTTAAAATTAAATTTTTTGCCAGCTGCTTCTAAAACCTTTAGCCCCTCACGAACTACCTCAGGACCAGTTCCATCACCTGGTATTACGGCGATCTTATACATTGCTCTATCTCCTTAAAATCAAGGGGACGACGGCTCGATAAAAAATAGAACCCTGCCTGCCGGCAGGCAGGCGTCCCCATTATTTCCGCGATGACACGCGTTTAACCCACGGTATCAAACCGCCGCTTTCGACAATCTGCTGGAGAAATTCTGGAAAAGCTGACGTTTGATAATTTTTATCCTGGGTTATGTTTTTAATTACCCCGCTGGTTAGATCTATTTCAATTAAATCTCCATCATTAATGTTATCCACATCCAACGACTCCAAAAACGGCAAACCGATATTAATAGCATTTCTAAAGAAAATGGCCGCGAAACTCTTGGCAATTACCGCCGAAACTCCGCACCCCTTAATCGCCAATGGCGCGTGCTCCCGGCTTGAACCACAGCCAAAATTCCTTCCGGCAACAATTATATCTCCGGGGCTAACCTTTTGCGAAAACTCCGGGCTAATTGTTTCCATGCAATGCTTGCCCAATTCCTGCGCATCCGTAGAAACCAAATATTTAGCCGCGATGATATCGTCAGTGTTAATATCATCCGCGAATTTATGTACCTTACCCTTAAATATCATAGATTAAATTCTGTGTAATGTTTAATGTGTAACGTATAATGAAACTTCATTATGTTTTTTCGCATTAGATCTACTTTACACATTACACTTTACACATTACACAACATTATTAGGATGAGTTATTTTACCGGTAATCGCGGAAGCCGCGGCTACTGCTGGATTTGATAAATACACAAAAGATTTTGGGCTACCCATTCTGCCGAGAAAATTCCTATTCGTCGTCGCAATCGCTACTTCGCCTTCAGCGAGAATCCCCATATGCCCACCCAAACAGGGCCCACAAGTGGGTGTCGAAAAAATACCTCCGGCCTTAACAAAAATTTCGGCTAACCCCTCTTTTACCGCTTGTAAATAGATCTTTTGCGTTGCCGGAAAAACAATTAATCTTACACCTTTGGCCACTTTTTTTCCTTTAAGCAAAGCCCCGGCAATACGTAAATCCGAGATTCGGCCGTTAGTACATGAGCCGATAACCACTTGATCAACTTTTACATCTTTCAAACTGCTCACCGGCTTAACATTGCTAGGAAGATGCGGACAAGCAACCTGTGGCTCTAATTTACTAATATCCCAGACATATGTTTTTTCATAAACAGCATCCAGGTCAGATTGATAAAATTTAGACTTACGCTTAAAACCGATGACAAATTTCTTAGTCGTCGCATCCGGAGCAATCAATCCAGCTCTTGCCCCCGCTTCAATCGCCATATTACAGATAGAAAAACGATCATCCATCCCTAATTTCTTAATCACCGGTCCGCAAAACTCCATTACCTTATATAACGCGCCATCAACCCCAATCTGGCCGATAGTAAAAAGAATTAAATCTTTTCCCCCTACCCATTTATTCAGCTTGCCAGTATAAATAAATTTCAAACTCGCCGGAACCTTTAACCAGCATTTACCGTCAATATAGGCGCGGGCTAAATCCGTAGAACCCATTCCGGTGGCATATGCCCCTAAGGCTCCATAAGTACAGGTATGTGAATCCGCGCCGATAACTAAATCTCCGGGCAAAACAATCCCTTTTTCCGGTAAGAGCGCGTGCTCAATCCCCATCTGTCCAATTTCAAAATAATTCTTAATTCCTTGCTCTTTGGCAAAATCTGCCAGAATTTTGCATTGATTCGCGCTCTGCAAATCTTTAGCCGGAGCAAAATGATCCGGAACTAAAACAATTTTATTTTTATTAAATACATGTTTAAAGCCGGATTTCTTAAATTCCGCTATCGCCAGTGGCGCCGTGATATCATTAGCCAAAGCCACATCCACGCCCGCCTCAATAAAATCACCCGGCTTAATTGTCTTTTGACCACTCTGGCCACCGGCAGGCTGGCAATGCTTCAATAAAATTTTTTCCGCGATTGTATAACCCATGTTTTTAAACTCGAAATCCTAAATTTGTAATCCTAAATAAATCCTAAATACGAAACTCGAAGCTGTATAAATAATGTTTTGAAATTTATAGTTTCGAATTTGCTTAGGGTTTGGTGTTTCGAATTTAGGATTTTACCCTATTTAAACTTTTTCACAATCAAAGAGGCATTGTGTCCGCCAAACCCCAGAGAGTTAGACATGCAGGCAGTAACATTAACCTTACGCGCTATATTCGGTACATAATCCAGGTCACAATCCGGATCAGAGTGCTCATAATTAATGGTCGGAGGAACAACCCCATCTTTAATCACTAAACAGCAAGTTAAAAACTCCACTCCGCCGGCCGCGCCTAAAAGATGGCCAGTCATGGATTTGATAGAAGAAACCATTACTTTCTTGGCGCTCTCGCCAAAAGCCTTTTTCATAGACAAGGTCTCAATCTTATCATTAAGTTTAGTAGATGTGCCATGCGCGTTAATATAATCTATTTCACTAGGGTCCATCTGCGCGTCTTTCATCGCCACAATCATTGCCCGCGCGGCACCCTGGCCATCAGGATCAGGGGCAGTAATATGATAAGCATCACAGGTCATGCCAAAACCAACAATCTCCGCGATAATACGCGCGTTTCTTTTTTGCGCGTGCTCTAAGCTTTCCAAAACAACTAACCCGCACCCCTCTGCCATCACAAAACCATTACGGTCACGATCAAATGGACGGCTGGCTTTCTGCGGATGATCATTGCTCGTGGAAAGCGCCCTTAAAGCGCAAAAACCGCCAACGGCAGTAGGAACAATACAGCTTTCCGTTCCTCCGGTAACCATCACATCCGCGTCACCATAAAGAATAGTACGATAAGCCTGGCCAATGGCATGTGAACCTGAGGCGCAAGCAGTAGCGACACAAGAATTAGGCCCCTTAAGGCCATGCACAATTGCTACCAAGCCACTGGCCTCATTAACAATTAACATCGGAATAAGAAATGGTGACAACCTTGAAGGCCCTTTGTTGAGCAAGATTTTATACTCATCTTCAATGGTCTGCAAGCTGCCAATACCTGAACCAATAATTACGCCAATACGGTCTGTATCCTCCTTATTTAAATCTAACCCGGAAGACTCCACCGCCTGCTTAGCCGCCGCTACAGCGAATTGAACAAATTTTGCCGTTCTTTTAACATCTTTTAGTGAAATTCCATAATGAGTAGGATCAAAGTTTTTTACTTCCGCGGCAATACGAGAATCAAAAGCCGCGGCATCAAAACTGGTAATCGGGCCAACTCCGCTTTTGCCTTCTTTTAAGGATTGCCAATAGCTAACCGTATCATTACCAATCGGCGAGATAACCCCTAAACCCGTAACCACTACTCTCTTTTTCATTAGATTAGCCCGCCGTTAATTCCATGGCGAACGATTTTATCCCGGCAAATATGCCAAAATTATCGCAAAAAAATTTAGCATTTCTTATGAAGCGGGAACATATTTTATTAAACAATATCGTCACTTAACATTTACCCCGCAAAGCTAAAATGCGGGGTAAATTATTATTTCTTTTAGATCTACCTATTATTTAATACTTTTGTCTTCAATATACTTAATAGCATCGCCAACAGTAGCAATCTTCTCGGCATCTTCATCAGGAATCTCAATACCAAACTCCTCTTCTAATGCCATAACTAACTCTACGGTATCCAGGGAGTCCGCGCCTAAATCATCCACAAATGAAGCCTCGGGAGTAACTTCTTCAGGTTTGACACCTAACTGCTCTGCGATAATTGATTTTACTTTCTCTTGTGATGCCATGCTTTTTTCCTCCTTTTGTCACTGATGCGCTGAATTATTATTTACTAAGGCGCTGAGTCTTTCAATGCCCCATAATTCTTCAATGCCCTCAGTGTTACGCCATAACCATACCGCCATCAATCGTAATTGTCTGCCCGGTTATATAGCTTGATTCTGGCGATGCAAAAAATAAACAAACATTTGCCACATCTTCAGGCGTACCTAATTTACCTAACGGAATTGCCTGCAACATTCTTTTTTTGATATCTTCAGAAAGCTTAGCCGTCATCTCGGTTTGAATAAATCCCGGAGCTACCGCGTTAGCATTAATATTGCGGCTAGCTAACTCTTTGGCTACTGTTTTTGTAAGAGCAATTATCCCGGCTTTTGATGCCGCGTAATTTGCCTGGCCCGGATTACCCATCAAACCAATAATCGAAGCAATACTAATAATCCTGCCGCTTCTTTGCTTCACCATTGGCCTGGATACAGCCTTAATGCAGTTAAATGTACCTTTTAAATTTACATTAATTACTGCATCCCAGTCTGCTTGAGACATTCTAAGCAAAAGATTGTCTTTTGTAATTCCAGCATTGTTAACTAATATATCAACCTTTCCCATTTTGTCAAGAATTTTGTTTATACCTGCTTCCACTAAATCATAGTTAGTCACATCCATCTCTAAAGCCATGGCCTTACGGCCTAAATTCTCGATTTCTAAAGCGGTTTTCTGGGCTATTTCAAGGTTAACATCCGCTACCACAATATCGGCTCCTTCTTTGGCAAAAGTCAGGGCAATTGCCTGACCGATCCCCCTTGCCCCGCCTGTAATCAAAGCCACCTTTCCTTCTAATCTCATTCTATCCTTCCTTCTAACCTGGTTAGATTTGCCATATTCTAACCTGGTTAGATTTGCCCTATTCTAACCTGGTTAGATTTGTCAGGTTATAGCTTAGAAATGTCTTCTGCTTTTTCTATATTCACTACCTGTGCGTTGCTATCAATGCGGCGCATTAATCCTTTTAATACCTTGCCCGGGCCAAACTCAACAAAGTTATTTACTCCCTGTGCTAACATATACTTCATTGATTCTTCCCACCTTACAGGCTTATAGATTTGATAAACTAAATTTTCTTTTATTTGCATAATTCTGTACTGCGGGCAAGCAGTATAATTGCTAATCACCGGCACAGCAGGAACAGAGATAGGCATCTTTTCCAATCTTTGCTTTAATTCTACTGAAGCCTCAAACATCAACGAGGAATGAAACCCTCCGCTGACCTCTAATTCAATTACTCTTTTTGCACCGGCTTGGACGCACAAATCCTTAGCTTTATCCACCGCGTCTTTTTTGCCGGAAATAACAATCTGCCCGGGAGCATTAATATTGGCAACCTCAGCTCCGCTCTTTAAACAAATATCTTTCACTTTATCCAAAGGCAGCTCTAAAACCGCCGCCATTTTACCGGGATGCTTAAACGTAGCTTCTTCCATTATCTCCGCTCTTCTGCGCACTAACTTTAATCCATCCTCAAAAGTAAAAACTTCCCCGGCAATTAAAGCGGAATATTCACCTAAGCTTAAACCAGCCATATATCCGGCGATCCGCGGATTTCTGCTAAGATATACCTGCCAACAAGCAACCGACATAGTGACAATCGCTGGCTGACAATTATTAGTTTTAGTCAGTTCCTCTAGCGGGCCGTTAAAACAAAGATCACTTATAGAAAATCCTAAAACTTCATCCGCCTTTTCAAAGATCGCTCTGGACTGTGGAAAAGAATCCCATAAATCTTTTCCCATACCCACATACTGGCTGCCTTGGCCGGCAAAAAGGTAACCTACCATTCAATAATACAAGCGCCCCAAACCAGGCCCGCTCCGAATGCATCCAAAAGGATAATATCCCCCTTCTTCACCTTGCCTTCCTGCACTGCCTCACAAAGCGCGGTAACCGTAGAAGCGCTAGACATATTTCCGCATCTTTCAATATTGAGATAAACTCTTTCTTCAGGAATACCTAATTTTTTGGCGACGGCCATGATAATGCGCGCGTTAGCTTGATGCGGAATAATCAAATCGATATCCGCAAAAGTCATCCCCGCCTGCCGCAAAACAACTTCGGCTGCCTTAGTCATCGTATTCACGGCAATTTTAAATAATTCATTGCCTTGCATTTTTAAAAAATGCTGACGATTTTCCACGGTAGTATGCGTCGCCGGATTACGCGAACCGCCCGCCGGCAAATTTAAGATATCCACCTTTGAACCATCGCACCCTAAATATGTAGAAATAATCCCGCCTTTGGCTGCCTCTGCTAAAACTGCCGCTCCGGCTCCATCACCGAACAATACGCAAGTATTGCGATCCTGCCAATCGGTAATGGAAGACAAAACTTCCACGCCAATTACTAACGCATTTTTATAAGTACCACAGGCGATAAACTGCTGCGCCACAGAGATTCCGTAAACAAAACCAGCGCAAGCCGCCGAAATATCAAAACAAACCGCTCTTTTAGCACCCAATTTATTTTGCACCGCCGCCGCAGTCGAAGGAAAAGGCATGTCCCCGGTAATCGTCGCCACCACAATCAACTCAATATCCTCAGCTTTAAAACGAGCATTGACCAATGCCTGCTGAGCAGCTTTACAAGCTAAATCCGAAGCCGCCTGCCCGGCTGCGGCCAGATGTCTTTCTTTAATACCGGTACGCGTAGTAATCCAATCATCAGAGGTATCCACCATCTTCTCCAGCTGTTTATTAGTAAGAATCCTTTCCGGCAAGTATTCGCCTACCCCGATAATCCCTACTTTTTTCAAATCAGCAACCTTTCTATTTTATGGCTTCAAGAATTTTTGTGTTCACCTGCCGCTCAACTTCTTCCTTAGCTACCCGGATAGCGTTCTTAATTGCTTTAACGTTAGAACGCCCATGGCCGATAATTACCACGCCATTGACCCCTAATAAAAGCGCTCCGCCATACTCCGCGTAATCAATCTCTTTCTTAAAGCGCTTAAGGCTGGGGATCATAAAAATTAAACCGATCTTGCCCCAGATATTACTTAAGAGATGTCGTTTTAAAAATGTCTGCATCGCCTCAGCCGCGCTTTCCGAAACCTTTAAAGCCACGTTGCCCACAAAACCGTCGCAAACAATAATGTCGCATTTACCGCTAAAAAGATCTTTTCCTTCGACATTGCCAATAAAATTTAATTTACTTTTTTCTAATAACCCATATGCTTCCCGGATAAACTCCGTGCCCTTCTTTTCTTCTTCTCCAATATTAAGCAGTCCTACGCTAGGATTAATTTTATTTAAAATATTCTTGCTATAGGCATCCGCCATAATCCCATATTGCAATAGCTGGGTAGGCTTAGGGTCAATATTCGCGCCGACGTCAATAATCAGGGAATTTCCTTTTAAAGTGGGAGTTACGATACCAATGCCTGCCCGCTCAATTCCCGGCAAGAGCCTTAATTCTAAAGTCGCGCCACATACCACCGCCCCAGTATTGCCCGCGCTGAAAAAAGCATCCGCCTTGCCTTCTTTAACCAGATTTAGGCCAACCACAATTGAAGAATTCCGCTTGCGCCGGACACTGGTTGCCGCGGATTCGCACATCTCAATGGTTTCAGTAGTATGTTGCACGCTAATTCGATTACCGGTATATTTAGCTTTCTTAAGAAGAGGTTGAATCTTAGTCTGATCCCCCACTAAGATAACTTCCACATCATACTCTTTTATTGCCGCTAAACTACCATTAACCACTACCTCGGGGGCATAATCTCCGCCCATAGCATCAACAACGATTTTCATCAAAGCCCTTTCCTTTGTATTAACTAGATTTTTCCCTTTGCGCAAAGCTTCGGATAATTTCCTGCCTACCGGCAGGCAGGCGCTAAATAAAAACCTTAAAGTACTTATTTTTTAGCGGGATTTTTTCTTTTTTTCTTTTACCTTGATCTCCATGACCTGACGGCCGGCATAAAATCCGCAGGCCAAGCAGACCCGGTGCGAAAGCTTTAATTGCTTACATTGCGGGCAAGGGATTAGAGTAGCTGCTTTGATCTTCCAATGCGTACGGCGTTTTCGGCCACGGGTTACAGAATGCTTTCGTTTAGGTAGAGCCACAGTTACATCCTCCTTCGTTCTTGTTTTTACCGCATTTTGCACAAAGGCCTTTGCAGCTTAAGCTGCATAAAGGCTTAATGGGGTAATCTAATATTATTTCTTCTCTGATATTGGGTTTTAAATCAATAAAAACATCACTGCTATCCAAAGAATAGCTCAACCGCGCATCCTTATTAAATATCCACTCAAACTCATTCATACAGCGAGAACAATCGGCAAAAATAACCGCATTAATATTTAAATCTACAGTCAGCGCGTTAGTGATCCGAGTTACGCGCGCCGCTATCTTCAGGGGAACGCGAAACCTTATTAAAGCAGTATCCAAATCCAACTGCGCCGATTCGATCTCTTCTTCTAGATACAAGCCCTCTGCCGGAACCTGATTAATAATTATCTTCATCGGGCACCTTCGATTAAATTCTTATCAATTCACAATTCAAAAACCTTCTTACTGAATGATAAAAAGGTGCGGGATTCACTTCTTCCTACATAATTTTTTTTGTAAGGCTCGCCCCACAAAATCCGGTACGAAGCTAGATAAGTCCGCCCCCAACGTCGCTGCCTCTTTAATCAATTTCGCGGAAAGATAGCTATAAGATTCATGTGGCATAAGAAAAATCGTCTCTATGTCACTAGAAAGCTTACGATTGGTTAGAGCCATCTGAAACTCATATTCAAAATCCGAGAACATGCGCACTCCGCGCACCAACACCTTAGCCTTCATCTTACGCGCAAAATCCACCACTAAGCCATCAAAATGCGTAACCGTTACTCCATCCATGCCAGCAATCGCCTGCTTAAGCATAGACATCCTTTGCTCAATACTAAAAACCGGCTGTTTATGCGGATTATGCGCCACCGCGACAATTACATCCGAAAAAATTTCACGCGCCCGGCAAATCAAATCAATATGGCCGTTAGTTACCGGATCAAATGTTCCTGGATATAAAGCAACCTGACACATCTTATTCTTTCTTGCCACTAAAACACTGGCGAAAAATGAAACTCTGAGCAAATATTCAGTGCCTCAGGCTTTTTCAATGTCTCTGTGATTAAAAATCGAAAGCCAAGTATCACCGTACCTAGCTTCTTTAATTAAGCTAAATTTTAAGCCATCCCTAGGCAGCTGCTCTAACTTAGAATGCTGCACCACGATTAAACCATTGGGCGCTAATATATCATAAGCCTCTAGGGTTTGCAAGATTTTTTTTGCCAGCGACTCAACTATGCTCGCCGTTGACTCGGAGCAATGCCGGGAAGCCAGCACTTTATAATATGGCGGATCTATAAATATAATATCAAAGCTTTTTTTATCCAAACCCAAGAGCTTGACCGCCTTTTCTGCCTCTAGGTAATACAATTTACAGGCAGACACTTTAAGCAGAGCGATATTCCTTTTGATCGCTAAAACAGAATTAGCATTACATTCAACCAGCGTCAGCTCGGCAACGCCACGAGAAAGCGCCTCAAAACCTACCGCCCCGGAACCGGCAAAAAGCTCTAAAAAAGTCAGTCCGCTGATATCTCCTAAAATATCAAAAACTGCCTTGCGTACTTTATCCTGAGTAGGACGAATACCCTTAGGCATGTGTAATTTACGATTGCGATATTTTCCTGTAGTTATACGCATAATAGTTAAACTCTAAACTCGAAACCCTAAATCCTAAACAAACTCGAAATTCAAAATCCTAATTCCGAAACAAATCCGAAATTTGAAACTTCAAGAATAATGCTTCAGTTCCAAATTTAAAGTTTCTGATTTGTTTAAAATTTCGGGTTTCGCGTTTAGGATTTATATCACTATCCCACTAACATCAATTTATCATACTCCGGAAATCTTCCTAGCAGCTTTGCCTTTAATAATTGATGCGGCCGCTCTTCTAAATAGGTATCCTGGCTAAGCATGCGGATAGCTTCTTCTCTGGCAGCTTTAAGCAGCTGTATCTGAAGAAGCGAATTAGTGCTTCGACCTTGCTCAGCACCAATGGTGAGCCCAGTCGAATCATTGGCAATTTTTAACTCTGCTAATCCATGTTGCCGGCTGCCAAAAAACTCACCCGGCCCCCTAATTCTTAAATCCTCTTGCGCGATATAAAAACCATCCCCGGAAGCAACCATGGCTGCCAAACGCGCGTTTGCCTCTTGCGTTTGAGCATCAGAAACAAGTAAACAAAACGATTGCAACTTTCCTCTTCCGATTCTTCCGCGCAGCTGGTGCAGCTGGCTCAAACCAAAACGCTCCGCGGATGCAATAATCATACAAGTAGCATTCGGAATGTCAATACCAACTTCTAAAATAGTGGTCGCCACCAAAAGATCCAACTGCTTATTCATAAATTTAAGCATAATTTCATTTTGTTCCTGAGATTTTAACTTACCATGAATCAGGCCAAGGCGAAACTCTTTAAATTCTCCGCTTTTAAGCTCAGCAAACATCTTTTTGGCTCCAGCAATATCTAAGACATAGGATTCCTCAATTACCGGATAAATAATATACGCCTGACGTCCGCATTTAAGCTCTTCTTTGACCAAGGCATAAGCTTTATTTCTTTTCTCCTGATTAAAAAATAATGTCTTTATCGGAATACGGCCAGCGGGCAGTTCGTTAATTACGGAGATATCCAGATCTCCATAAAGAGTGATTGCCAGGGTACGCGGAATCGGCGTAGCGGTCATTATTAACACATCCGGATTATTCCCTTTTTTAGGCAGAAGCGCTCTTTGGCCAACGCCAAATTTATGCTGTTCATCAATCACGATAAAACTTAAACTTTTAAAACTCAATTCTTCTGACAATAACGCGTGCGTGCCAATGACTAAATCGATTTGGCCTTCTTTTATCTGCTGATATATTTTTTTCTTCTGCTTATCCTGGCCCACTAATAAAGCCAGGCGTAATTTACGCCCATTAAAAACTAACTGATCTAATTGACAAGATATTTTTTCATAATGCTGCCGGGCCAATATCTCTGTCGGCGCCATAAAAGCTGCCTGATAACCACTTTGCAAAGCGATCAAGCAAGCGATAGCCGCCACCACTGTTTTTCCTGATCCAACATCCCCCTGCAAAAGCCGCTGCATAGCTTGCGCGGAAGCCATGTCCATTTTTATTTCCGTTAAAACCTTTTGTTGCGAGGCGGTAAGCTGGAAAGATAGGCGTAAAATAAAATCCTCAATTAAACTACCATTAACCACATGCTGGATTCCAATTTTCTTTTTGCGATTCAGCTTTCTTAAAACAAGTGGCAGCTGAAAAAGCAAAAATTCTTCAAAACTTAAACGCGCATGCGCCTGTTTCTGCAAAACTAAATCCTGCGGAAAATGTATATTTAATAAACTCCGCGCTAAATTAAGTAAATTATGGCGGCTGCGTAAATCAAAAGGCAGCGGGTCATTAATTTTAGGCAAAAATTCATCCAGGGCGTTCTTAATTAAACAACGCAAACTGCGCTGGCTAAATCCGGCCGGTAAAGCATAAACCGGAACAATCCTGCCCACATTCAACGAGTCATTATCCTGGTTATCCAAAAACTCAAATTCCGGATTATTCATCTGTAACCTGCCGTTATAGCGCTCAACTTTAGCGTAAAGAATTACCAAGGCCCCCACTTTCAAATAATCCTTAAGATACGGCTGATTAAACCAGACACAGAATAGCTTACCCGTATTATCCCCCACGGCCGCTTGTGTGATACTAAATGCGCGCCTACGCCAGGAATTGCGCTGGCCTCCGGCTAAAACTTGAGCCTTAATCGTATAAACCTGGCCCTCTTTAAGCTCAGAGATCTTGGCAAAATTCCTCCGGTCTTCATAACGACGTGGAAAATAGTATAATAAATCTTCAACGGTATATACGCCTCTAGCCACAAAGCTTTTCGCGCGCTTGGGTCCGATACCTTTAAAATACTGAATAGATGTAGTTTGTAACATATATTTATTATACTATAAAATTTTTCTCAAAAGACTTGAAATTTGAATATTTATATGGCATACTCCCTTGTCAGTGGAAATTAGTAAACACAACAAGGAGGCTAGGAGCGATAGCGGAAGCTATTAGGCCTATCACCTACAAAAAAACCCCGATAACCTTCGGGGCTTTTTTGTTGCTCCGTCCGCTAGCGGATGGAGCAACCCGCCAACGCTTTAATGGCGGATTGATTTTAGCTACTTGGCTATGCTTAATTATGATGGAACTTTTCCCTATTTTTCAAACGCTTCCTGAATAATCTTTTCAACTTCCAGGCGGGTTTTTGCCTGTGAGGCTCTCTCTCTTAACCGGCGGACCTTGCGCATTCCCCGAGTATACCAAATATAAAATTTTCGGAAAATAACTACTCCATTTCTTTCACCATAAAAATCAAGGTAAGAATCCAAATGTTCCCGCAAAACCTTGGCAATACCTTCTTTTTCGGGCCGCTTAATAATCTTACCGCTCTTTAAATATTCCTTAATCTCCTTAAATATCCAAGGATTACCCAAAGATCCCCGCGCCACTGCCAGGCCAGCGCATCCGGTCTCATCAAACATCTTCTTAGCCAAGAAACCTGAAAACACATCCCCACTGGCAATCAAAGGAATATCCAATACTTTCTTAACTTCTCTAATTATATCGTAATCCACCTGGCCGCTGTAACCCTGAGCTTTAGTCCGGCCATGAAGAAAAAGGGCATTTACCCCGCAATCCTGAGCAATCATGGCGATCTCTTTAGCATTAACTGAAGCCCTATCCCATCCAGCGCGAATCTTTACGCTAACCGGAAGCCAGGCGTGCTTAACGATTAATTTTAAGATCTTAGCAAATTTTTTTGGATCTTGTAATAAACCCGATCCTTCACCTCTGCGCACTACTTTTTTTGACGGGCAAGCAGCATTAAAATCTAAAAGATCAAATTCATAACCCCTTAAGATTTCTAAGCTTTTTAAAATATACTGCTCTTCAGTGCCTAATATCTGAACCCCTAAAGGTTTATCCTTAGGTAAGCTAGAAAGCATCTGCTTAGTCCTTCTGCTTTTATAGCTAATGGAGCGGCAATTGATCATCTCCACAAAAGCTAGCTCTGCGCCAAATCTACGGCAAAGCATACGAAATGGTAAATCCGTAATTCCAGCCATGGGCGCCAGAATCAAATTAGATTTAAGTTTTAATTCACCAATTTTTAACATATTAATAAAATTTTAACGGGTGGCTTGGGTGTTTTCGAAGCGCCTGCCTGCCGGCAGGCAGGCGTCAGCGCAAGAAAATACCCGAGACAGGACCCGCTAAATTTAAAGTATATATTTGGAATCTTTAATCAAAGGCTTATTCTTTATTTCTTCAACGACTGCCTGCGGAATTCCGGGCTTGCCTAATTTATAATACATGTAATTCTTATATCCTTCTACTCCCGGTTGATCAAAAGCATTCACATTTAATAATTCGCCCTCAAACGCCGTGGCCATTTCAAAGAAGAATAATAAGGCGCCCCAATTATACGCTGATACCTGGGGCATAATAATCGTGCAATTCGGCCGGTTTTGGCTGACCAGGGCCCATTCGGTGGCTTCCTGAGCCAAGTGCATAAGCTGGCAAAAACTTTTTCCGGAAAGCAATTCAGCCTTACCCGGAATTTTTAAATCGGTTTTAAATTTCTCTACCCGGATAAATGTAACTACTTTATTATTCTGGCCCTCCACATTATTCTGCTGGATTGAATGCAGATCATTAGTGCCGGCAGCGGATATCGGAGTCCGGCCTAGGTTAAATAAATCATTTTTACTAGCCAGCCAACTTTCCACTCCCTGATTATCCACTTCAATCTCGCGATGATATTTTTTACCCAGGCTCTCAGCTAAAAGCTGCACATACCAATCCGCGGTGGATTTAAGGGTTTGCGAAAACGGCATTAAAATCGCCAAAGACTTTGTTCTTTTTAAATAAAGAATATAATGTAATACCGCGTACAAATAAGCCGGGTTTTTTAAAATATCTTCATCGCTGCATCTGGTAAACATTTCCTTAGCGCCTAGAAATAACTTACGGATATCTACGCCCACAATCGCTAGGTGTATCAGGCCCATATTCAACTCTGAGAACCTGCCCCCCACGCCTTTGAGAAGCGGCAACGCTCGAAAACTTAGAGGATCCTTCTTTTGTTCTACCTGAACTCTTTTGCGCAAAGATCCTGATTCAGGGTCGGTAATCGCTAAAATTTGCCTGCCGTATTTAACCCCCACTGTCCTTTTAAACCAAGCCTCCACCAAAATAAGCGCTACCTTAGTCTCGATAGTCTCTCCGGACTTAGAAATGACAACCACAAATGTTTTTTTAGGATTAAGATTTTTTAACAAAACACTTAAAGTATCCGGATCCAGATTATTACCTTCAAAATAAACACGCGGCGCTTTCTTGCGTAGAGATTTGAATTCATTATAATAAGGCGCGCACAATGCGTCTTGGGCGGCTTTTAAGCCCAAATACGAACCACCAATCCCTAAGAAAAGGACATTTTCAAATTGCTTAGTAATCTGACGGGCGATTTTATGAATCCCAGAGATATCTTCTTCTTTTTGATCAGGTAACTTGACCCATTCCAAATTCAATTTAACCCTAGCCCGGGGGTCAGCAATAATCTTCTTTAAATGCGCGGATGCCTTCTGCGCCTGAGGTAAAATTTCATTAATCTCGCCTTGACTTACGCCATGGCCTTGCACGCTGAAATCAAACATATTGTTGAAATCAAACCTTAAGCTCATATCTATCTCCTTACTTAAACTGATCCGCCAAATTTAAAATTAATTTTTTAGTGTCCAGCCAGCCTAGGCATGGATCAGTAATAGATTGGCCAAACACTTTGCCGCCAACATCCTGAGCCCCCTCTTTTAGATAACTTTCTACCATCAGCCCTTTGACCATTTTTTTTAGGTCTTTAGATTTTACTAAACTATGCATTATCTCTTCAGCGATACGCGGCTGTTGACGGAAATTTTTATCAGAGTTAGCGTGATTTGTATCCACGATAATTGCCGGATTAGCAAGATTACGTTTTTGATAGGCTTGCGCAAAATTAATTAAGTCCTCGTAATGATAATTGGGAATACTTTGTCCATGATGGTTAATTGCCCCTCGCAAAATACAATGCGCATAAGCATTTCCCTTGGTCTTAACCTCCCAGCCATTATAAATAAATGCGTGAGGAATCTGTGCCGCTTGCGCGGAATTTAATAAAACATTCAGATCTCCGCTCGTCGGATTTTTCATGCCCACAGGAATATCTAATCCACTGACTGTCAAGCGATGCTCTTGATTTTCCACAGAGCGCGCCCCGATTGTCACATAACTTAAAATATCTTCCAAATAGGGATAGTTACCCGGATAAAGCATTTCATCTGCGGCCGTTAACCCCGATTCGCTTAAAACCCTAAGATGCATACGCCGGATAGCTTTAATCCCTTTTGAAATATCCGGATCAGCCGTGGCCTTGGGCTGATGCAACATACCCTTATAACCTGCTCCCAGAGTACGCGGCTTATTTGTATAAATACGCGGAATTAAAATCAACTTCTCTTTAACTTTATTTTGTATCACGGCTAACCGGAAAACATATTCAGAAAGAGCATCTTCATCGTCTGCAGAGCAAGGCCCAATAATTAAAAGCATTCGGGAGTCGTTGCCTTTTAAAACATTTAAGATATCCTTGTCCCGAACAGCTTTAAGCTTATTCAGCTTTGCGGACATCGGCATCATGCCCAGAATCTCAAGCGGAGTAGGAATTTTATGTAAGTATGCAAAACCCATAATTATTTTTGAATAATTTTTACCGTGGTGCGCTGGCCATCTTTCCAGGGCCAAAGCATAGCTAAAACACTATCCACCCCTGAATCTTTATAATATAATGTCTGGCCGGGCATCAATCCGCCAAACCCATCTATACTCTGACGCACTTTATGCGCCAATCTGTTTTTCGAAGGATAAACCGGATCCCCCAGCAAGCTTTTCAACTGCTTGTTAAGCTTAACCAGCTCCCGGCGAATGATAACCCCTTCAAAAAAATTATCACAATCAGTACGCAAGACTTCAAAACTAAACATCTTCATCCCTTTTCTAATCGCACTAAAATCCACATCTTCCTCCTCATTTTTTCCCAGCCTCTCCGCCTCTGGCGGAGTCCGCCACAGGCGTGACCGGCGCTTGGGGAAAAATGACCTCAAGCTCCCGCGAAGGGGAGAGTTTTCCCCAACTAGCGCAATGCAAATAAACACCAAGTGAATTTTTAACGCGAAGTATCTATTTAAAAATTTAAATAATCCTTAATAAATTAAGTCCCGTTTTAGGATCAATATTTTTGCTTGCCTTTACACCTTCCAATTCCAAAACCACCGCCTCCAGGACTAAAAATACTTTTGATTTACCGCGTAAACACCCGGTTAAAACCTTTTCCTTCTTACCCATACTCGCGTGCAGATGAATCTGCGGCCCCTTAGAATTTGTAAAAATCGTTCCAATCCCCATAACCTCCCAGCCATCTTTAAAAACCACTTTATTTGGCTGCGGCGGAATAACCGGTTTCTTGGGCCCGGTAACTAAATCCCCCTGCTTAAGCGCGCCAATGAAAATTACGCTCGCGGCTTTAATTTGCTCCTGTCTGGCCAGATCACTTAAATTTTCAATAAAGATATCATCATCCTCAAATTTTACTAAAAAAACTCTCCCGATTCTTCCTTTAGTATATTGCATATCTAATCAAGCTTATTTTAAATCAATGGTTTAAAAAATTTATTTTTCTAATAAGACATCTGATAATAACTAGCAGTACTTTTTAGTGATTTTATTAAAAACTCCGTCAAGATATAAGTTATAATAACCACCATTACGCTAATAATTATCTTTGATTTTTTACTAAATCGGGGATTGTTCCAAACTAGGGGCAGCATAAACGGCCCTACGCAAAAATAAGAGGCAACTAGCGACCAAGTTTTAAAATACCATTTTAGCTGATTCTGATTACTCATCGCTAATTTTTCTTGCCCGCGCCTTAGCCTGCTTAATTCTGGATTTATGCTCAACACATAGCACTTTAGCAATCGGGGAAATTTTATCGCCTTCATAAGGAAATTCTTTACAAGTTACCGGCTTAAACGCATAATCAATCTTGTGTATCCTGCATAAACCATCAAGATCCTGAAATACGCATTGATCATCCTCATAGCTAGTGCCTACTTTGTACCCGGAAGGAAAATCCTTGTCTAATTCTAAATGAAAGAAATCACCTTTTATTCCCAAAGACAATATTTTCTTGGCCTCCTCTAAATCAATCCAAGCCCCAAATCTACAGCAATCTGCCTGATTTCCACATTTAAGACAATCAATAACTATTTCCTGTTTCTTAGCCCTTTTCATAATATATATTATACACTTTTTACTATAAAACCCAAGGAATTTTAAACAACGCGCACATTAATTGCGCGTGGGCCTTTATCAGATTTTTCAACATCGTAAGAAACTGCCTGTTCTTCATTCAAAGCTTCAAACTTTATTTCCACCAAACTATTCTGATGGAAAAACAGTTCCCGGCCATCAGTATCACTAATAAAACCAAAACCTCTTTCCCGAACTAATTTTTTAATCTTTCCCGTATTCATTCTAACCTCCTTGTGTATTTACACAACACCAGCCCAATTCTCCGCCACAAGGCAGATACCAGCGCAATTCCAATTAATGCCGGGCCCTAATCGGCGCCGAGTGCTTTTAAAAAAATAGCCTGACCTCTAATTATAGAAGCCAGGCTATTTTTGCGTTTAGTTTTACAGCTTGACTACATTCGTAGCCTGCTCGCCTTTAGGTCCTTTTTCAATGTTGAACTCAACATCCTGACCCTCAGCTAAAGATTTGTAACCTTCACCCTGGATTGCGCTGTGATGAACAAATACATCGCTACCAGATTCAGGTGTGATAAACCCAAACCCTTTTTGGTCTGAAAACCACTTTACTTTTCCCTTTGCCATTATTTACTACCCCCTTCCCTCTCCCCGCCGCAATTCAATTAAAGGCGGGATCCCGCTTTCCCTTTCGATGATAAGCGGGAAAAATTTTAGCAAATAACGGCAGAAACAAAAAACCGCGAAGGTTAGTTTTCTAAACCTCGCGGCCTACAAACCTCTAATCCTTTATTCACTACTTTTTAAGCTTAACACATTTCTTGGATTTGTCCAGTAATATTTTTACTATTTATGTAAAGTTTATAGACATGGGTAACACTTTTAAACTCTTATTTGTTATAATAAGAGGCGTTCAAATCTAATCAAGGAGGTTACCCATGCCTAAATATTATTTAGAACGGCTAATCCGTATGCGCTTAGCCTGGATGCTGA
>JAZDEW010000016.1:0-24651 GCA_043808425.1 Candidatus Omnitrophota bacterium
AATAAAACAGGAGGGAAGGAAAATGTTTAAACAAATTGGTAAAAAAGATTTATTTTCAAGACTTATATTAAGCCTTGCAATAATCTGTTTTGTTCTTAGCAGCGTTCCTCTAAGCGGGTATGCTGGTTTAACAATTGCAGATAAATTACGTCCGCAGGGAGCTGAAAGTTCGAGCGCCTTGGGAGACATTGCTGGTGAGCTTAAAAGAATTGGTGGTGGTAATGAAGGAACGGCAGAGGTTACTAAAATTGCAAGTCAATTGAATTTAAAGACTGCTGACGTCTTTGATTTTCAAAACGCAGAGCAGAAAATTGCCCAGCCAATTATTGCGCCTCTGCAGGAATTTAGTGATTCAATGAATAAGGTTTCTGCTCAAGATAAAATAGAAACTGTTGCTCCTGGGCGTATTCTTCCCGCAGGCACAATTGAGGTAGATGCTAAGCAGTTAGTTGGTTTAGATGCTAATCTGCCTAATTATGGCTTAAAAATCAAGAATATGAAAATAACACCTTTAAAAGGCAATTTAAATCCCCAAGATTTACTGGGGGTCGATAGTTTTAAGCATCTGCTGAATATTTCTTTTAATGGGGCTATTGGTTCCTGGGTTTTTGCCGGCGGTGGCAAGGAAATCAAAGAAATCGCAGACCGGAATGCTGTGTTTTTCGGCGAAGCGGGGATTCGCAACGCTGTCACGGTTGATACCAAGTTAGCCATAGGTGTTTCAGGGGATGAAGGTAAAAGAGACGTCTCATTCTCCTTGGATGTGGGCAGTATCTATTATTCCGGTTATGGCCAGGATGTCAGGAAAGCATTTACGACCAAAGCGGAATTTGATGCGGAAATGCAGCGGTTAAAAGACTTAGGAGTGAAGGTGAAGGGAAAAAGTTTTGTAGGAGATTTTCTGGAAGTCACCAACGGCCAACAGGATCCCAAAGCGATAACGAATCCGCTTAACAGTTGGTCTTTAGCGGCTTTGTTTGATAATCCCATTGATAATCCTTTTGTCAATGATGATGCCCGGATAACCGGATTTAGTTATAATGCGCCTACAGATGCGGGAGTTGCCTGGGATGATTTACCCAGCGTGGCTTTGCCGAAGATAGCTAAAGCCAATGGAATTGATATTGAAAATCCAGAGGCATTTGCAGAGTGGATGAATCAAATAGCTGTTTTTACTTTAGGCGAGCGGGAAACCGCACTTAGAAAAAATTATGAAACGGATAAACATCGGCATGACGCGATTTTTAAAGATGTTCAAGCACTCCAGGAAAAATTCCCCGGGTTAAAGCTTGTTTTAAACGGCGACGGAGATGCTATGCCGCGGATTGTCGCTAGCGCTGGGTTAAAAGTAAAATATGGAGAAAAAGAATATACTTTTGTTGTTGTTGGCCGCAGTGGCACAGCTGAAGCAGTAACTTCGAGTTTAGTGGCTAAAAATGTCCCTGGTGGACAATTTGCCCATCGTTATGTTTCCAACGAGGCGACCAAGGCTGACTATAGATCGGCAAACGCAGGTAAATTTACAGAAAAAGAAATGCTCCCGTTTGTAACAACGGGTACTGCCGAGGCAGTATATAAAGATGAACGGACTGCGCAGTCAGTTCAAGGCAACGGCTTGGTCACGATGACCAGTGTTAATGGCGCGGAAGCCAGGATTTTTGGTGATGAACTGGCTAATTTACTTCAGGGAATTCAAACTACTTACACTTCTGATAAAGCCGGCGAATTAACCACGAGCACTTTTGTTGTCGCGCCTGATGGCAGCATTTTGGTGGTAACCGCGCAATTTGAAACAGAGGATGTGTTTAAAACTCGGGCAGCAATTAAAAGCGCCAGCCCTGAAGCAGGGAAGTATGTCGAAAAGACGAATTTCAACAAAAATAAAAGGATTTCTGATTTGTTGAAGCAACGCCAGCGCGAGGAGTTAACGCATAAGGCTCAATACGCTGACGAAGTCGAAGAGTTGCTGGATACACAATTCCACAGCAGGCCTGAGGCAGTTAAAAAGAATATAGAAAAGATATACCGGGCTGGATTATTGGGAGGCTGGGGAGTGAAGGGTAAGGGATCGGGTAAGTTATTTATTTTGCCTATTGACCAGGGAGGAGAACACGGGCCATTTAAAACCTTCGCCAAAGTTCCTGAGAATGCGGATATCTGGGCTCAAGTTGGGTTAGCGTATGCAATGGGAATGAATGGGTTTGTGGCGCATCCTGGAGCGATACTTGAGATTGCGCATAAATGGGCGGATAAAGTACCGCTGATTGCCAAGATAAATATGAGCATTCCTGTTGGAGGAGATAAGAAAAAGCAACATTCAATGATACTTGGTCAAAAAGCGACCATAAAGGCTCTGGCTGAGGCAGGCGTAGCCGGTGTTGGATTTACGATTTATGAAGGTTCTGAGGAATTTAATCAACAAATGGCGGAATTGCAGGAAATGATCGACGCGGCTAGAGAAAATGGTTTGGCCGTTATTGTCTGGTCCTATCCTAGAGGTACGATTGCTGAACAAGATGAAACCTCTTTAAATGTCTCTGCCGACGCGGCGTACACAGCCATTGTTGCTCAAGCGGATATTGTGAAAATAAAACCATCCGCAGAATTCTTCATCGGGGAACAAACTTTGGATGAGTATAAGGCGATGTTTGCTAAAGTTTTTGGACAGGCATATGACCCTAACCCTAAAAAGGAAGAAGATAAGGTAAAGCATAAAGATGACGAAAAAAATATGGATTGGCTAAGATTCGGCAAGCTCAGCGATAAAGATTTAGAAAATATATTCGCTAAAGTTAATGGCCATGAGTATGATGCTAAAGGCAGCACTGATGTAAGTAAAGATGACAAGAAAAATCTGAAGGCTCTTAAATCCAAGATTCGTCCTGAAGAGAAAGAGTTACTAATTAAGGAAGGCTATGACTTCCGTTCACTGGAAGAGCGCACAAGGCTGATAGCATTTTTTGGCGCTTTAGCCAATAGGCAGCCGCTTATATTTTCCGGCGGGCCGGCTAAAGAGGATTGGGATGTACTTATGGAAATCGCCTCGGTTCATTTAGGGGGAGCCAAGGGAAGCATTGTTGGCCGGAATATGTTTCAACGCGGATGGGTGCCTTCCATTAAGCTCGGGCAGGAGATTCTGGCGATTATCCGGGCGTCTACACTTCAGGAATTCGACAGCGCGCATGAGTTAGTAACTTACGCGCTCCAAATAGAACTACCTAAAATAAAGGCAGAGTTAAATCTTCCCGCGGCGAAGCCGGCTTTTGGCAAATATTATGAACCGGATATTACTCGCGGCAAGGCTGGACAAGAAGCACAAGCTGTTTCAGTTGTTAAGCCGAGCAAAGCTTTAATTATTGATTCAAGGCTGGTTCACGCAGGCGGATTAACTGAGATCTTAAAAGCGGTTAGCAATCTAGACGATTCGTATGCAGTCGCTTTCTATGGAGCAGGAGCCGAAGCTGTGAAAATTTTATCTGATGTAGGGATAAACATTATAACAGCTGATGATGTAATGCAGGTAACGGCGAAATTGAAAGATGAAATGGGAATTGCGCCGGCTAAGATTAAGTTAGTTACTACTGTTGTTAATGAGAAGATTAAACAATCCGGGATCAGCCAGAAAGTTATTTCTTCCTTAGACACAGTAAGTGTTTTAGTCGGTATTACTAAAGCTATAGCGGAACTTAATGATAGTAGTGAAGCCCGGAATATTTTTACTAATTTGATTAATGGATTAGTAAAATCAAACGTAGTTTCGCAAACTGCAGTTTTCAATAGCAAAATCCTGGAATTGGTAGCAAAAGATGTTGAAACTGTGCAAATAGAATCGAATGTTCAGAAAACCGAAGATGATATGAAAGTAATAAAAGAAATCGCCGCTCAAATTGGCGTATAAGCAAAAAGGTTGCGGGGTTGGATTTATTTGCATAAAATAAATTCGGCCCCGTTCTTAAAAGACTGCTTCGCTGCTGTCGCTCCTCGCAGTGATAAGGCTACTGTTAGGAGTTGAACTATTATAAATAATCAGTACATGTTAATTCTAAATTATATGGAAAATAACCGCATTGCTGCTTTAAAACGTCTTTATAATAAATCTTATATCCGCAAAAATTCACATTTTTTTTTCTTCATAAATTTAACAGGCGCAAAACTATATGGTAAATAACAGGTTATTAAGCATTGTGTTTTTGGGGAGAAGTAATGTTTAAAATATTCGCGAAAAAGGGCGGGATTATGAGAATTGTTATAAGCGTTATTTTAGCAAGCTTTGTTTTGTCTAGTTTGCCTAATAATGGCTATGCCGGTTTAGGTAATGCGGATAAATTACGAGTAAAGGCCGCGGATAATGGCCAACGGATGTTGGAGATGCAGCAAGAATTAATCCAGGAGATTATGGTATCAGTTAGTAAGTTGCGTAATGATGACCTTGGCAAAGCTGTTTCCGGCGGAAAAGGGGCGAATTTAGGAGAGTTAGGCCATGTTGCTGGAATTCAGGTGCCTAAAGCAGTGGCATTAACCACAAAAGCATTTCGTATGCATATTGATAGTGGAAAAGTGGAAGTAAAGAATTATATTATCGCTGCGAAGATTAATTATAAGCTTGCGGAGATTATGCTCACCAAGAAAAATTTAGAGGAAGATTCAGGGCAAAGTGCAGGAAAAGTTTTCAAGCCCTCGGGGGAATTGGGAGAACTAGAAGGGCTTATTCAAGAGTATGAGAATGTAATAGAGTTAGCTAATCAATCTCCTGAACAGACAAAAAGTATGACTTTGAGAGATTTTTTTAATTTTATTTTAGATGGCTTAGATTACGAATCTAAAGCTCTTGGTTGGGCGGGACAGCTCATTCGCGAAGCTGTCGAGTCAGCGGAAATGCCCAAAGAAGTAGAAGATGTAATAAGAGTAGAGTATCAAAAAATGTGTGATGAAGCGGGCGTGCCCGATGTAGAAGTCGCGGTGCGCAGTTCTGCTACTGCGGAAGATTTACCCGACGCTTCTTTTGCCGGACAGCAGGATACTTATTTAAATATTCGGGGTATAAACGCGGTCCTTGCCGCGGTTAAGAGTGATTGGGCTTCTTTGTATACGGATAGGGCTCTTTATTATCGCCAGAATAAAGGATATGATCACGGCTTAGCTTATCTGAGCGTAATAATTCAAAATATGGTAGATGCCGATGTCGCTGGCGTAGTCTTTGGTGTGGATGTAAATACCGGTATGCCGGGATTTACCGCTAACGCGAATTGGGGTTTAGGTGAATCAGTAGTCGGCGGCGATATTACTCCGGACACATTTAAGGGGACGTATAATTTAAAAACTGGAGAACCGATAATTACTGAACAAATTAAAGGAACGAAAGAAAAAAAAGTTGTTTATAGAAAAGAGCCGGGTTTGAAAGCGAAAGAATCGACAAAATTCGTATCGACTACTGAGAAAGAACGTAATTCTTTTTCTTTGACTAAAAAACAAATAAAAGAGCTGGCAAAAGCGGTAAGGTTAATTAATAAGCATTATGGAAAATATATGGATGTGGAGTGGGCATTTAATAAAAAGGGAGAACTTTGGATATTACAGGCTCGGCCGGATACTATTTGGAATAAAAAATTAGAAGACTATCCGGATACAGTCATTGATGATATTTCTGGAGTTACGGAAGAAGCCAAAAAAGATAAAGAAGTTATTTTGAGCGGAATTTCCGGCGCGCCTAAGGCCGCGTCAGGAAAAGTCGTAATTTTGAAAGACGATTCTGCGGAAGAAATAGACAGGGTTAAAATAGGAGATATTTTAGTCGCCACCATGACTAAGCCGGATATGGTTCCGGCAATGAAAAGGTGCGCGGGGATTATTACCGATGAAGGCGGGCTTACTTGTCACGCGGCTATTGTTGCCAGAGAATTGGAAGTTCCTTGCACGGTGGGAACGAAGAACGCGACCCAAGTTCTGATTGAAGGAGAAGTGGTTACTGTTGATGGCAATGAAGGTAAAGTTTATAAAGGCGCGCTGGAAATAGTTAAAGATGTTAGATATACGAAAATTAAAGATTTACGTCCCACTAAAACCGAGCTGGGTATTATCAATTCTTCCGACGATGTAGCGATGAAGATTTGGCAATACTCTAATTTTATCTCCTATTACGGTTATGGGCTTTTCCGTGAAGAGTTTGCCCATACCACAAAGATTTTGATTCATCCTTTGGCTGGATTAGTTTGGGATAAAGCCCAGAAAGATGGTTTTAAGGATGCTCAGGCTAAAGAATGGGCAGAAAAGAATGTTCTTGCTCCATATGGTCAAAAGATAGAAGGAATCATTGCCGCGGCAGGATATTCTCCTCTTTTAGAGCGGGAAATAAAAACTTATGATGATTTTTTTATTCATCAACTCGCCCAAACCTTGATTAAAACTGCTTCCGCGCAGATGAAAGGGCAGCGTATTAAGGCACGCACGGTTGATTTTAAGACTAACGAATACGCTAATCAAGTCAGTGGCCTTCCTTTTGAGCCGACAGAGAATAATCCCATGTTGGGTTTTCGCGGGGTTTACCGTATGTTAGATGTTTCTTATCGAGAAGCTTTTATTTTGGAGCTTAAAGCGATTAAGTTAGCGCGAAAATTTCAGCCGAATATAGATATAATGCTTCCCGTGGTCAGGACTGTGGAAGAAATGGTTGAGGCGGTGGAATTGATGGCTGAGGTAGGTTTGTTCGATGGCGAGGACAAGCCGCAAATTGGAATTATGGTAGAAACTTCCTCCATTATATTTCAATCCGACGATTTTTACCGGACGCTGGCCGTTTTAGCCCAAAAATATGGGACCAAGCCGTTTATGTCTATTGGTTCAAATGATTTAACGCAGTTTACCTTAGGCCTTGGCCGGGATAATGAAAAAATGCTAGTTTATTTTGATGAAGGGGATCCGGCTATGCTTGTGGCCTTGGAGATTGTTATCAAAAAAGCCGCGGAATATGGTATTTGGTCGGGATATTGCGGGCAAAGGCCTTCTAATGATCCCAAATTTGCCGCTTTTCTAGTGCGCTGCGGTATAAAATCAATAAGTGTTGTTAAAGATGTGTACGCGAAAGTAAATCAAGTTATTGCGGATGAAGAAGCGAAATTAGTTAATGTTCCATTTGATTCTGTTATTGCTAACTGGGTAATTCCTCAGCAGGCAGGCAATCCCCGGAGAATCAATTCGGTGGAAGTGGATGCTAACGAGATAATTAAAAAATTGGGGATCCATCCTTTGTTCTTTTTGGGGTATGATGGTATAGGATGTCAATTTAGTGAAGAAATTATCCGGGGGGAGTTAAAGGAAAAATTCGGCGGTAAGAGCGCCAAAGAATATGTGGTCAATTTTATTTTTAAAGCGATTATGGCTAAAGTTGCGGCTACGCCTAAAGATATGCCGATTATTTATACTACTGAAGATTTGGAAAAAAATGCGGCTGAATTATTGTTGGGGGGAGAGAAATACGAAATGTATGATGAAAATCCCCATTTAGGTTTAAAAGGTTTAGAGAAAGTGGTCGAGTCGGGGATTGTTGCCAAATTAAGCCTGAGTGTATTCAATTCCATAAAGGGCTCAATTTTAGATCCCAACAACAAAAATGGTGTTTGGGAGGAAGTCTCTTCCGCAACAGTGCGTTTAAAGACAAATGTTGCCTTAAAAGAAGAGGATGTTCGGGAAATTGCTGGTGATGATTTTGAAAAAGTTTGGGCTATTTTGCAACAGTCATATTTTAAGTATGAAGAATTTTATCGTTGGCAGTTAGAAGCAATAAAGATGGCCAGGGAAGTTTCCGGGCGTAAGAATATTGGTATACGGTTAGATTCGCCTACGAAATTAGGGAGTGTGGAAAAAGCATTAAAAATTATGAAAGAAGCTGGGTTGGTGCCTGGAGTGGATGGGTTTATGTCCGGAATGGAAATAGCTAAGCCGGCTAATGTTTTAGTGCTAGGAAAATATATTGATTTGGGGATTAACTTTTTGAGTGAAAACACAGAGGGATTGTTATCTTATCTCTTAGCGTTGGATCCGCGTAGCCCGTATATTCGGATAAATGATAGAGCCAAAGAGTTGGCTCTGGAAAATCCGCGCAGGATCTGGACGACTTTAGCGGAAAGCAGAAAAATTCCGATCATCCAAAGCAACGGAGAAGTTTTGACCTCCTTGGATAGAAAAGTTAATAGCGGTTTTGATACTAGAGCAAATGACAGATTTGTGAGCATTTTTGAGAAATCCGATATTTTTAAAGGCGCTTTAGTTGTTGGCGCAAATGCCGTATTTGAAAATTCATTTTTGTCCGCGTTAAGGAAAATAAAAGAAACTAAAATCGGAATCGCGATTACAGTCTGGGCAAATGACCAGGCTGCAGTGGATAAGTTAAAGCGCTTAGGCGTGGAAGAAGTAGCGGATATAATTATTTCTGACGGGTTGAATGCCGCGTTAGACGCGGTGAAAAAACAAGGTGTTCACAATATAAATATCACATTAATTAATTCTCCGGAGGATTTAGAGAATATTAAAAAGGAATTTAATTTTGAGAATATTTCGCAATTTAAGGATTTAGTTGCCGGGCAGTTTGTTAATGATTACACCGGCATTAAATTGATGAATCTGCAGGCGCCAAACGCGAAGGAAAATATCCTAAATAATATACCTCTGGTTATTGCTCGCGCGGTTACGGGTATTTTTTCCGAAAATGAAGGCATAGTCAAACAGTATCAGAATTTAAGCCAGGGTTTTGTTCAGAGCAATAAAGATAATATTGATGAAAAAACGTTGGCAGCGATCAATAGCTTAAATGATGTGAGCATGAGTATTTCCGAAGTGCCATTGGTAAAAGTAACTGAAGAGAGCGCAAAAGCTCAAGCTGCTTATGAAACCGCGCTTGAAGCTGTGGGTATCAGCGGGTAAAAATAGTTAAACCACAATTATCTGTGAGGGCGTTGGATGAGATTTAAACTTTTTTCTGCGGTTAAAATTCTAAACGGCAAATCGCTATGGTGGGTGAGAAAATGGCGGTTTTCGCTGACTAAAATATCCGCGCCGACATATTCCGTATACGCGGCGATAAAGGCATCGGCGGGCTTAAATCCGAAAGATTCATATTTGGCGCCTAATTCAAAAGGAACCAGGAATTCTTCGTCTATCGTAGTTAATTTATTTATAAAAATCATAAATTCCCTGAAGGCTTCCGGAGTTAAATTATTGCGGACCTCATCAACAATTAACCTTGTGATGCGCACAGTAATATCTTTGGTGCGCTGCGAAACCTCTTCGATTAGCCTTTCGCAGGTTGTTTTCCGGATAGCGCCAAGGGCAAATATATATTCGTTGCTATCGAGAATGACCAGCAAGTTTTTCCTCCCAAAGTTTTTCTCTGGTTTTGCGGATTTCGTCAATTATTTCTTGTTCCTTCATGCCCGCGTAAGGAGATTTGACTTTAGACATCAACTGGCGGATTTTTTGGATATGTTTAAGCGCTTCTTTAGCTTTTTTCATTTTTCGCCACCTCAATCAAAAGTTTACTATGGGAATAATTCTTTGTCAATGTAAATATCAATATGTCATATAGGGAGGGAAGAAAAAATGTTTAGCCAGTTTACTAAGAAAACGTTATTTTCAAAATTAATTTCCGGGTTTACGGCAATAAGTTTTATTCTTACCAGTGTTCCGGTAAGTAGTTTCGCTAACGCGGATAAATTGCGGCCAAGTCTGGCGAAAACCGGCAATATATCCCAAATTACCGAAGAGATGAAGGTATTTGGAGATAATGAAAGAATAATTGTTGAAGATAATACGATTTTTGGGCCGCTTGTAAAAGCGCTATTTAACAAAAATAAGCAAACAGGTATTTGGAACTTGGAAGAATTCACGGTTGCTGGCCAAAAAAAGACTGGAGCTGTTAGAATTCTAGGCGATTTCGATACATTATTCAGTGATCAGGCAGCTATTCAGCAAAAAGATAAACAGATAGTCGCTTATTGGATGATGAGAAATGTGCTTGCGAAATTTGAAGGTAAAAGGGGGGACTCACTAGAAAAAATAGCTGAACTTATTAAGCAGAAAAAAATTCGCGCCGATGTTACTTTAATTCTCTCTTCTCCTAAAATAGGCAAGGAGTTAATGAAAACCGCCGGCCATTATCATCCAGCGCTGGATGATCCTAATCGTCAAGACCCGAAAGCCCCAGGCATAAAAGATAGCTTTACGGAAGTATATGTGGTTTTAGAGGGAGAAGCAATCTATTATCTTCAAAAAATAGATAAAGATGGCAATGTGGTGGATGCGGTGCAAATCCACGCGAAAAAAGGCGATATTGTTCCTATTCCTTCCACCTATGGCCATATTACGATTAATCCTTCTCCGGATAAGGTATTGAAAATGATGAATTGGGTCAGCGATGAATTTACTTCCATTTATCCCGCTATCCGTGATATGAAGGGCGGCGCTTATTATTTTTTAGAAGAAGATGGAAAAATTATTCCGGTTTTAAATCCGGAATACGCCAAACAAGGCAAGAAAGTAGCGGAACTAAGACAAGGTAATGTAGATAAAGAGTTGGCTGCGGAAATAGGCTTACCTTCGGGTAAGCCAGTATATAATGTACTTGCTACTGACCGTGCCGGCGATCTTGAGAAACTCGTAGCTTTTTTAAATAAGCCAGAATCTTCTTCAGATCCAAAATTTGATAAAATACTCGGGCGGGTTTCTGTTTCTACTACGCCTGTTTTAACTCCCGCGCCTGCCACGCTTACATTAGTTCCCACGACTACTATTCCCACACCGGTTCAAGCTGTACCGGTAGTGAGTAAATTTTTGACTTGGGCAGAATTTGAACAAAAAGAAATAATAGGCCGAGAAATTTCGCAGAAGAAACGCAATCTTGCGAAACCGGTAAAAATAGCCTTCAACATTGATACTTTTGCGGCGGATCAGAATATTATGCTTTTTGGAGGCATAAATAGAATTTTTGATAATATATTTAGGCTTTTAGACGGTAACCCAAATTTTGTGACGGCAGCTATATTCTTAGGTGATTATGCGAATGGCGTGTTTTCTAGCAAGGAGCGGCTGGTTAAATTTTTAAAATCCAACTTAGTTTCAGGAAATGCAAAATATAAAGTAGAATTACAGGGAGATAATTTAATTATCAATGGCAAGAAAATAACGCTTTATAATAGTTTAGCCAAATCCGAAGAGCTTATAAGACTTGATGTGGATATTCTAATCGAAGCAATTAAACAGGGGTATCTTGATGATGCAGAAAAGACGAAAGCTAAGGGGATTGAAGAAAAACAGCAGGCTGCGCGTATCGCTGAGTATCTAAAGTCTTCTCCCAAGCTGAAAGTCGTAGTGATTACTCCCGAAGAGGATAAAGGCGCGGAATTAGTTAATATTCCTTTGGTAAATAGAGTTAATACCGGCACTCAATTAAATCCGAGTTCGAGAAATTTTGTTTTGGCTGAGCCAGTAACCGCGGTTACTAGTTTAATGGCCAAAGTTGTAGAAGGCGCAGTGAAAGCGCAAAATCAGAGAGCGAAGATGGATGTAATTGCAATAGAAGCTGTTCGGACAGACAGAGAGGGTAACAGGACTATTGACAAAATCTCAAGCAAGGCAGGTTTAGCTTTGCGCAAAATCATGAACTCAGACCCTGCTGCCGAAGCGAAATTTGCCGGTCGTGTCTTTGATACTGCTGTTCCCACTGGAGCAAATGCTGTCCTTTTAAAACTACGTATAGATGGTTTTGTATCTGGTTTAACCAAAACTGTGATTAATGATGCATTCATTCAAGCAAGCGATGGCGCGTTCAAGGGATTAATTGATTACGAAGGAAGGCCTACCGCTTCTAGTTTTGAGGCTTCTAATCAAAAACTTTTAGTGTTTGTCCCGGAAGAAACCGAAGTAAAAGACGTTAAAGTAGGGGATGGGCCTGCTTATAAGATAGTTGTATTGAAGGGGTATTATTCAGAAACAGGCTATGCCAAACAAACGTTAGATTTTGTGACCGAGCTAGCGATGTTTGAAGGAAATATTGCCACGACGCAGCAAAAAGCCGGTTTAGAAGTTCCTAAAGGAACCATACCAGCTATACCTCAGAAAATAAGATTGCAGGTGGTTCCTGACGGAGCGCCAATTCCAGTAGTCCTTAATAGCGCAAGAGGCCGTATGGGTATTAACCTGCAGCGCAGGTATTGGGATGACCCGAATTTTGTAATTGTGGGTATAAATGGAGTAAGGGAAAAGGATGCTGAAAAAGAAGTTACCTCGACTTTTATGGAATTTGACCAGGTATTTGGGGAAGCGCCCTATTTTGTGGAGCTTACCGGGGGTAAAAAACATTTTAAGTTTACTGACAAAGAGGAGAGAATAGTAAAAATAAATGAAGATACCAGTACTCTTCTTAGTGAAAAGAATGGAGAGCGGCTTTATAGGATAAGCACACCATATGGTAATTTATTAGTTCAATTACCTATATCGCAGACGTCCGGGAAACTCAAAATAGCTATGAAGCTTCACGGTGAAGACGTTTCCAGAATGAATCTCGTAGATAATCAAGATGGGACTTGGACTGCTCAGGGGAAATTAAAAAATGGAACTTCCGTAGGATTAACCTATATCCCGGGCGCGCCTTTTACGCGTATGGTTTCTGTGGGGGTAAGAAAACAGCTAATTGTTCCTATTACCAATGTTAGGCCGGATAAAAAAGCTATATCTCCCGGAAAAAAAGAGTCATCCGAAGAATTCTTTGCTAGATATAATCCTTACGTTAAAGAATTGGCCATAAAAGTATTGAAGGAAATGCCATATTTGAATAAACGTGTTCTGTTTGATGAAGCTTCTGGAGAATTAACGGAATTTGGCAAAGTTTTACCTTTTGTTACGGGTGGAGCAGGCAGAGGCCTTATTTCCGCTCCGGCAAAGGCAACAATACCTGGTATGCCAGCGGCTGATTTGTCCTTGCTTCCAGGAGTAAATACCGAAGCTATTATTCCGGTATGGGATTTATTGCGAATAGCTTCTTGCGCTTCTTGTACCACTAATGCCGCAGCTACAGGAGCCAAAGCTCTCTTAAAAGTTTTATTCGTAGTATCCGGGCATTTTAGCACCATACACGCGGTTACCAATACACAAGGCAGCCAATTTGGAGATATACTTAAGAATATTACTCGGTCGGTGGATGGCCGGGGTAATATTGTTTATGAAACTACCGGTGCTTCTACGGAATTAGGCAAGGCAATCAATGAGCTTTTAAATACCATTAGCGGAGTAGCGCTCCGGGTGGGGAATGATGATGGCTCATTGGTAAACTATGATTTTCAGGTTATACCTAAAGATGGATTGGGGCTGCCTACTGTTGAAGAAATAAATAAGCAGGTTAAGCTTGTAACAGAAACACCCGAAATTGATGGCGGCTTACAGGGCTCTTTAGGTTACGCTGATTTAAAAACATCTCTGGAAGTAGTTGGCCAGGAATTTGGCGGGGTTTTTGATCCTTCGATGACTGTGGTCAATCCTGATACAGGCACAGTATCTATCGGGATCCATTATGACAACGAGAGAGGATATGTGAATCAGTATGTAACTTTAAATTTGCTCTTGGCTTTGCATCAACGGGAGATAGAGAGTAATCCTGAGATAATTGCTCAGAGCGTAATGGCTAAGTCTGGAGCCACTACAGGAAGGGTAAGCGTGGAAGCGGCCCAAAAAGCCGGTGCCACAGGCGCCATCATCGGTTCAGGTTTTTATAGAACACTGGAAGAAAAGGCAAATCGCAATCGTCCGGAGAAAAAACGCGTGGATGTTAATGGCCAGGTAAATGCCGCGTTAAAGAAAGCTTTGGAGTCAGGATTAGCTACGCCTATATTCAATTTGTATATAAGTAAGGAAGACCAGACAAGTAGCACAGTTTTAACTTCTATCAATCGTCAGATTACCGAAGGATTAAAGGATATTTCTCCGGAAGATTTGGTGAGAATTACAGTTTCGCTGGAAGCAGGTGAATTGGCCGATGAGACATTAGCTAATTTTGCTGATTATATACAAGCTGTCCGTAATGCTATTTCTGGGTATGTTTCCAATTCTTTTGGTAATGATTCTAAATTAGGAGCCATGGTATCTACGAGAATCAGGATAGCCCTTAAGCTCAACGACGCTAATGTAAGCGTGGACGAAATAGAAAAATTAGCTATGATATCGGGTGTGGGGGGTATTATTTTACCCAGTGGTATGGTTTTCAAGCAAGTAAGTGTTGCGTTCCAGCGGGTTAATGCCGCGATACTCCAAAGTCCTGATAGTTTTCAGAAGCGCAGTGAATTAAATATGCAGATTATACCGCGTTTTTTACTTTGCGCTAATCCTGATTTTGTATTAAATGAGCAAGAGATACGGGGTATTATAGATTCAGGCGTAAATACTTATTATATACAAATCGCGCTGGCGCCGGTTTTGCCGCAGATTGCTGAATTTGCCTCCGCGCTAAAGGGGGTAAAGTTAATAAAACAGGAAATTCCCGCTGAAAAAGTTCCGGTGAGGATTCTTTTGCAGAATGCTATTTTGGGCCACAGAGAGGGTTTTGTGAATCTGGAAGAGATGGTTAAGCATTATTTAATACATGATGTGCTTTTTAATCATTCAGAAATAGTGGATTTTACCGGAATTTCTCCTGAAGAAATAGCCAAGACCCTGAAGCGCGCGCACGAATTAAAAAGAGAGGGTAAAATCACCGGAAACATTGTTGTTGCAGTAGGCGAGACTGACGCAGATCATAAGGCAGGTAATTCTAAGGGAATAGTGGGAGACAAAGTTAAGCAGATGTTTAAATACCTGACTGCTGAAGAAGTAGCGGATACTGTAATTGCCTATGAGCCGATTTGGGCTATTAGCACTGATCTTAATACCGGTGTTGCGGCCTCACCAGAATATATTCAGGATATGCACGCCTCTATCAGAAGCCTTATTAGGGCTAATTATGCTCGTGAAACATCTGAAAAAATAAGGATTATTTATGGCGGGACCGGGAATCCAGAAAACGCGGAAAAGATTATGGGTTTACCGGATGTGGATGGCCTGTTACCTGGGGGCGCAAGTACAAAATTAGAGGATTTTAGAAAAATTGTTGTAATTGCGCAAAAACTTGCGGACCAGAAGAATATAGGAAAGAGCTTTTATAAAAAGATGTATGTTGCTGGCAATCAAAAAACATATTCAGTAGGAAATAAGTTTGAAGATTTTGTGCGTATTGAAGTAGACAGAAGCAAGGCCGAGGTTGCCGTGGGAGCTGATTTAAGCAATATCTCTAAACTGATTGCAGTTTATATGAGAGACCCATTGGAAGGTATTGTTAAGCTTTCTCAGCTAAACAAAAATGAGATTTACGACATTGTATTTTACGGAAGGCCTGATTTTAATATGCCTATTAATGATTCCAAGGCAAATCCCAATGACTCGCGCACTTGGGAAATTACAAATTATTCCCGGATTGACAGTATAATTTCTGAGTCAATAGCTATCTCTGACGCTGGCGGGATTTTAGTGTTTGAGGTGCATTTTGAACCCAAGGGGACTAATTTGAAGGGGCCGCAAAGTGTGAGGTTCTTGGTACCTATTCTTGAGAAGCGTTTAGGCCGGACGGTTAAATTTATCAGTAAACCGGGAAGTTCTGAACATTATGCCGCTATCGCAAGCGCGAAACCGGGGGATATATTCTTAATGGAAAACTTAAGGTTGGATCCGGCCATTGCCAAACTTGAAAAATCTACTGATGAGAAAATCCGGAATGACTTTGTGAAAAAGCTGCATGTAGGGAGGAATGTGAATAATCCCGGAGCTGGCGTAGTAAAGATTAATATGGGGTTGGGTGTGATGCACCGGGGCGAACAGGCTAGCGTTACTGGCGATGCTGGTGTGCCGATGATAATCGGTACATCTTTGGCTAATGAATTTGAACTTGGCACAGAGGCTATCAGAAACGCTAAGCATCCCGCGATGATTGTTTTTGGGGGCGGCCCCAAAATTGAGGATAAAATTCCTATGTTGAAGAATGTAATTAAAAATACACTTACCCGAGGAGACAAATTAGTTGTTTTAGGCGGCGCGGCAATTCCATTTTTGATGATTAAAAATCCGGGGATGGAACTTGGGTTGTCTAAGAGCTTAGTTAATGAAGGAATCTTAGCTGCGGCCAAAGAGATTGTTGAAATTACTGATGAGGAAGGCGTTGAGATAGTTGCTCCCATAGACTTTGTGGTGGCGGATCGCCTCCCGGCAGATGAAAGTGAACAAGTAGATATGCGTGAGGTAAAAAATATTCCTGCTACAATGGGATACTATGATATAGGTTCTCAAACTGTAGAAATGTTCCGAAAAATGTTGTTGGATGAAGATGGCCAGAGTAAATTCGGCACGGTAATCGTGAATGGCCCGGCGGGAGTCATTGAATTTGAGCAATTTACCCAAGGAACTAGAGGTATATTTGAAGCAATAGCAAAGGCGACTAAAGGTAAAGCTGTGACACCAATAATTGGAGGGGCGAACACTAGTAAAAAGGCTGTGTCAGTACTTGGAGGAGCGGATACCGGAGCCACAGTTGAGCTTTTGGGGATGAAAGCGAGTGATTTCTCGCTCGTTTCCACTGGCGGCGGCGCTTTCTTAGAGCTTCTGCAGGGCTTGGGTATACCCGGGGTGGAAGTGCTCAGAGGTAAAGCCATGCAATATGGGTATAAACTTAATTCAAATACCGTGGAAGGGTTCAATCGTATAAGACAGGCAGTATCTGACTATTCAGCGGCAAATGTGCCAGGCCCGTTTATAACAGAAGAAGTTCTTGAGTCCTCAGATAAAAAGTTATATGAAACACTGGAGGAAAAAGTAATTGTCGAAACCTCCGGTATAAGGAATCAAGAAACTGAACAGAGTGCAAATTTTAAACTTAAAGCTGAACGAAAGTCTAGAGATGAAGTAGAGATAATATTGCAATTTGGAGACATAGAGGCAAAAGAGACTGTTTTGTTATACGGCACGGGCTCGGATGTTTCATATCGGGTTGCCAATGAGGTCGACACCCAAATAACTCCTCTTTTAAATATGGGCAATTTTGATTTAAGAAAAAAAGCTGATTGCGAACGTGCTATGGGTAGCATACAGACTGTTAAGGATAAGGTTGTGGGACTTT
The DNA here is from genome assembly GCA_043808425.1 of Candidatus Omnitrophota bacterium. Classification (GTDB taxonomy): domain Bacteria; phylum Omnitrophota; class Gorgyraeia; order Gygaellales; family Profunditerraquicolaceae; genus UBA6249. The sequence continues at coordinate 17,180 of JAZDEW010000016.1, forward strand.
TCCATGAAGATATGGAATCCTTTTCATATATACTCCGTATGTTAAACACGGTGGAAGAAAAGTTAAAATTGAAGGCAAAGGCAGAAGGTTTGGAGGTAAGTCCTACAGTTGAAACCGGAGTAACAACGCCGATTTCAAGCCAGCCTGTTAATTTGGTTCCTGCAATTCGGAATATTATTAATCAACTGCAACTGAAATTTAATATTCCGGAGGCGGCTATTCAAAAGTTCTTTACCGTGGATTTAATGAGTAAAACTGCCTTAGGCGGGCCACAGCTTGATGATCTCGTGAATACCCTGGTTAAGTCGCAGCAACAGGTTGCACAGGATGAAAGCGGCGAATTGCGAATTAGTGCTGCGCCTGGATTTAGAGAAAATGGCGATATAGTTGTGAATATAGTGTTGGAAGCGGGAAATTCACAACAGAAAGAAGAAGTTTGGGCAGGAAGATCTCTTTCTACTCAATTACCGGATTCTGAGGTTGCTAAAGCAATTGATAGTCAAGAGTATGTTGTTTCAGAGATCGAAGGGGAAATAGCTGATATTTTAGAAAAAGGAAAATTCGATATAAGAAAAAAGGGAGACTATCATGCTCTTCTCGCAAAGATTGATAGTGTGTATGAGAATAAAATGTCTATCGGTAGCACTACGGGGGCTATGGTAGATATTATAGAAGGTGGATTACGCGCTTTAAGATTTCAATTATTAGCGAATCGGCGGGCGATAATCATCAGCCCGGAGTTCTTTAAATTAGCCGGGGCAACTTCCACTTTACTTAAAGCTATTGAGTTAGCAGGGGATAATTTTCAGTTTATATTGTACGGCCAAGGCGCGGATAATTTTAGGGATTTATTGGGAGGAACTGAAAACAAAAATATTGTTATAGCAGATACGTTAGCCGCGGCGATTTCAGGTTTGGATATTTCGCCTAATAAAATTTTAGCATTGGTATCTTCCGCTGAAGCTAAAGAAGATGCCGGTAAGTTTATAGTAAAAAGGCTGGTTTTTACGAAAAATAGCTTAAGTACTGATGTTTTAGCTATGGGCATAACCACAGTGTTAGATAATAGTGAGGCTAACAATGCGTCTGAGAAGTTTTATGCAGCAATTGCTGGGCTTAGTAAAGGCGTTGTTGCCCAAGAGGCTTTGGTTAATATTGTTAAAGAAAGGCAGGAAGTTAAAGCTAAATTAAACCTGATGTACACGATTGAATTGCCGGATATGCAGATTGCGCTGGCGACGAAACAAGTAGTAACAGCGGCTGAAACTAGCGTAATATCCGAGTTTATAACGAGTATATCAGGGTAATATTAAGAGCAAAGTGGCTGCCACTGTTGGTGGCAGCCACTTTGCTGGATAGCTAATAGCGCTGGGAAGATAATGTATAAATCAAAATTTAGCCCTTGGATAAGGTTTGTTGCTTTATTAGTAACGGCTGTTTTTTTGCCTGAACAAATATGTTGGGCGGGGTTTACCGATGAATTTAAATCTCGTCTTCCTAGTTTGCCCAATCTTAAATCCACCGCACAATCATATGTATCCACCGCACAGTCGTATGTATCCCAAGCTCGCACTATTTATAATACCGCGACAAGGGTTTCCGGGGCGATCCAGCAGGTAACGGGGGTATCGCCGGCAAGATTCGATTCTATTTCAAATAAAATTGGCCTTATCAAGTTTGCCGCGGGATTAGCCGCGGGAGTGATTACTAAAAATCCGCAAACAGTAACTCAGGCCGCAAAAGCTAATTGGGGCAAAGAAATTTCAACTACGGTTAATAATGGCCTAGCCAATATAAAAAACGATGTTTATAATAAAGCTATCTGGGCAAGAGATCAAACTATATTGAAACCCGGTTTTAACGATAGTCCGAAAGGAAAAGAGCATTGGAAAGCATTGGGTACGTATTTTTTGTTTATAACCGGGCCAACTATGGCCGGAGAAAAACTGTTAGCATCGAGCGTTGGAGTAATAGGAACAGGGATTGCGCGATACGCGCCTTCTTTAACAATAGATATTGGCTCTTGGGCATTACGCAGCGGCCAATTAGGCCGGGGGCTTAATTATATCCCCCAAGGTAAAAATTTACTGCTGAACAGCCGTCCGGTTGTAACTTATGGCAAATGGGTTCTTGCGCCTACGGGAATACTATTAATGGGAAATACTTTATACGGTTATTCTCCATTAAAATCCCCAGCCTTCAGCGCATATACGCATAATCAGGGCCAGATTACTAATTTAATGGATAAAATCAGCTTGGCGCAGCATATTCGCCAGCCGGGAAGTTTTAATGTTAATAGCTATGAAACAGCAATTAGTGATTTATCCCAAGCGTTTCCCGGAGAAACAGCTACTTCGGAAAAAGTGAGTGATTTTTTAGTCGCGGATAAAGAAAAATACAAGGATATTAAATTTGATGATCCGGAAATAGCCGCGCATTTAACCCAAATAGTCCAGCTAAGCAATAAGAATGGGGAATTAGGGGGGAAGTTTAATGTTTATGAAAAAGCGTTTACGGGATTAGCGGAAGTAAATACCGCCGCGGTTTATGGTTTAGCCAATGGAATAAATAGTTTGGGGGTTCCTTATGCCGGAGAATTTGTGAAATCAGTTGGTTCTTTTACTCCTTTAACCGGCCTCTCTATTGGCGGCTCAGTGGGTGCTGATCCTGGCCAAGGGTTCCATGGTTTTGCCAACTTCATTGTTAGCCCGGTAGAAGATATTGTGGGATTGCGCACAGGGTCGTTTATCTATTATTTGGCAAAAATTCAGAACCCATTTCAGGATTATCACGCTAATTATAGAAATATAGGTAGAGGTTTAGGCAGTGCTTTTATTTTATACGGCGGCGGTAGAGAAATTAAGAATGCCGCTGATAATGTTAAGACCAGGGGTATAGGAAGTAAATTTGATTCATTTCTATCCGCTAACCCCAGGGTTAACAATTTTGTCAATAAGCCTTGGGTTAAGCCTTTAGCTTTTAAGGCGGTAGTCATGGGGCCTTTAGCCGCGGCGTCTTTATGGCAGGGATGGAATAACGGTGATTTGGGAATTCCGTTTGTTTCGGCGGCGGTTTTATTCGGGCCGGCTCTTTGGAGGAGCGGAATTGGCCGGAATTCTCAACAACAGCTGAAATCTCTTACGGGTTCCATGTCCGTAATAAAAAAGACAGAACAAATGGATAATGCTTTCAGTCTTTTGACTAAAATGGCTGAAAAAAAGAAATTGGAGAAAGGGATAGGCGAAAATATTATGACGGATTATGCTTTAACCGGTAAACCTTTCGAAGCTATTGGGAATTTGGAGGGAGAGGTTTTTAAAGTCGGCCCGCACAGTTATACTGCTTTAAAAAATAATGTTCCGGCTGAATATCGGCTTACCCCGCAGTTATTAACTGCTAAAATAGGCGACCCTGTTTATCTTATTCCTAACACAATAGCTCCTAATTTTAATTCCGGTGACCATAAAATTAAAAATAAACTTTCAAGTTTTACAAATAAGATAAGCTCAACTTTAAAGGGCGGCCCCAATGATTTGAAAAACGATTTTTTTAAGAAATCGCCTATACCGGTGAAAAGTTTATTTGAAGACCAGGTAACGACTCTTAAAAGTATGGTTACCAGCGGGATTAATGAGCGTTTGACGGTAATCAGAGGCTTAGGTACTGGCAAGACTACGGCTTTATTAGCTTATGTTTTACCGTATAAAATAGGCGATAATCTCAAGAATAACAAGGTAACTCTGATTTTGACTCCTAATAAAGTGGTTGCTGAGGATGTGAAAGCGGTTCTGCGGGGAGCTAATGATGTCGGTTTTAACCATAAGGAAATTCAGCAACGTTTAGAAACTAATGTTATTTTTCCAAAAAAGATAACGGAAAAAGGATTAAAAATCGAAAGCGTGGATAGATTTGAAGATAAGCTTCAGCAGGAGGAGGATTTTATTAATAAAGTGATGAATAATGATGTGGTGGTTATTCCTTATGAACTTTATAGTTCAATTTATCATACTTATTTAATGCGTTCAGGCCTAATGGACGCGGCGAGAGAAAAAGTTACCAACAGAATTAAAGATAGTAATGCCCTTATGGATGAAGTTGATATGCCGGCGTTTCTTCCTGCTTTGATGATGAGTGAGGGCAGAAAGTATGTGCCTGAGGGTAATCTAGAATACAATTACTGGCTGGATGTGGCGGGGAAAAGCCGGCAGATTTACGATAAAATTAAATATAACAAGGTTAATCCTAACGATATGAAATTAGATAAAATAAAAGGCGAAACAAGCGCGGAATTAGATTTTAGAACTATGGCTCAGGGGCAGAAGTTATTGAGCAGGCTAATTCCGAGAATAGAGGAATTGCCTTTGCCGGATTCTTCAACAGTGCGGAATTTAGTTAAAGAAGTAAAAAGTAAGCATTTAGAAATAGGATATACCGAGCAAGAAATTTCCGAGCATATTGCCCATGGCGCTTGGGGGCACCGTTCGTATGAATTAAGAAACTCGTTTACTAAAGAAGAATACGCTGTTCGGACTAAAACTATTCCGGCCGCGGATATAGATATTTATGGCCCCAAGATAGATATCAATACGGTAACAGTTGGAGGAGTGGAAGGCAGGGATATTCATAATTTTGATTTGCATATACCCGCGGGCCAGCATCAGGTTTTAGAAATACTTCACGGTGCCAAGCTTATTTCCCGGCCTTTAAAAGGCGACCATATGGGGAAATCTATTGACGCTTTGAATATTTTGGGGGGTATTATCGGATTCACTGGCACTGCTTCAGATACGGTAAAGCCTGTTCTGAAGCAAGCGGGTTTTACCAAGTTTGATTATGGCCAGGTAAAAGCATCTGATTATGAAGCTCCGGTGATGAATTCGGATTTAAGCCGGACCGTAAAAGATGTAACGGATAGTGTTATTAATAATAGAGGCGACCGGCTGGATATTGATATAACTCCCAATAATCTTCTTTCCCGCCTGGTGAAGAAAGTTTTAACTACTCAAGGCGTTAAGCCGGCAGTATTGGCGAAAAACGGAGAAAATTTTAAATTTGTTTCCGGTAAATATGTGCATATCGGCGGCCGGACTCCGGAAAGAGCCGCGCAAGCTTTATTGGATTCGCTGAAGACTAAAAAAGCTCCTTATGCCATTGTCGGGACAGCCAACCTGATTGGTAGAGGTTTAAATTTTGATCCCGCGCCTTATTTGGCTAAGGCGAATACGAAAGTAGTGGTTAATCTTATTGAGCCGGAGTTGATGACCGCGACACAAGTTCTTCAGGGCGCCGGCCGTATCGGCGGTAGGTATAGGTTTACAAATATAAAAGATGCTCAAGGCAATATTTATAATCCGGAAAAAAGCGTTCGGTTGTTAATGAGCCGGGAAATGATGCGGCCGATGGCTGAATTTAAGGATGTCCTGAGTTTAGCGGATTCAAAGGCCGGCATAAAAAATTTGAGAATTATGGATGCTTTGCAGGATGTCTGGAATAAAAATGAAAGAGACGTGGTTGCTAGGTCAGGGCTTTCCGCGGAGAGATTCGCGAGTAATAAAGTTGAAAGCGAGTTTAAGGAAATGAATATTCCGGTTACCATAGGGGGGATAGAAAAGAATGCGGTTGGTATTCGAATCCAGGATTATCTTATTTCTAAAGGATTTATAGCGGAAAATATCGCGCAAAATAGCCAGGCGCGGGAAACAGAGAAAAAACTGACTATTAATGGCTTAAGGTTTATGCAGCTGTTCAAGGAAGCGGAGTCTTTATCAGCAGAACAGTTCAAAATGCTAGATAGAATTAAAGCTGTTCAGCTTTTACATATTGATAATCCGGTTGAGCTGGCTATTGGTTTAACTGAAAACAGATTTGTGGAGTTGGAAAATTATAATACTAAAGGGCTAAGTTCGGTTCTTTCCCTGGCCAGGGTATTAAAACCGTTTAACACGGATATTTCCAGCGCGGAGTTTAATGATTATCAAAATATTATCAGCGGCACAGTGGAGCAAAAACTTGAATTTTTCAAAGGATTGATAGATAAAAATAAAATAAAAATAGATGATTCTGGCACCAGAGATTTGATTTTAAATAAGCTCGGCCGGCAAAAGCAGTCCTGGGATAAAATCCAGGAAATTTCCCGCCAAGTGTCCAGCAGCGCTAGTTCCAGAAACGGCGCTAACGCGGCCACGGATATCTTGCGCTTAAAATCCGCTTACCGGGAATTCGAGAATAGTATTACTTATCAGGATTTGGAGAATATCCGCGCGAAACTTAATTCTCCGGCGGTCATTGATTTTATTCCCTGGTTTATTCCTAATGCCGGTCATGATGAGCTTACGAAATTATCCGCGGTTTTTGATTTTGCCAAGGCGAACAAGATTAATCTGGCTTCGAGTAATTTATTTGAATTGCTGGATTTGACTGACGATAACAAAAAAGCCGATTTCGCCAGATTTGTTGATAAGCATACCAAAAATCCGGAATTGAAAATTTATGCCCAGAGAGTCGCTATTTATCAGAGTGCCTTAGAAAAACAAATGCGGTATTTTACTCAGTTATATTCGGGCAAGAAAATAGATATTAAAGATTATGAACAGGGGTTGCATGAGGATATTGTATTATTAAATAATTTTAATATTGATCCCACTAAAGATTTTCAGCTTGATTTAACTCAACTCAGAGGTTTATCCGATGGCAAACTTAGCGATGAATTATTGCTGAAAGTTTATCAAGGCCCGATGGTTACTAAGAAGGAAATTGAGAATAATGTTTTGGATGAGGGCATTAGAAGTACTGTTGAGGAACATTTTATTTCCAGAGGAACTCCACAGGTTTTAAGCGAATTTCGCCAGCTGAAGAAATTATGGGGAACAGAAGAGGCAATTAAAAAGTTAAGCGTAACTTATCCTGCCGGGATAGTAAATAAAGCTTTAACCGAATATCCGGCAATTTCTGAGAACAATTTTGGGGTTCAACAGGAATTGTCCACGGGTATGCTTGGGGTTAAAAATAAGTTTAAGATTAAAGGCTTAGTGATCAAAGCAGCTATCGAAAAGATGGGGAACGTTAATAATTTGATTAGCGATGATTTGCAAAGGATTGAAGGAAGAGATCTGGGATTAATTAACAAAAGAATAGATACAAATCTAGGGACTATTGCGAAAAACGTAATTGCGCGTCACTCTGGCTTTGAGCCGAAGGCAAAGGGGAAGAATGACGAAGTTAAAAAGATTCTTCAGTCGGCCGTAGGCCTCCCTCAGAATGACGGAAGCGGGTTGTTACAACGGCTTCATCCGGGTGAAATGAATATTCCTCTCCAGAGCATGCCGGCAATGGGCGCAATAAGCAACCTTACGGGTAAATTAAATGAGATGGATATCTTAGGAGCCAGCCCGGAAAGCCTTAAGCAGTGGATAACCGCCAGTGGAATAACCCAGCCCGAAGTGGACAGGTTCTTCGGTAATAATGAATTCGGC
>JAZDEW010000017.1:0-22366 GCA_043808425.1 Candidatus Omnitrophota bacterium
CTATTTTTACGGTGCTCTAAGTAGAAAAAAAAGGTGGATTAGGATGCAAGGTAGAAGAATACATGAGAGAAGAATGCAGGGAAGGGGATCTTTAGAGAGAAGGATAGCGGAGAGAAGAAAATATCTTCGGGTTCCGGAAAGCTTGCGCGTAGTTTATGAAATTCTTCCCGGGGTGGAAGTAAAGGAATACCTCACCAAGGATATCAGTCAGAGAGGGTTGAGATTTTTAACCCACGAGTTTATTTCTAAGGGTAGTTGTTTGAAAATTCAAATCTCTTTTCCTAAGACTTTATTTAGCTTCGAGGCATTGGTCAGGTGTGTGTGGGTCAGAGAAATGCCTTTTAGCGATGATTTTGAGGTTGGCGTAGAGTTCATAGATTTACCGCTAGATATTCTGAAGCATCTTATAAGTTATATACAGGATTTTTTGGATGTCCATGATAAATAGAAAAATTAAAGTTTTTTGTATAAATATAATAGGAGTATTGTGAGCGGGGTATGCGATCTTAGAATAAGATATTGCGTAATGTGTAATGTGTAATGTGTAAAGTGTAATGAAAAACAAAACAGTTTTTGTATTACATAATTATATATTGTACCCGTATTACACATTACACATTCAACATTACACAGAATTAATAAGGAGGATCTATGGTGTTTGATGAAAAAAGGGCTTTTCCCAGGGTTTCGCTTAATATAGAGGTAGATTATGCCATAATATCTTTACCCGAATCGGGTTCTTTGATCCACAGTAAGGACATAAGCGAAGGCGGGATACGTATTGTTGCTCTTGAAAAGCTAGCTCCTCAGACGATGCTGAAACTTAAGTTTTTATTGCCAGGTTCGAAGGAACCGGTCTGTGTAACTGGAAAGGTCATTTGGGCAGATGAATTTAGCGTGGGTACTCTAAGTTCCAGCAAAGCATATGAAACGGGTGTAGAATTTGTTTCCATAAACAAAGAGGATAGAGCTAAAATAAATAAATTTGTGTTTTGCGGTTTTTAAGAAACGGTAGGTATCTACTGTTTTACTAGCTTGCTGGCTATTTTAAAAATTAAATCTAATGGATTATGCAAAGGAGGGGGCATGGGGAAGAAAAGATTAGTCGTTATCGGGATAGGCCTGGTAATTTTGATTATTGCCGTTGGGATTGCCTATCAAAATTATGAATATGCCAAGCAGGCGAAAAGCAAAATTGTTACATTGAACGCCGTAATCCAACAAAAAGATATAAAGATAATAGAGCTTATTAATGAAATAAAGGTAAAACAGGCTGAGTTGAGCAGGGTTAGCTCAGAGCTTGATAACATCATGAAAGTTTTGAATAAGGTTCAGGCTCAAATTAATACAGCTATTGAGCAGCCAGCCGCGCAAGTGCCCCAAGAAGCTGCTAACTGATAAGGATTAAATTAAACTAGAGAAATCATTCTCGCTTAAAAGCTTAGAGGGGCTGGACTTAACCGTTCAGCTCTTTTTTGTTTGTAAATAGTTCGTTAGGCGTTTTCGTTTTTTATGTTTATTGCCATAAGAGCTGGAAAATGTGTTAGGAGCTGGTTCCTAAAAGAATCTCTGCCAGGCCACTGATATTTTGGTGCTAATTAATAATATGAAGAAGTGTAGCCGGTGTGCTTTGTATAGCTGTCTAAAGAAGTTTGTTGCTTGGGTTGAAGGTTAGGGGTATAATTTTATCAATATCCATAGCGGGCTTGCCGCGCGGGGGCAAAGAGGAGAGAGGTTTGCTGGATGATGAATATATTATTTATTCCAATTTGTTTGGCGGGCATAATCATTGGCCTATTTGTTTTTTATCGGGCCGAGCTGACTATTGAAATTCAAAGAAAGTTTTATGAAAAAATTAATTGGCGTATTGAGCCCATTTCTATGCCTAAAGAAATCCGTAATACTAAAATAATGGGTATTTTTCTTATGTTTATCGCCATATTAACTATAATTTATTACTGTTTGGAATGAATAAAACCAATTATTAATTATTTTGGAGACCTAATGAATAAGAAAAAAAATAAGCGGATAAGCGTAAAAGAAGGGATGATGATTTTAGGATTTATGTTTTTTTTCGCCGGTTTTTTATTAGTTTCCGCTATAGCGGCGGATTTTAAAACTGATTCTGTGGTTAAGATTTTTGTCACGCGCAACACCATAGATTACATTAATCCTTGGCAGTCTAAAGGTGTTCAAGAAATATCCGGCTCCGGATGCATTATTCAAGGTAACCGCGTTTTGACTAATGCTCACGTAGTCAATCATAGTACCTTTATACAGGTCCGTAGGGAGTCTAGCCAAAAAAAGTATATGGCTAAGGTCCAGACGGTTGGAAATGATTGTGATTTAGCAATTTTACGCGTGGAAGATCCTGAATTTTTTAATGGGGTTACGCCTTTGGAAATCGGAGAGCTACCCAATCTTCAGGATAAAGTAACCGTAATTGGTTTTCCGCTGGGAGGCGATAAACTTTCTATCACCCAGGGAGTGGTTTCGCGCATGGAAAGCATTGATTATGTTAATAGCTATCGGAGTTTATTGGGAGTGCAAATTGACGCGGCAATTAATCCCGGTAACAGCGGTGGCCCGGCGATTAACAATGGCATGATTGTGGGGATCGTGATGCAGGGGATATTGACTAGTCAGAATATTGGTTATATAATTCCTCCGCCCGTGATCAATCATTTTTTAAAAGATTCAGAAGGTGCCCGATACGCGGGTTTTCCTTTTCTTGGCATCTCTTTTAGCAATACCGAAAACAGGGCCCTACGTAAGCATTATGGAGTCGTAGATGATGCCGGAGGAGTTTTGGTGACTAATATACTGCCGTTTTCTTCCGCGGATGGCTTCTTGAAAGAAGGCGATATAATTCTACAGATTGACGGTGTTGATATTAGTGACGATGGCACATTTGCCTTTAGGAATAATGAGCGCCTGGATATGCAGCATCTTATTAATATGCGAAAGATTAATGAAACAGCGGCGTTGAAAATCCGGCGTGAAAATAAAGTAATCATTGTGAAGGTTTCGCTTAAACCTATTTCGGATTTGGTGAAAATCGCGAATTATTCTGAAAAACCGTCGTTTTATATTTATGGCGGCTTAATTTTTACGGTATTAAGCACGGATTTAATAAGCTCTTTGAGTGAGGAAAATAATAAATTTCCACCGTTGTCCTTTCTTTATTTTTCTCATGGCCTAGGCAGTTTGAACGAGAAACGCAAAAAAGAAATTGTTGTTCTTCTAAAGGTTCTTTCGGATGAGGTGAACATCGGTTATCATGATCGCGGGTATGAAATAATCACTAAAGTCAATGGCCAGGAGTTTGATTCGTTTGAGCAATTTGTTAAATTCATCGAGAATACGCCGGGAGAAAATATTGTTTTTGAGAATGAATATAAAGAGAAAATTATTCTTTCCTGTAAGGGCATCGCTAAGATTACGCAGGATATCGTTAAACGCAATAATATCTCAAGCCAATTTTCTGATGATGTAGCGGGGTGGAAGAAACATGAAAACTAAATCTTGCTTTACAGCTCAAAAAAAGATAGGTATAATAAATTTTTAGTTTTACGAGTTAAGGTATACTTTTGTTTCTTGGCTAGTGATATCAGGAGCGGATCCAAACACGGTAAAAGTAGTTATAAATTAAAGGGGCTGTAGCTCAGCTGGGAGAGCACCTCGTTCGCAACGAGGGGGTCAGGAGTTCGATCCTCCTCAGCTCCACCATTCGACTCGGCACTTCGTGCTTCGCTCATGGTAGACTATGTTATTCGAATGACCCCGAGCAAGCGTAGCGCGTCGAGGGGCCAAAAGAAATAAATTCTAAAGTAACGCGTAGCGAACGAAAGTGCCTAAACCGTTAATTTTTTCGACAAGAAAATTTAAGTGCTACTAAACGAAAAATTTATTTAATGTCTTACAGAATAATTCCCCTAACTCAAATTTTTATATTTTTTTTCTATTTAAACTGTTTTGCCTCTTCCGTAAAACAGCCTGAATTTTCCGGACAGTTTTATCCTTCCCCAAAAGAAGAATTGTCAACGCTGATCGATAGTTTCTTAGAGAATGTACCGCCTCAATCTGCCTCCGGAGAAATCTTTATGCTGATTAGTCCTCATGCGGGTTATGGTTTTTCCGGTCAAACGGCTGCATTTGGCTACAAGCTTATAAAGAATAAAAACTATAAAACTGTAATTATTCTTGGAACCAGCCATCATCAGGCTTTTAATGGAGCCGCGCTTTATAAAAAGGGGAGTTTTGCGACCAGTTTAGGCGAAATTAATGTTGATGAGGAATTTGTTAAAAGTATTCTGGATAAGGATTCTGAGGTTTTTCAAGATGAGGCTGCTTTTAGTAACGAGCATTCCGTAGAGGTACAGCTGCCCTTTTTACAAAAGGTTTTACCGGATTCTTTTGTTACAGAAGGCGGTGGAATTGTTCCTATAGTGATCGGAGATTGTACGTTAGAGGGCTGTAAAAAAATCGCCCTTTTGCTTAAAGAAGCCATTGGCCAACGTAAAGATGTTTTAGTGGTAGCTTCTACTGATTTGTATCATGGCTATGATTTTAAAGAAGCAGATAGCGTGGATGAGTTTACTTTGGGTTTAATTAAAAGAATGGATTACCAGGGATTGTATTATGCATTACGTGATGGGAAAGCTCAAGCCTGTGGGGGTTTTGCGGCTGTAGTTGCTTTAAATATGGCCAGTCAGTTAGGATATCAAGGTGCAGAAGTGTTAAATCATACGAATTCCGCGAGGGTAACCGGAAAGCTAACTAAGGGAGGCTGGACAGTAGGCTATGCCAGCTGCGCGGTGATGAGGCCGGAAGGAGAAAAATTGTTAAATTTTCAACAAAAAGAAAAACTTTTGACTATTGCCCGGCAAGCAATTACAACTTATCTGCAGACAGGCAAAAAAGTGCCGATTTTTGAATCCGATCTGGTATTAAATCAAAAAAGCGGGGCTTTTGTTACACTCAATCAACATCAGGAATTAAGGGGTTGTATTGGAAATCTTGTTGGTAGTCAGCCCCTTTATCTGACTGTGGCGGATATGGCGATTGAAGCGGCGGTAGATGATCCGCGGTTTCAGGCGCTTAGTTTGTCAGATCTTAAGGAGGTGGAAATTGAGATCTCTGTTTTATCTGCCTTAGAGAAAGTATCTTCCGCGGATAAGATCGAATTAGGAAAACATGGGGTGCTGGTGCGGCGAGGAAACCAAAGCGGGGTATTTCTTCCGCAGGTGGCCACGGAAACCGGCTGGAGCAAAGAGGAATTTTTGAATAATCTTTGCGCTCAAAAAGCGGGCATTGCCGCTAATGCCTGGAAAGATAAAGATACCCAGCTTTATATTTTTAGCGCGGATGTTTTTTCTGAAAAAAAAGAAGCGAAATAAATGGGGATGGTTATATTTTTTCTAGAGCTATATTCATGAAAAATAGAACCGTCCCCATGATTTATACGCTTTGCTAAGCTAATTAGAAGGAAGATGCCGAATGAATCGTTTTATGGTTGAGGAGATTAATGAATCTGATAAAATTATTATAATAAATGATGCCGCTCAATTGCATCATTTGACCGACGTGTTGAGGGTTAAGCCGGGCCAAAAGGTAGCAGTTTTTGATCGCCTGGGCAATGAATATATGGCTGTAGTTGCCCAGATTGATTTTCGTGGTGCAAAGCTAGAGATAAAAGAAAAAAGGCCGTCTAATGATTTAGATGTCCAGATAACGGTGGCTTGCGCGATTCCTAAAAAAGTAAAAATGGATGATATTATTGACAAGCTTACGCAATTAGGAGTTGCCTGCATAATCCCCCTGCAGACAGAACGTGTAATTGTTAAGCTAGATAAACAGAAAAAATTACAACGTTTCCAGCGTTGGGAAAAAATTGCCCTAAGCGCGGTTAAGCAGAGTCAGCGCAGTAAATTGGCCGTGATCAAGCCAATAACTGATTTTAAGGAGTTGATCTCTCAGGCACAGGATTTTGATTTAAAATTGATTCCGACATTAGAAGCAGAAAGAAAAACGCTTAAAAATATTTTTAATCAAACGGCACAACCGTTTAAAAAAATAATGGTGCTTATCGGCCCGGAAGGCGATTTTACTTTAGCGGAGATCTTTTTGGCCAAGGCGGCTGGATTTTTACCGGTTACCCTCGGTAAGCAGGTTTTACGCGTGGATACTGCCGCGCTTGCCGTTGTTAGCTTTATTAAATTAAATGCGCAAGACTAATCTGGCCTGCTTAGCTAAAGCTAATAATAATCCGGATTTAACCGCTAATTTTTTGACTTTACGGGGAACTAATTATAAGCTAAGGCGAACGGTTAAGTTTTTCACACTCGGCTGTAAGGTTAACCAGTATGATACGCAAAGTATCCGTGAACGGTTTTTGAGCAAAGGTTTTCAAGAAGCCGATAGTGTCAGTCAGCCTGATTTTTTTCTGGTAAATACCTGTACGGTTACCTCTGGCGCTGACCGAAAATCCCGCAATATTATTCGCCGCTGTATTCAGGCTGCTCCTCAGGCACAGGTAATTGTGACCGGATGCTTAGCAGAAAAAGATTGGAGCCAGTTAAAAAAAATTAAAGGTATTAGTTTAATTGTAAAGAAATCTTTTTTTCCGGAAGGGGTAAGCAGCTTTAACCGGCATACGCGAGCTTTTTTGAAGATTCAGGATGGGTGTAGTAATTTTTGCTCCTATTGTAAAGTAGCTTTAATCCGCGGTAAAGAGCGTAGTAAAAAATTAAAACAGATTATTCAAGAGGCAAAGCAGCTAGTGGCCTGCGGGTATCGGGAGATAGTCTTGACCGGTATTTGTTTGGGCGCTTACGGCCGAAGTCCCGGAGTCAAGGAAAACCTGGTTGATGTGGTTGGCTTTTTAGAGAAAATTAAAGGTTTATCGCGCATAAGATTAAGTTCTATTGAAGCCGGAGACGTTACTTTGGATTTGATTAAATGCATGCGGTATAGCGAAAAGCTCTGCCGGCACTTGCATATTCCTATTCAAAGCGGAGATGATTATATCCTAAAGCTGATGAACCGTAAATATAGCAAAAAAAAATATGAAAATTTAATTGCTAAATTAAAAGCGGATGTCCCGGGAATTTCTATTACTACCGATTGCTTGGTTGGTTTTCCCGGGGAGACCGAAGATAGGTTCCAGAATACGGTTAATCTGGTCAGAAAGATTATGCCGTTAAAGGTGCATATCTTTCCTTACTCTCGCCGGCCGCGGACCAAGGCGGCAAAATTTAAAGGAGAAATAAATCCGGAAATAATCCGTTCGCGCTGTAATGAATTAGCGGCAGTAGCTAAGGAGTGCCGTAAAAAATTTATGCAAAATTTTTTGGGCACGGATACCCAGGTTTTAATTGAAGATGAAGTTAAAGGTAGTTCTGTTTTTTTAGAAGGTTTAACGGATAATTATTTGAAGGTGAGATTGCCATTTGCGCCTAATTTGAAGAATGTTATTGTGCGCGGAAAAATTAAAAGCATTCACATGGATAGTTTTATCGGGGAATATGTTGACCCCCCGTCTTCTTTATGTTAAATTTATCAAGCTTTTTGGTTTTAGAAATTAATTTTTAGAAGGTGCGGGGTTGACAATCCATAGATTGAGGGTAAAATAAAAACATGAAACAACGTATTTATTATCATCATACGGATTGCGCAGGCGTGGTTTATTACGCCAATTATCTTAATTTTTTAGAGGAAGCGCGCACGGAGTATTTTGAGCAAAAAAATGTCTCCATTAAGCAGTTGGCGGATTCTGGGATTATGTTTGTGGTTTCCCGGCAGGAAATTGATTATAAGTTTCCAGCTGCTTATGGTGATGAACTGGATATTCAGACTCAAATTGGAGCAACAAGCGGTGTGCGGATTGAGTTTCTCCATGAAATCTATAATCAAAATAAACTGCTAATTGTTAAAGCCAAGACCATCCTTGTTTGCGTTGATAGCTGCCTGAAGCCGCAAGCCATTCCTGAGGATTTGCGTAAAAAAATATTATAGTTTTTTAATTTTAAGGAGAACCTATGGATAATTTTTTAAAATTTTTAAAAATTAGACGTAGTGTCAGGGTATTTGACAATAAAGGTATTTCTAGAGGGCAGCTAGAAAAGATCGTTGATGCCGCTAGATTTGCTCCTACCGCGAGAAACTTGCAGCCTTGGGAATTTGTGGTGGTTACGGATAAGAGTGTATTGAGCAGAATAGCTGAAGTGGCGGAAAACGGCAAATTTATGGCCCAGGCCGCTGCCTGTATCGCGGTATTTTCCGCGGACACAAAATACTTTCTTGAAGATGGAAGCGCGGCCACCTGTAACATTCTTTTAGCCTCAACTGCTTTAGGTATCGGCTCTTGCTGGGTTGCCGGAGATAAGAAACCTTATTCCCAGCAGGTGAATACCTTATTAAATGTGCCACTGAGTATGAAGTTAATCAGCATGGTCGCTTTAGGGTATCCGCTGGAGAAAAATGCCTTTAAAGCTATAGCTAAAAGAGAATTAAAGGAACTGTTGCATTGGGAGAAATTTTAATGCCTTCTGGAGGATATGTGTGGGTGGGCGGTTGGGGGTGTTTATTACCTCTGTTAATTATCCTTAATCTGGCTTTTGGCAATTTAATCTTTAATTCTGTCGGCCTCTGGTTGGTGGTAGAGGCGGTTTTAATTTTAATTTTTATGCTTAAAATCAGACTGATGGTCTCCAGGATTAGCCAGCAATTCGAACAGCAAGGCCGTAGCCGGGGTAAGGTTATCGATGTTAAAGGTGAAGTAGTACAGGAAAAACAAAAACTGCGGTAATTTGCGCGTGAAGAAATTAAAAAATCATCGATAGATAAGCTTTAATATGACATAATTAAACGTAATTTTGTGAGCAAAATATTTAAAAAATTTTGTAAGGATGTTAGTCGACAAAACATAATTCCTATTTCTAAAATAGGTTCAATTATTTTATGAATTTGCCTTTTCCAAAGGTTGTATCATTCACCATGACATATGCCTGCAATTTAAAATGCAAAATGTGCGGGCAGTGGAATTCAAGGCTTAGGGAAAAACGCTCACTGGTAAAAAATGTTTTATCCCAGGATATCTGGAAGAACGTTGTCGAGGAGATTTCACGCCACAAAGGAACTATATTGCTGCTTCGCGGGGGCGAGACTTTTCTTCATCTTTCAATAATCGATTTATTAAGATTTATAAAACAAAAAGGTATTTTTGTCTCTATTGATACTAACGGAACGCTTTTGGGAAGATTTGCCAAAGACATCGTCCGTTTGGCTATTGATAATATCGTAGTATCTGTTGATGGACCGGAAAGAATTCACGATCTTGTCAGGGGAAAGAACGCCTTTAAAATGATCGAGGCCGGTTTAGGAGCGCTTCGTAAAGCCGAGGAAAGTTTTCATATTTCTATACCTAAAGTATTGTGTTTTGTAATAAGTCCTGATTCATACCGCAGTTTGGATAAGATACCTGACGTTGCCCGGCAATTAAAAATACAACAAATTGCCGTTATTCCGTATTATTATTTTAATCAAGATATCGGCTCCCTCTACGAAAAGATAATGCGTAAAGAATTTAATTGCTCTGCCCGTTCATGGAGAGGCTTTCATCGCGAGCTGTCGGGAATCAATATAAAAGAGTTTATTAAATCACTAAGGGCATTTAAGAAAAATTTAAAAGAGCTTACCCACGTCCCGTTTATGAACCTTTCTGAGGCCGGGTATAAACGCTGGTTTACTAATTGTTATCAAGAAGCAAAGAAACATACCTGCCGTAATCCATGGTTGTTAGCTGATATTCAGCCAAACGGCGACGTCAATTTTTGCGTTGATTTTCCTGATTATGTAATTGGCAATGTCAGGAATTCTAGTTTGGAAGAAATATGGAACAGTAAAAAAGCGAATAAATTCAGGGAGTATTTAGAAAAAAAACCATTGCCGATATGTTTTCGCTGCGGCGCTCAATATATGTCAGGATAAATCGTTTTTAAAAAATGAACAATAACGAAAACATTTCACTCCTAAAGTCTGTTATTAACAATACCTCAGCCCTGCTGGGGGTGAAATTGTTCATGCCGTTATCGTTTTTTTTTAATAACAGTTTCAATAGCCCGTGTTTTAGACGTAAATAATTTCGGTATTTTCGCGATTATCTTGGGGTATTACGCGATATTTAAAATTATATCGGTCTTTGGCAATAACCTTTCGTTACTTTGCTTTCAGAGCTATTCCATGCATTGGCTAAATAGTCCATCTTTTTGGCAAAAGGCTTATGTATATCTGATAAATCTAAAGCTATCACCGTATCGGGTAAAACTCTCTTTGCCGCTCTTTTTATAATGTCTTCATTGAATCGAACGGTCAAATCTTCTCCTTGGGCGTTACGCGATAACCTATTCTCCGTTTTTATCAGCTTTATTTCTTCGCTTAAGAGTCTGGCTATATTAGATAAATTAATATCCCGGGATGTTTGTATGCCAAAGAGCATTTGCGATATTAATTTCTTTCTAGGCTTAGTTAAGCCTTCTGTAATTATTTGGCTAAACCGCTCAATTTCCAATGCGCTAATCCTTTCTTGACAACTAGTGCAGTTGTGCTAACATACAATCTAATTTTTGAAAATCGCAAAATAAAAAAATAATTTATATATAGTTGAAAGGAGCGCAGTAAGGATGGGTTTTGATCTGTTGTTATTAGCACCGGTAGGTTCGATTCTTGCCCTAGGTTTTGCTTTTTATTTGGCTTTGAGCATTCTTAAAATGGATGAGGGTACGGATAAGATGAAGGAGATTGCCCAAGCGGTGCGAGTGGGCGCTCAAGCTTATTTAAAAAGGCAATATCTTGGCGTTTCTATATTTTTTGTGGTTGTATTTTTTATTCTTCTGGCAATGGTTTTTAAGAATTATCTGGTGATATTTGTGCCGTTTGCTTTTTTAACCGGTGGTATTTTTTCAGGCCTATCCGGTTTTATCGGTATGTCTATTGCTACGCAATCTTCCAGCCGGACAGCTCAAGCGGCATCTAAAAGCTTAAATTCAGGTTTGCGGGTAGCTTTTTCCAGCGGAGCAGTTATGGGCCTTACGGTGGTGGGTTTAGGCTTATTGGATTTGAGTATCTGGTATTATTTTTTAAATTGGTATTATTCTTGCCATCCCATTCCCTTAGGGACGGATAAAATCGCGGCGATTACTTCGACCATGCTTTGTTTTGGTATGGGGGCTAGTTCTATGGCGCTTTTTGCCAGGGTGGGCGGAGGAATTTTTACTAAAGCCGCGGACGTGGGCGCGGACCTGGTAGGTAAAGTTGAAGCAGGGATTCCTGAGGATGATCCCCGCAATCCGGCAGTGATTGCGGATAACGTCGGTGATAATGTTGGTGATGTCGCGGGTATGGGTGCTGACCTCTATGAGTCTTATGTGGGTTCGATTGTGGCTACTTCGGCTTTAGGGGTTGCGGCTGGCCTGGGGGTGGCTGGGGTGACTGTGCCGATGGTGATGGCGGCGGTAGGTGTTATCGCTTCAATTATTGGAACTTTTTTTGTTAGAAGCGGCGAACAGGCCAATCAAAAAGTTCTTTTGGCCGCTTTACGTAAAGGTGTATTTGCCAGCTCTTTCATCGTGGCGGTAATCTCATTTTTTTTAATTAAATATATTTTAGGTGTTCAGAATTTGGGTATTTATTGGTCAGTTTTAGCCGGTTTAATTGCCGGTGTTTTAATTGGTTTATGTACCGAGTATTATACTTCCAGCGGATTTAAGCCAACGCGTTCAATTGCGGACGCTTCTTTAACCGGCCCGGCCACGGTAATTATTGGTGGTATTGCCGTAGGGATGATGTCTACGGCCATTCCGGTAATTATTGTGTGTAGCGCGATTATGATTAGCTTCTTTGTATCCGGTGGAGCGGCAAATTTTAATGTTGGGCTTTATGGCGTCGCTATTTCGGCGGTAGGTATGCTTTCTACTCTAGGCATTACTTTGGCTACTGATGCCTATGGACCGGTTGCGGATAATGCCGGAGGAAATGCCGAGATGGCGAAATTGCCTCCGGAAGTAAGAAAAAGGACGGACGCCTTAGATGCTCTGGGTAATACTACGGCTGCCACGGGTAAGGGTTTTGCGATTGGTTCAGCCGCCCTGACAGCATTAGCATTGATCGCGGCTTATAAGGATCAGGTTATGCTTTTTGGTAAAGACATAAATGCTAATATGATGAATCCTGCGGTGTTGGTGGGTTTGTTCCTTGGTGGGATGTTGCCGTTTTTATTCTGTTCATTAACGATGCGCGCGGTAGGCCGGGCAGCCGGTAAAATTGTGGTGGAAGTACGCCGGCAGTTCAAGGAAATAATTGGTATTATGGAAGGTAAGGCTAAGCCGGATTACGCGCGTTGCGTAACGATTGCCACTGCCGCCGCGCAGAAAGAGATGATTATGCCGTCTCTTTTAGCCATTACTGCTCCTATTGTTGTAGGTCTATTAATCGGGATAGATGCGGTTGCCGGTTTGCTGATCGGTGCCACGGTCACGGGTTTTGTTTTAGCAGTGATGATGGCCAATTCCGGGGGTGCCTGGGATAATGCTAAAAAATTCGTTGAAGAAGGGCATCATGGAGGCAAGGGATCAGCCGCGCATAAAGCCACGGTAGTGGGTGACACTGTAGGTGATCCATTTAAAGATACTTCCGGCCCCAGCTTAAATATTTTAATTAAGCTGATGTCCATGGTTTCCATTGTTTTTGCCTCATTTATTATTAAAAACACGCTATTTAAGTAAAAGGGGACGTGCTGTAAAAGGGGACGTGCTAAAAGGGGACACCCTTTTTTTATTGCTTGATAAGAGTTTTTAATGCTATACTTAAAGCTATGGATGATCTGAAGTTTGTCCAAGGCTGCCTTAAAGGAAATAAGCAATCCTGGTCTGAATTCATCTCGCGTTATTCCCGCCTGATTTATAACTATATCTACAGTGTCTTGTCGGTTAAGGGCCGGAGTATCTCTACGGATCAAGTTGAAGATATTTTTCAAGAGATATTTCATGCCCTAATTAAAGATAGCTATAGAAAACTATCTACTTATCAGGGGAAAAATGGCTGTTCTTTGGCTAGTTGGCTCAGGCAGGTTACAATTAACTTTACTATTGATTATTTGCGCAAGCTCAAGCCTATTTTATCTCTGGATGTAGAAAATGAAGATGGTTTTACTTTAAAGGATACCCTCAAGGATTTTTCCCCGGGGGCGACGGAATTCCTTAATGATCAGGATAAGCGTAAAACTCTACAGGAGTGCATTAGTTTACTTGAATCTGATGAGCAGTATTTTCTTGAATTATTTCTGAATCAGGGGCTGGCCTTGGAGGAAATCAAGGACCATCTTAAGATTAACCGCGGGGCAGTTGATATGCGCAAAGGGAGGATATTTCAGAAGATACAGGATTGCTTTAAAAAGAAAGGTTTTTTAAGTTAGATTTTTTAGGCTAGCACGTCTATTGAGATAGGGGAGAGATATGCTTAATAATTTTGAGAAGATTACGAGGATTATTTATGGTGAACGTAAAGCCGCTTTGTCTTTTACGGGCCAGGATCATCCGGGGGCAGAGAGCTTAGCTTGTTTTCTGGAGGATAAGCTTTCTTTGCCGGATAAAGAGTTGATTCAGAAGCATTTGCTTAGCTGTGATTTATGCGCGGAGTATTTGAGCGCCCAGCTTAAGATACAACCACATCTGAGCCTGGATGTTCCCGCGCGGCTGTTAGAGAAGGTTGAAAAATTGGTTGGCCGGCAAATTGGAGAAAACTTATTAGAGATATTTATTAAGCTTAAAGAGAAGGCTTTGGAGATTATTCAGACTACCGGAGATGTCCTCCTTGGCCAGGAGCTGGTTCCTGCTCCGGTATTACGCAGCCGCAAGATTAATGAGTTTAAGGAAGAAGTGACTATTTTAAAAGACTTGCAGCGGATTAGAGTGATAGCTAAAATTCAGAACAAGTCTACTCAGGGCTTTAATTTAACGATTACGGTTAAGGATAAGCAAAGCCAGAAGATTAATAAAAATATACGGGTAACTTTGATTAGAGGCGGAGTTGAGCTAGAGTCATATATAATTGATTCAGCGGGAAGCAGTTTTTTTGAAAATATTCTACCGGGTGACTATGTGGTTGAGGTGAGCCGGGAAGATCAGAAGGAAGCGGTTATTGATTTAAAAGTAAAAGCCTAATCTTATGCTCCATGCGGAAACCCTAATTTTAGAAGTTTTTAAGCAGGATGCTTCGCTTAAGCTGGGCCTATTTAATCAGAGTCAAACTGCCCCTACCCTTCGGCATTATAGCCAGGTGGAGGTTTCCTTCTCCGAATTAAAGCATTTAAGCTTAGAATTGGTAGAGATTCTAAACCGTTCGACTAAGGATCAGGTATCTAAGCTTCATCAGTTAAAGAGCTTGCAGAAAATTGGCCAATTATTTTGGGCCCACTTGCTTAGCCGTTTAATTAAGGAAAAACTTAAAGATAGCCAGCCTTGCGCGTTAATTCTTTCTTTGGATGAGGAGTTGATTTACATACCCTGGGAATTGATTTTTGACGGTGAGGATTTTCTAGGTTTAAAATTCAGCTTAGGCAGGTTGGTGCGCAGTAAAGGGGACTCTGCCGCGCTGCAATACCGCGATTTAACGGATAGCTTGAAAATGTTAATTTTAGCTAATCCCAACGGTGATTTAAAATCCGCCTATCTTGAAGGTTTAAATATAAAAAATCAATTTAGCCATAAAATTAAAAAAATTCGGGTTGATTTTAAATCCACGCATATTGATTGTCAATACGTGAAGAAAAATATCTGTGATTATGATATCGTGCATTTTGCCGGCCACGGCGAGTTCGATAAAACGCAGGCCAAAGATAGCGGCTGGGTCTTAAGTGACGGTATTCTTAAGGTAGAAGATATTCTTAAGATGGGGCAGAGCTGTAGCTTTCCGGCGATGGTTTTCTCCAATGCTTGTCACTCTGCGCAGGTAAATCCCGTTTTGATCGATTCAGAGTACCAGCGAGCCAATTACGGTATGGCCAGCGCTTTTTTATTTGCCGGGGTGAGGCATTATATCGGTTCTATCCGTAGAACTGAGGATAATACCAGCCTGGTATTTGCGCAGGAGTTTTATACTAAGCTTATTTCTGGGGTAAGCCTGGGGGAGTCTTTGCGTTTAGCTAAGCTTAAGTTAGTCAAAGAGTATGGGCTGGCCAGCTTGCATTGGGTAAATTATTTGCTTTATGGCGATCCGGGTTTTGTTTTTTTTAAATTTCCGCGCCCGAAAGATTCTGGGCGTAAAGCAGTTTTATTCTATAAAAAGGTTATTTTAAAGATAAGCTTAAGTATTATGTTTATTGGTTTAAGTATTTTTTTAGCTTTTTGGCTGCCGAAGATTAACCCGACAAAGTTATATTTATTTTTTAATGCCCGGGCGGCGTACCGCCAAGGCAATAATCAGCAAGCAATAGTCTTAAGCCAGCAGGTGATTGATAAAGACCAGGATTATCTGCCGGTTTATCCTATTCTGGCGAATGCTTATCAGCGTATAGGAGATAAGGACAAAGCCTTAAAATATTATTTTGATTATATGCTTAAAAGCGAAAAGTTAAATAATAAAGCGCATCTCATCCCGGCTTATATTAAGCTGGGCTGGTTTTATCACTTGGATGGGCAGTATGATAAAGCTGGCCAGTTATATAATAAGGCGATAAATTTAAGCCGGCAAAAAAAGGATAAATTAAATGAGGCTTTAGCCTTAAGAAAATTAGCGGTTTGGCATATTGATCAAAATAGTTATGATCAGGCGCTGGATCTGTTAACTAAGAGCGCGGCCATTAATTTGGAGTATCCTGGTAAGTTTGAAAATGTTAAGAATCTGGCTTGTGATTATTTCGATATTGGCCTAGTTTTTGCGAATAAGAATGATTATGCGGCGGCAAAAGATTTCTATGGGAAAAGCCTTAAGCTATTTCAACGCTTAAAACTAAATAATGAATTAAGTGATTGCTATTTTAATTTGGGGGAGATCTATTCTTTCGAAAAAGAGTATCAAAAGGCGTTAGATTATTATTTTAAAGGCTTGAAATTGGATCAAGGCCAAAATAATAAAGTTAATTTAGCCTGCGGCTATAATATGATCGGAGAGCTTTATTTGGAAATTGACGATCTGGAAAAGGCGGAGGATTATTTTAAACGAGCAGAGCAACTATCCAGGCAGATTAATAGCCGTTTGGATCTGGCGGCTGCCAATTATAATCTTGGCTTGTTATATAAAAAGAAGGGAAGGAAAAATATAGTTCGGCAATATTGGCGTCAGGCGCAAGAAATTTATAGATTGGTTGACCCGGATGAATACCAGGAGATCCGGAAGCAATTACTGGAGTTAGACAGTATTTAAAAAATTTGAAGCCTTCAGGAATTTTGCGCGAGTTTTTATTTTTAACTTTAATAAAAACAAAGGGTTAAGATGAATTTTAGTGAACAACAGAAAAAGCGTTATAGCCGCCATATTATTCTTAGCGGTGTCGGGGTTGAAGGCCAGGAGAAAATTATGGCTTCTAAAGTATTAATTATCGGCGTAGGCGGATTGGGCTCTTCCTCAGCGTTGTATTTGGCCGCGGCCGGCCTGGGCACTATTGGTTTGGTTGATGGGGATAATGTTGAGTTATCAAATCTGCAGCGCCAGGTTATCCATTTTTCGCCTGATATTGGTAAGCCTAAAGTTTTATCGGCTCAAGAGAAAATTGTTTCTATTAATCCTGATGTAAAAGTTGTTACTTATCAAACCAGGGCGCGTTCAGGCAATATCGCTGAAATTATCAAGGATTATGATTTTATTATTGACGGGACGGATAATTTTGCCGCTAAATTTCTAATTAACGATGCCTGTGTTTTTGGGGCCAAGCCATTTTCCCATGGCGGGGTTTTACGTTTTGACGGGCAAGCGATGACTTATACTCCGGGCCAAACATGTTACCGGTGCGTATTTGGCGCGCCTCCTCCGAAAGGTTCAGTGCTTACTTGCTCGCAAGCCGGTATTTTAGGGCCGGTTGCCGGCATGCTTGGTACGATTCAGGCAGCTGAGGCCTTGAAATTTCTTATTGGAAAAGGAGGGCTTCTTGTCAACCGGTTGTTGATTTTTAATGCTTTGGATATGAAGTTTCGTCAGGTGGAATGTAGAAGAAATCCGCTTTGCCCGTTGTGCGGCAGCAATCCTACTATTAAAGAATTGCTTGATGAAGAATTGCCTGATGATATTGATAAAACGATTAATACCGCTTATCCCCGGATGGATAAATTTTAAAGCCTTCAGGAATTTTGCGCGAAAATTTGATGTAACCTATTGTAAATAAAGATATTCTTTATCAAGTTTTTTCCCGTTGCGCAAAAAGCGGGAAAAATCTCAAAATTTCTGTTGTAGATTAGCCTGATTTGATAGATAATAATCAAAATAAAGGTTAAAAAAAAGGGGGGGATAGAGGATGAGTAAAATTGACGCGAAATTAAAACCTGAAAGCCTGGCTTTACATGGGGGCCAACAAGCGGATCCTGCAACCGGTTCACGCGCTGTTCCAATTTATCAAACGACGTCGTATCAATTTAAAAGTACTGAACACGCCGCCAATCTTTTTGGCTTGAAGGAGTTTGGAAATATTTATACGCGCTTAATGAATCCGACTTCAGATGTGTTTGAGAAGAGGATGGCATTATTAGATGGCGGCGTGGGGGCTTTGGCTGTCGCCAGCGGCCAATCAGCCATTACCT
The DNA here is from genome assembly GCA_043808425.1 of Candidatus Omnitrophota bacterium. Taxonomy (GTDB): domain Bacteria; phylum Omnitrophota; class Gorgyraeia; order Gygaellales; family Profunditerraquicolaceae; genus UBA6249. Next base: position 17,787 of record JAZDEW010000017.1, read on the forward strand.
TAGCCATGCTTAATATTGCCCAGGCTGGGGATGAAATCGTGTCGGCGGATAATCTTTATGGTGGCACCTATAATCTTTTTCATTATACTTTTTTGCGTTTAGGGATTAAAGTTAAGTTTGTTAAATCCAATGATTTGGAAGGAATTCAAAAAGCCATTACCGCTAAAACTAAAGCCGTTTATGCCGAATCGATCGGAAATCCAAAATTGGATGTTGCGGATTTGGAAGGCATTGCCAAAGTGGCGCATAAAAATGGCATACCTTTTATTCTGGATAATACCGTATCTCCATATTTATTGCGGCCGATTGATCATGGCGTGGATATTATAGTTTATTCGGCAACTAAATTTATCGGCGGCCATGGTACGAGCCTGGGGGGCATTATCGTTGATTCCGGAAAATTTGACTGGACTAACGGAAAATTTCCCTTAATTGCTGATCCGGAACCAAGCTATCATGGAATAAATTTTGTGGAAGCGCTTAAGTCCATGGGCAACATTGCTTATATTATTAAAGCCCGCGTTACTTTGTTGCGCGACTTAGGGCCGGCGCTGTCTCCTTTTAATTCATTTTTATTTTTGCAAGGCTTGGAAACATTGCCCTTAAGGATGCTTAGGCATTCTGAAAACGCCTTAGCGGTGGCAAAATATTTAAAGAAGCATGCTTTGGTAAGCTGGGTAAATTATCCGGGTTTAGATGACAGCCCGCAGAAGGAAAGAGTTAAAAAATACCTGCCTAAAGGAGCGGGGGGTATATTAGGTTTTGGTATTAAGGGCGGTTTAGAGTCAGGTAAAAAGTTTATTGATTCGCTGGAGTTGATCTCGCATCTGGCCAATGTCGGAGATGCCAAGAGTTTAGCCATTCATCCGGCTACAACGACGCATCAGCAATTATCTTCTGAGGAGCAATTAGCAGCTGGAGTAACTCCTGATTTTATTCGTTTATCGATTGGGATCGAGCACATCGATGATATTATTGCCGATATTGAACAGGCTTTGGGGAAGGCATAGAATATGACGAATAATGGGACCATTTCTATTTTTAAGCTTGAAAAAATAGAAACGGCCCCATTATTCTTTGTTTATATTTTGATAGATAGTGTCAAAAGTTCTATGACCGATTAGACCTACGCGGTCTACATTAAATGTAGACCGCGTAGGTCTACGGCGGTGATACAATATCGACGATGGAATGAGGCGGCAAAGTAGATACGGAGTCTCATTAAAAAGTTTCTAAGTCGTGAATAAAGTGTTCATTTTAGGGGAGAAAAGATTTTTTAACATAAGCCTTGATGGCAAAAGAGTTATAGAAAAACTAAGCAAAAACTTTTGAAAATGCCTTTTGATAACTGAAGAGATTTTTTATGGGAAAAATATTTTCTGATATTACTAAAACAGTGGGTAACACCCCATTAGTTAAGCTTAATCGTATTGCCGAAGGGCTAGGAGCAACAGTTTTGGCAAAGATTGAATCATTTAATCCGCTCTCCAGCGTTAAAGACCGCATTGGCGTTGCCATGATCGAAGACGCGGAAAAAAAAGGAGTGCTTAAACAAGGCGCTACGATCATTGAGCCGACCAGCGGAAATACCGGTGTTTCTTTGGCGTTTGTCGCTGCCGCTAAAGGTTATAAATTGATCCTGACCATGCCTGACACGATGAGTATGGAGAGAAGGCAGTTGTTGGCAATTTTTGGGGCGCAGTTAGTTTTAACTCCCGGCGCGGAAGGAATGAAGGGCGCGGTAAAGAAAGCGGAGGAGTTGCTCAAAGAAACTTCCAATGCGATTATGCTCCAGCAGTTCAATAATCCGGCCAATCCTGAAATTCACCGTTTGACCACCGCTGAAGAAATCTGGAATGATACGGACGGAAAAGTCGATATTTTAGTTTCCGGAGTCGGCACTGGTGGAACGATTACCGGCATCTCGGAAGTGATTAAGAAAAGAAAACCATGTTTTAAAGCGATTGCCGTTGAACCTGATGCTTCGCCGGTTTTATCCGGAGGCGCGCCGGGGGCGCATAAGATTCAGGGGATTGGCGCGGGATTTATCCCGCAAGTTCTTAATCAGGAAATAATTGATGAAGTGATCCGGGTGACTAATGAAAATTCCGGAGAAACCGCGCGGCGCCTGGCGAAATCAGAAGGAATCCTTGCGGGGATTTCCAGCGGGGCAGCTTTATGGGCGGCACTGGAAGTAGCTAAGCGCGAGGAAAACAAGGGGAAGGTTATTGTTGTCATTCTTCCTGATACCGGTGAGCGGTATCTGACGACTTGGCTTTTTCAAGAGGTAAAGGTATAATTATTTAAATTATTGTCAATGACACAATATTTCCATGAGGTAAAGATATGAACAAGGAAAAGAAAATAATTCAGAATAATAGCGTAGGCATCGTGCAAACTCAAAGCTTTACTTTTGACGCGCTTAAACTGGAGAGCGCGGAGAAGCTTGGGCCGGTTACTCTGGCTTATGAGACTTATGGTACTTTGAATCAGGAAAAAAGCAACGCTGTTCTTATTACGCATGCCCTTTCTGGTGACGCGCATGCCGCCGGTGTGCATGCGCATGAAGATCATCCTGGTTGGTGGGATGCGTTTATTGGCCCGGGAAAGGCTTTTGACACGGAGAAATATTTTATTATTTGTTCTAATGTCTTGGGTGGATGTAAAGGCTCAACCGGCCCGGCAAGCATTAATCCTAAAACCGGCGCGCCTTATGCTTTAGATTTTCCCTTGATTACGATTAATGACATCGTTAATGCCCAGAAGCGCTTAATTGACTATTTGGGTATACAAAAATTACTGGCGGTGGTTGGCGGGTCAATGGGGGGCCAGCAGGTTCTTTCCTGGTTGGTCAATTATCCGCATAATTTAGCCAGCGTGGTGCCGATTGCTACGACGATTAAACATTCTCCACAGCAGATTGCTTTTAATGAAGTGGGCAGGCAGTCAATTATGGCGGATGCGCATTGGAAATCCGGTAACTATTATGAAGGCGCCGCTCCCAGTAAAGGTTTAGCGGTCGCCCGGATGATCGGCCATATTACTTATATGAGCGATAAATCCATGGCGGAGAAATTCGGCCGGACAAAGAAAGACGGCGCGGAGCCGTTTAAATTTACCGCGGATTTCGAAGTGGAGGGGTATTTGCGTTATCGCGGCGATAATTTCGTGAAACGTTTTGACGCCAATTCCTATCTTTATATTACTAAGGCTATGGATAATTTTGACGCTTCCGGAGGCCGGCGTTTTGAAGAGGTTTTGCAGGGCACTAAAGTAAAGGTTTTAGTTATTTCTTTTAAATCCGATTGGCTGTATCCGGCTTATCAGTCCAAAGAGATTGTCCGGGCCTGTAAGCTTGCCGGAGTAGAGACCACTTATTGTGAAATCGATTCAACTTACGGGCATGATGCATTTCTTTTGGAGGTACAGGAGGAATCGCATTTGATTAGGCATTTTCTTAAAAAAGTATTTTATGCTTATGAGGTGACCGGTGCTTATGGCGCGTAAGGATATTCAGTTGGATCATAAGGTGATATCGGATTTGATTCCAGAGCAATCTACGGTCTTAGATTTAGGCTGCGGAGCAGGTGATCTTTTGTACCTTTTGATCAAAGAGAAGAAGGCGCATGTTCAGGGGATTGAAATTGATGAGCAGGCAATTTATAAATGCGTGGCTAAGGGTTTGAATGTTTTTCACGGTGACATAGATAGCGGCCTGGCGGAATTTAATGATAAATCTTTTGATTATGTAGTGCTTAATCAAAGTATGCAGCAGATTCTTCATGTGGACAAGGTGCTTACGGATGCCTTGCGCGTGGGCAAAAAGGTAATTGTCGGGTTTCCTAATTTTGCCTATTATAAATCACGATTGCAGATGTTTTTTCAGGGCAAGTCTCCGGTTACCGGAGCGCTGCCTTACCAATGGTATGAAACGCCGAATTTGCACTTTTTAAGTATTTCTGATTTTAAGGCGTATTGCCGCGTAAAAAAAATTAATATTGAAGGTAGCGTTTGTGTAGGCGAAAGCCATAAGATTCTGTTTTTACCTAATTTATTTGCCCAGGTTGGGGTATTTTTGATTTCCAGGAGGAATTGATGCCTTATATAAATTTAAAACTAGTTGGAAAGCTTAGCAAGGAGCAAAAGGATAAGATTGCTAAAGAATTTTCTGACACGTTGTTAAAAGTCGCCGGAAAGCCTAAGGATAGCCTCTATCTGGTTATTGATGAAGTAAGTGGCGAGAACTGGGCCAAGGGCGATAAGTTCTTTGGCTAATTCTAATTTTAGCTGGATCAAATTTAGGCTTTCGCGGCCAAAAACTTTGCCTTTTAGGTCAGGCAGGGATGGACTGTTGGCCGCTTGAGTATTCCGCTTCAGCAAACTCCGGAGTTTAGCCCTGGGCCTCCATTTATTCACACAATTAAACACATTACATGATAAAAATGAAAGCGCGCCAAGATAAGCTCTTTGTAAACTAACTGAATGAGAGGTGTCAGTAACGGTAAATGTCTATAAGCCGTTTAGTCTGGAGTGGCAGGATAGGTGAAAACCTAACCCTGTAAGCCGCTCGACAAAGCCGA
>JAZDEW010000018.1:0-38201 GCA_043808425.1 Candidatus Omnitrophota bacterium
TTTATTTTTACGGAACAGTTTGGGCAATCTCATCATAATCCGATATATTCCCCGTAGCCGTATTATAGGCAGCCTGCACACTGCGGTATTGATTTGAACCGGTGGTTTTACCCATGCTCTGAATGGTTAAGCTGCCTGAGCCCGTGCTGCAGGCTGATGCTGGCGCGGGATAAACAGTACAGATAGAAGTAGCGGAGGCATCGCTCAGAATAAACCCCCAGTAAACACCAGAAAGTTTACTTGTGTAGCGAATAGTATTTACAATTCTTATAGTATTTGCCGGGATGATCACATCCGTCATATCTAAAGTTACCGGAGTGGTACCAATAGAAGTATCCGTCGTCCAAACAGATACTCCATTTATATCTACCTGATCCAGTACCTTAGTCCCGGCATCAATATAGATAACCATTTGGCTAAGCGTAATCGCCGCTGTTAAAGAAGTATTTTTTAAAGTTATGCCTAAGATTTCTTTATTGCCTTTGCCCAAAGAAGCAGCCGTAGCATCAACGGTTAAATTTGCCGCCGCTCCCCCACCGCCGGCAGAGACCGTAGAAAGGGTAAAATTATTATTCGCGTCGATATTTTTTGTGCCATTAACCGGCGTAGCGTCATTGCGGTATTGATACAAAGAATAGTGCACGCCCGCCATGGCGTTATAAATACAGCGGGCCCTTCTTTCCCCGGTATCAATCTGTTTATACCACTGCACAATAAAAGTAGACAGCCCCAGCACAATAATGCTCACAAAAACAATCAACATGATTGCGGCAATTAGAGCAATACCTTTATTTTTTATAATCATAATGTAAGCGTCATTGCAAGCCCGCGTGGCGGCCTCGCCGCTATACGCGGGCTCGCAATGACGTCTTAAATTAAACTAACCTTATTTAAAATCTCCCGTACCTGGAGTATAAGTATAAGTGGTTCCTGCCGGGCCAATATAAGTTAAAGTTGTACCCTTTGTCCAATCATCAATAATCCCCCCCTGGCCTAAGACATTAACAAAACAAGGAGTAGCGGCACTACAAGCCCCAGCGGCAGCCACATCATCCAAAAGTAAAGGATAAGCCGGAGTTACGCCGTTTACTATATTATCAGCGTATAAAGTAGAAATTCCCGCGCGTACTCCGCCGACAACGCCTTTTTCCGCGGATATTTTAGCTTGATCCTGAATGTCAAAATACTTAGGCACAGCCACGGCGGCCAGAATACCTAAAACCACGATGACCATGATCAACTCGATTAATGTAAAACCTTTCTTCATTTGACACCTCCTAAATAAGCCCGCCATTGATTTAGCGACGGACAATTTTATACATTGCCCACCCGGCAATGTATCTACTCTATAATTCCGCTACCAATTCTCATAACCTTTAAATCTTAAACCCATCACCCCCTTCCTATAACAATGGCAGCTACCAAAACAACTAAAAAAAATACTACTTTTATTTTATTAAACAAACATATTACTTCTTAAAAATGCTCATTAAATTCCACATCGGCAAAAAAATCCCCAAAGCCATAAATAATACCACCAGTCCCAAAACACAAATTAAAATCGGCTCAATTAACGAAGTTAAATTGTTGATAACATAATCCACCTGCTCATCGTAATAATTAGAAACGTGAATAAGCAGATCGTCAAGCTTTCCGGTTTCTTCACCCACCGCCACCATCTGCGTTACAATCGGCGGAAAAAGCCCGCTAATCTTCATCGGCTCGCTCATCCCCTTGCCTTCGGCAATATTAAACTTGATGTTCTGGATAGCCTTAGAAATGATGACATTACCGGTTGAGCCGGAAGAAATATCCAAAATCTTCAAGATCGGGATACCGCTGCGCATCAACGTTCCGGTAATCCGCGTAAAACGTGAAATAGAAAGTTTTAAAAATAACGGGCCAAAAACCGGAATTTTAAGCTTAAGGCTATCCCAAGTCAGTCGCCCGGACGCCGTATTAATAAACTGTTTAATAAGAAAATAAACGCCTGCACCGGCAATAATCAGGAGCCACCAAAGCTTGGTTACCGCGTAATTAATGCCTATCAGTATTTGTGTCGGCAAGGGCAAAGCGGCCGTATACTGCTGGTAAATCTTAGCATAGCGCGGAACAACCAAAGTAGTCAGCACAATAAAACCGATCACCAGAACAATCACCACAATCAGCGGATAGCGGGTAGCAGATTTAACGCGTAAACGGATCGTCTGGTCGTGCTCGCGCAGCGTCGCTAACCTTTCTAAAACCTGATCCAGCCTTCCACCGGCCTCCCCGGAAGCCACCATGTTAATATAAAGCGGGTCAAAAATATGCGGATATTTATCTAAAGCCCCGGATAAGCTTAAGCCCGATTCAATATCCCGGCTGATCTGGGCAATCACTTCTTTAAAATTTTTATTTTCCGTTTGCGCGCCTAAAGCGCTCAAGGCAAGCAAGATCGGCAGGCCCGCTTTCTGCAAAGTTGCCAGCTGGCGGGTAAACATGCTTAGATCAGAAAATTTTACCCTTACTGCCGGGCCCAGAAAATTACCCGCGGGAGATTCCTGCTTGGTTTCAGTTATAGATATAGGGGTATACCCAAGCTGATTTAATTTAAGCGCCACGGCGTTTTCATCCTCCGCGGACATTATACCGGAAAGCAACTTGCTAAATTTATCTCTGGCTTTATATTGATAATTAGGCATAAATCATCCTATTTCCGTAACCCTTAAGATCTCCTCCAGCGTGGTCAGCCCAGCCCTGGCTTTATCCAGGCCATCTTCGCGTAAACTCTTCATTCCTGACTCTATGGCCTTCTTCTTAATCATATCCGCGGATTTTTTTTCCTCCACCATCTTGCAGATAGCCTCATTAAGCACCAAAACCTCAAAAATTCCGATACGCCCGGAGAATCCGGAATTTTTACAGCTATTGCATCCTTTGCCGCGGAAAAATTTTATGGAACGGTCTAAACCTAAATCCTCTAAAGCCGCCTGCGACATCAGGTGCTCCTCTTTACACTTAGGGCATATCTTGCGCACCAGCCTTTGGGCAACAATCAGAATTAATGAGCTCGAAATTAAAAAGGGTTCCAACCCCATATCAATCAAGCGGGTCAAAGAGCTTGCGGCATCATTGGTATGCAGGGTTGAAAAAACCAAGTGGCCGGTTAAAGACGCCTGAATAGCTACCTCAGCGGTTTCCTTGTCGCGAATTTCACCCACCATGATCACATCCGGATCCTGGCGTAAAATCGAACGCAAGCCGTTGGCAAAAGTAACCTCGGCTTTAGGGTTCACTTGAGTCTGACGGATCAGCGGCAATTCATACTCCACCGGATCTTCAATAGTAATAATATTTTTCTCCATCGAGCTAATCGTGCTTAAAGCAGAGTATAGCGTAGTGGTTTTTCCGCTGCCCGTAGGGCCGGTAACCAAAATAATACCGTTAGGCTGTTTGATCATCTTGCTGAATATTTCCAGATTATCATTCGTAAAGCCCAGGTCTTTTAAACCTAACAAAATAGATGAGCGGTCCAATAGGCGCATCACCACATTCTCACCGTGCACCGTAGGAAAGGTCGAGACCCGGATATCTAAATCCTTATTCTCTAATTTTAGGCGGATCTTGCCATCCTGCGGCCGGCGGTTTTCCGCGATATCAATCTCCGAGAGAATTTTAATTCTGGAAATAATCGCGTTGGAAAATTTCTTCGGCAAAGTATGCACTTCATGCAAAATCCCGTCGATCCGGAAACGCACGCGTAAAACCTCAATCTCCGGCTCAATATGTATATCGCTGACCCGGTCTTTTACGGCATCGGCAATTAAAATATTTACCAGCTTGATAATCGGCGCCTCTTCCGCGCTTTCCGCTAAGCTGCCCTTTTGGGCAAATGATTTTTTATTCTCAAAAGACTTGACGATCTCCTCCACGGAGTTGCCTTCGCCATAATAAGCATCCAAAACCTGGCTGATACTCCGGGAGGAAACTAAAACCGGATCAACGCTGCTTACTTTGGCGATCCGGCGGATATTATCTAATGCCTCAATATCTTTGGGGTCGATCATGGCCACCGTAAGAGAATCCATAATCTTAAATAAGGGCACCGCTTTATATTTATTCGCCACGCTTTCCGGAATAAGCTTAGTCAAGGATATATCAATCACATAATCTTCTAAGTTCATATAAGGAACGCCGGCGGCATCCGCTTTGACTTTAGTAATATCCTCTTCCGTAATAAAGCCCAGCTTTTCCAAGGCTTTTTCAAATTTAATCCCGGTACGCTTAACCTCCTCCTTGGCCTTGTCCACCTGCTCGGAAGTGACTAATGATTCCTTTAATAATAAATCAATAATCTCCATATAACTTAACCCGCTCCTTAATACTAACTAAAAACAGCCTTAGCCTAAAAACAGCCAAGCAATATCCGCTCCTGCTTTTTTAGCTAAACCAAGCATCCAATTCTACTTAGATAATAGTTTATAATACGACCTATCTGTAAAAAAGTCAAATAAAATAGGGGCCAACCGGCAGCAATTTAAATACCCGCGGTAATATAAATATATTTTAAAATATCCTGGCCGATATTTTTAAGGTCGTGGTCAGTTTGAGGCGGGATATAAACAAAGCAGTTCTTTTTTACTTTAATCCTGGAGCGCTTCCCGAAAGAAACCAGAGCCTGGCCTTGTAAAATAATCAAAGCTTCTTCTTTATTTTTAGTGTTATGCCGGCCAACCGATTCCTGGCTTTTTAACCTTACCAGGCCAGAGGCTAAGCCAAAACGCTTACCTGATTCTCCAAACAAACGTAAAAACCTTTGCCTGCCGGTAAGCCGCGTACAAAAAACTTTTTCCGGGAATAGTTTCTTTTTCATCAGTGATTATCTCCCTTCCTTCAGGCCAAGCAAAACGCCGCCGAATGTATCAATAGATTTAAGCCCTTAAAGGATACTTGCCGCAACAGAATTTATCCCCCTCAGGACAATACCCCAACGCCTCACATTTGGCCCCGGCAGCAAAAAAAACCGCCGGTAATTTTTGACGGCAAATATCCAGCATGGCATTTGCCAATTGGCGGATTTCCCATTGCGCCCGCGAACAACAGCGATGTCCAAAGAAATGCAACAGTTCACGGCAATTCATAGTTACGACAATCTTGGTTTCCGCCGCTTGCGGCAGGACAAAACGCGCGTCCTGATTTGCCGCCTCCTGGCTAAAATTATCCTGCCCCAGCAGTAAAAGTAATTTAGTGTAACTTTGTTGAATAGTAGTCATCAATCTTTCAAATTCATTTTTTGCCTCGGCATTGCCCTGAATCGCCGGCGGAAGAATATAATCAAAATCTTTTTCTTTAACATACCGCTGACTTTGCTGGCTAAAAGAGGCAATTCTATGCCTAACTAATTGATGCGTGAGCGCGCGGGAGACTCCTTGAATGGCAAAACTAAATTTAACATGCTCCAGCGGACTCATGTGCCCGGAGGCAACAATATTTTTAACAAACTCCTCCTGCTTTTTAAGATCCACCGTGGCGGGCGAAAAAAAATCTCCGGCAAATTTTTCAGAATAGCATTGCCGGCAGGCAGCATAAATAAGCGCGATGGCATTCTGGCTCATCTCTAATAATTTAACATTCATCATCACTTTAGCCATGATTACCTCTTTCTCTTTTAAGATAAATATTGCCCTGCCAGATATGAACTGCGCACATACGGGCCGCTCTGAATATATAAAAACCCTAATTGTCTGGCTTTTTCTTTATAATCATCAAATTGTTCGGGGCGAATATAGTCCTTAACCGGATAATGCTGTTTGCTGGGCGCTAAATACTGGCCGATAGTCAATAAATCACATTCCACAGAACGTAAATCATGCATTACGGCCAAGACCTCCGCGGGCTTTTCTCCTAAGCCCAGCATTAAGCCGGATTTTGTCTTAAGCTGAGGGGCGATTTTTTTTAGCCCGCGCAGCAGGCCAAGTGAACCCTGATAATCTGCTCCCTGGCGCACGGCTTTATAAAGTGACGGAACTGTTTCCACATTATGCGCGATAATCTGCGCCGAGCAGGCCGCCACAGCTTTCAGAGAATCCAAAGAAAATCTAAAATCCGGAATTAAAAGCTCAACCGTTATCCCGGCCAGCTTTTCCCTAATCCGGTTTACCGTATCCACAAAAACCCCCGCGCCCCCATCCGCAAGATCGTCTCGGGTAACGCTGGTAATGACCACATGCTTTAAACCCAACTGCTCTACTGCCTGCGCGACTCTGGCTGGCTCATGCTCATCCACCGGCAGAGGTTTGGCTTTGTAAATATTGCAAAAACTACAATTGCGCGTGCAATTCCTTCCCAGGATTAAAAATGTCGCTGTCTTGGCCGCAAAGCATTCCCCGATATTCGGGCACATCGCCTGCTCACAAACAGTCTCTACCCCTAAATTACGCAGTATCTGCTTGGTCACAGAACAATCTTTAAGCCTAATTTTTTTATCCAACCAATCCGGTTTCATATAGCCTTGTAGACAGTGTACGTAACCCTATATTCATCAGTTAATTATGTAAGAAATATTTTTCGTATTTACCCAAAGACAAGTAAAAAGCAGTAGTATTTCTTTGGTAAACAATTGTCATCTATGTGGTTACATACACTGTCTACATATCAAAAGTGACGTTGAAGGTGTGCGCGAAGGCATCTATTAGTTTCTGTTCTAGAATATCTTTTTCCGGGACCACCTTTAGCTCATCGCCTAGCGTTGTCACGCTTGCAGACAGATCGTCGGGCAAAGATTTAAGGTATTTACGCGCAAGATTCCAATTTATTCTGCAAGGAACAGAGCCGTGCTGAAAGATAGCCTGTCTATTTCTTTTCTGAGCATTCCCGCCAATTTTTTTACCCCCAATTACAATATCATATTTTTCATGCGCGGCGCTGCAAAGCTCATGCGCGGCGCTATGATTCTTAAAACCCTCTGCCTCCAAGGCAAAAGCCGCGGTCAAGCCCAAAGATTCATAAAAACGCATCAGAAACCCGCAAATATTACGGTAGTCAACAAACACTCCCGGCGGCTCGCCCACGTCAGATTTACTACACACAAAACTATAAGTTATTTCGTCATCATGAAAAAGCACTCCTCCGCCGGTAATTCTTTTGGCCAAGCCCACTTTATCCGTGGCGCAAGAGGCCAAATTAATCAGGCTGTGAGGCGCTTGCGAAAATCCGTAAGTAAAAGAAGGCGCTTGCCAACGGTACAGCCGCAATACGCCAACGCCATCCTCTAAATAGCGCTTAAAAATTTTTTCATCCAGCGCCATATTACTAACCGCACTCAAAGCGCCTGAACGAACAAGACGAAACGATCTCATATATTTTTTTGTTTAGAATTTTTTCCAGCAAAGATCCGGCTGGCGCGCTGCCCGGGTTTCATCAAGGCGTTTTATCGGCATTCTAACCGGCGCCTGTTTAATCAAAGCAGGATTTTCTTGCGCTAAGCGGGCAATTTCAATCATGGTTTCGATAAAAGCATCGAGCGATTCCTTGGACTCGGTTTCTGTCGGCTCAATCATCAAGGCCTCTTTAACAATCAGCGGAAAATATATCGTCGGCGGATGATATCCTCGGTCAATCAGGTATTTAGCGATATCTAAAGCATGCACGCCATTCTTAGCCTGAGCCGCGGCCGAAAACACACATTCATGCATACACTTTTTATCAAAAACCAAATCATAATATTTTTTAAGCTTAGCCAGGCAATAATTCGCGTTTAACACGGCAATTTCCGCCGCCTTAATGAGGCCCTCTTTGCCTAAAGCCAATATATAAGCATAGGCTTTCAGAATCACCCCGAAATTTCCATAAAAAGGCGCGATATATCCGATAGATTTGGGATAATTATAATCCAGCGCGAAAGTGGCATCCGCCCGGCGAATAACGCGCGAGATCGGTAAAAACTCAACTAATTTTTGGCTCACCCCCACCGGGCCCGCTCCCGGGCCTCCTCCGCCATGCGGAGTGGCAAAGGTTTTATGTAAATTTATATGCACCACATCAAAACCAATATCCCCGGGCCGGCACTTGCCGAGCATGGCGTTAAGATTAGCTCCGTCATAATACATCAGCGCCCCTTGCGCGTGCGCCATATCCGCGATCTCTTTAATCCGCGGATTAAAAATCCCCAGGGTATCCGGACAGGTCAACATCACGGCCGCTACCTGGCTGTTCAATTCTTTTTTATACTGCCCTAAATCCATATAACCATCTAAACCGGTGGGAATAACTTTAACCTCATAGCCGACAATCGCCGCGCTGGCCGGATTAGTGCCATGCGATGAATCCGGAACAATGATATATTTACGCCGCAAACCTTGATCCTGATGATAGGCGGCAATCAGCATTACTCCGGTTAGCTCACCGTGCGCTCCGGCCAAAGGCTGTAGAGTAAAAGCGCTCATCCCGGTAATTTCTGCCAGCAGTATTTCGGTCTCATATAAAACTTCCAGCGCTCCTTGCGCCAATATACCACCGCCGGAAAGTTGCGGCCACAAAGGATGTAGCTGTGAAAACCCCTCCAAGGCGGCAATGCGCTCCGTAAATTTCGGGTTATATTTCATGGTACATGAACCCAAAGGATAAAAATTTGTATCCAAGGAAAAATTAAGCCGCGAAAGATTAGTGTAATGGCGTACGACATCTAATTCACTCAAACAAGGAATCCGCGCGTCAATTTTGCGGCAATATTTTTCCGCCAAGGGCTTGGCAATGGGAACATCCGGATTCCCGTATGAAAATCCCCTTCTGCCTTCTCTATGTTTTTCAAAAGTTAACCGCATAAAACCGCCTCCAAGCTATCCGCCAGCCGGAAAATTTCTTCTTTGGTTCTTTTTTCCGTAACCGCAATTAATAAATAATTATCCAGGCCTTTATAAAACCTACCCAGCGGAAAACCGCCAGCTAAGCCCCGATCAATCAACCGGCGCACTACTTCATCCGCCGGCAGCGGCAAGGAAACCGTAAATTCATTAAAAGTAGGCGCGGAACGTTTTACCTGCACGCCGTTAATCCGCGATAATACCTCTTTGGCAAACTCTGCCTTCTGGTAGTTATGCTCAGCGAGCTCTTTAAACCCCTGTCGGCCTAAGAGGGACATAAATACCGCGGCCCGTAAAGCACAAAGCGCTTCATTAGAACAGATATTAGAGGTCGCCTTCTCTCGGCGGATATGTTGTTCGCGAGTCTGCAAAGTTAACACAAAACCCCTCTTGGCGTCGCTATCCACTGTCGCTCCCACAATTCTACCGGGCATCTGACGCACAAATTGACTTTTTGCCGCCATAAATCCCAGATACGGCCCACCAAAAGAAAGTGGAATTCCCAGGCTCTGGCCCTCTCCTGTAGCAATATCAAATCCCATCTCTTGCGGCGTTTTTAACCTTCCTAAAGAAACCGGGTACACCGAAGTAACCGCCAAGGCGCCAAATTTATGCACCTGTTCTACCAGGTCACTGTGGTCATCAACCGCGCCAAAAAAATTAGGATTCTGAAAAATTACCGCCGCCGTTTTATCATCCAGGCATTTGAGCAATTCTTCGCGGCAGCTTTGCCCATGCGCCACCGGAATCTCCACGAATTCAATAGAAAGATTTGATGTATAGGTATAAAGCATCGTGCGATAAATCAGGCTCACTCCGCTATCCAAAATAATTTTATTCCGCCCCGTATGCCGTAAGGCCATCATCATCGCTTCAAAAAGAGCCGTGCCGCCATCATACAAAGAAGCGTTAGAAACATCCAACCCGGTCAACTCACAAATAATACTTTGATATTCATAAATTGCCTGCAGCCACCCCTGGGAGCACTCCGGCTGATACGGCGTATAAGCAGTATAAAATTCTGCCCGGCCGCTCAAGGCATCAACCGCCGCCGGAATAAAATGATCATAAAATCCCGCCCCCACAAAATTAACCAAACCGGCAGCATTTTTAGTAGAAAGTAAATGTAGGGCTTGGGTTACCGCCAGCTCTGATTTTGACGCGGGCAGGTTAAAAGATTTTGGCCGCAGGGCCACGGGAATATCCTCAAAAAGCTCATCTATGCTTTTTACCCCGATGGCAGAAAGCATTTGCTGAATATCTTCTTGGGTGTGCGGAACATAGCTCATTTAGAGATTTCCTCAAGGTATTTCTGATAACCCGCCGCATCCATCAGGCTGGCTTGTTCTGCCGGACAAGAAAATTCCATGGTAAAAAGATACCCCTTTTCATACGCCGACTGATTAATCAGCTCCGGGCTGCTGGCTAACAACGTATTTACCGCTAAAACTTTTCCGGATAAAGGCGCGTACACATCCGAGGCGGCTTTAACCGATTCAACCGTAGCGCAATGGCCCGACTGTTTAAGCGGTTCATTTATTTTCGGCAGCTCTATAAAGGTAATATCGCCCAAAGAGTGTTGGGCATAATCCGTAATTCCGACGTAAACAGTTTTACCTTCGATCCGCGCCCACTCATGATCCTTGGTGTAATAAAGATTCCTGGGTATGTTCATAAAAATTCTCCTTTAAAATTGACAGGTATTGTCAAAAGTTTTTGCTTAGTTTCTCTATAACTCTTTTGCTATCAAGGCTTATGTTAAAAAATCCTTTCTTCCCTAAAATGAACACTTTATTCACGACTTAGAAGCTTTTTAATGTATCACCGCCGTAGACCTCAGGGGTCTACATTAAATGTAGGCCTCGTAGGTCTAATCAGTCATAGAACTTTTGGCACTATCAATTGATACTGCCACTATTTTGCACTACAATGATAAAAAGGCTTTTTTACAATTCTTACTGGAATTTCCGTCGCCGCATCTTTAACCACAAGTTGCGCTCCCAAATCAAAACTACCCGCCACATATCCCATTCCGATACCTACAGAAAGGCTGGGAGAAAAAGAACCGCTGGTTACTAAGCCCACCTGCCGGCCTTTATCCTGTATTGTAAAACCATGACGCGGTGACCGCCGGGAATCTGCCTGAAAATAAATTAAACGCTCACTGACTCCATCCTTTTGCTCTTTAATCAAAACATCGCGGCCGATAAAATCTTTAGAAAAATCAACAAACTTTTCTAAACCCGCTTCCAGCGGCGTATGATTTATATCCAAATCCTGCCCATAAAGAGGATAACCCATTTCCAGGCGTAAAGTATCGCGGCTTCCCAATCCAGCAGGCCTTACCCGCCCATCCTTAAGCAAAGCTTCCCATAATTTTATTACATAATCAACGGAAATATATATTTCATAGCCCCGCTCTCCGGTATAGCCGGTACGGCTGATTATACAGCGCTGGCCGGCAAAAATAAATTCCGAAAAAGCATAATAGTTTAACCTGGTTAAACCATCGCCAAAAATATTTTTAAGCACCTCCAAAGACTGCGGGCCCTGCACATCCAGCTTAGACATTTGATCCGAAACATTTTTTAGGCTAAATTCCGCGATAAGATTTTTCTCAAGATGCGCATAATCACCCGCGGTAGTTGAGGCATTGACCACCAGCATCCAACTATTTGAATTAAGCCGATAAACAACCAGATCATCCAACACCCCGGCCTGCGCATTAAGCATAAAACCATAGCGGCAGGAGCCACAAGGCATAGCCGCGATATTTTGAGAAACCAGGCGATTAAAACCGCTGAGCAGAGGATCTGCCTGAAGCATAAATTCGCCCATATGACAAATATCAAAAACAGAAACGCCCTGACGCGTATGCAAATGCTCAGCCAATATCCCTTGATACTGAATGGGCATCATCCATCCGCCAAAAGGAGCCATTTTTGCTCCAAGCGCGAGGTGAGTTTCGAAAAGCGGGGTTTTTAGCACTGGCTAAATTTTCTTTTTATCTATTGTTGAGTAATTTAAAAGATTATACCACAAATTTCATTTTTTGCTTAAAAATTTCACTAAGCATAACAAAAAAAGGATAGTGTCAAAAGTTCATTTTAGGGGAGAAGGGATTTTTTAACATAAGACTTGATAGCAAAAGAGCTATAGAAAAACTAAGCAAAAACTTTTGACAATACCAAAAAAAGAAAAAGGAGGAAGTTTCCCTTTTTTCTAAAAATGGAACTTCCCCCTTTTTTAAACTAAACTAGCGATAGAACTTGGGCTTGGGGTATTTAAAAGGTTTTTTGGTCTGGCCAGGGTTTGACTGACCACGCCTTGACTGACTATGACTTGACTGACGAACCGGGCTCCGGCCAGGCTGACGGCCAGGCTGACGGCCAGGCTCACCAAATTTATCCAGAGTAAACTCCGCGTGTCTGGAAACAGGCAAAGTAGCTTTAATAAGTTTTTCGATATCGCGCACATCATGCCCCTGGTCCGGGGTAGCAAAAGAAATAGCATGCCCCTTATGACCGGCGCGAGCCGTACGGCCGATACGATGCACATAATTTTCCGCGTCCTCAGGCAAATCATAATTCAGCACCAATTCAATCCCGGTAACATCAATACCACGGGAAGCAATATCCGTAGCCACCAACACTCGATATTTTCCGGATTTAAAACCTTCTAAAGCATCCCGGCGCTGGCCGAGAGAACGGTTAGAATGTATTTCGGCGGCAGAGTGCCCCATATCCCTGATAGAGCGGACAATTTTTTTGGCATTATGTTTAGTGCGTGAAAATAATAATACTGAACCATGATATTGGCCCAAAAGTTTTTTAAGTAACTGCGTTTTAGTTTCTTTTTTTACAATAAACAATTCCTGAGTAACCAGCTCCACGGTTGTGCCGGAAGGAGCAATTTCAACGCTCAAAGGCAATTTCATGTGTTTAGAAGCGATATTCATAATTTCTTTGGGCATCGTGGCGGAAAAAAGCATGGTTTGCCTGTCGCGAGGCAGAAAACGTAAAATTTTATCGATTTGCGGAGCAAACCCCATGTCCAACATACGATCGGCTTCATCAAGCACCAGCATAATTACGGTATCCGGCAAAAAATTCCACTGCGACATATGATCAATTAATCTTCCCGGCGTAGCAATTACCACCTGAGGATCCCTGCGCAAAGCCTGCACCTGAGGTGGCATCGGCGCCCCGCCAATCAAACAGGCAGTCCGCATGCCAAAAGCCCGCGTGATTTCCTGAAAAGCTTCATCAATCTGGATCGCCAATTCCCTGGTCGGAGCAAGCACTAAGCCGATACCCTTTTTCTGCACCAAGCGCTGAACCATAGGAATAGCAAAGGAATGAGTTTTGCCGGTTCCCGTTTGAGCAATACCCACGATATCCTTTCCTTCCAAGGCTAGAGGAATCGCTTTTAGCTGAATAGGCGTAGGAACTTTAAACTTCATCCGCTCTAAAATATCTAAAATCTTCGGCGCAATGCCCAAGCCATAAAAATTCGGCGCTACCTGCGTAATATTATCTATGCTTACTGATTTATTAGTCATCCTGCTTTTATCGCCTTAGGTTTATCATCATAAGCTAAGAGGCCAAGATGAACATGGCAATAAGACTCATGATTATAAATACTTAAAACATGTTTACAGTGCGAATATTTACACTTACGGCCTTTAAGCGATGTCTTTACTTTTTTAATCTTACACCTCCTGGCTGCCTACGGCGCTTGATTCCTACCGCAAACAGGACAAAAACAAAAAAAACCGCAAAGGTTAGCTGTGGTCCTTAGCGGCATTAAATCCTCTAATCTTTGTTTCATTATACCTTATTAATTCAGTTTGTCAATCATAATTAAATATAGATCCTAACAGCCAAAAAAGGTGGTGTTTTTCTTTTAGCCCGGGCAAAATGACAAACCGGAGAGATCCGTAAGAAACTTGGCTTTAAGTAACCCCTCATTCCATTCGCCGGCTGGAGTCGAATCCCAAACTATCCCCCCACCAATCCCCATTTCTGCCTGCCGTCCCGCCGGCCGGCCAGGCAGGCCTTTAATTAAAAGCGTGCGAATCGGAATATTAAAAAACATATCTTTATCCGGAGTAATATAGCCAATAGCTCCAGTATAGATCTTACGCTGATCCTTCTCCAGTCTATTAATTATCTCCATCGCGCGAATTTTCGGAGCTCCGGTAACCGACCCGGAAGGAAAAATCGCGGAAAAAAGCTGATAAATCGAAATATCCTTCTTAATCTTAGCCGTGACCGTAGAGGTCATCTGGCAAAGAGTTTTATATCTGGCTACCTCAAAAAGCGTGGGCGCCTTGATCTTTATTCCCAGCCGCCCTAAATCATTTCTTAAAAGATCGGCAATCATTACATTTTCCGCCCTGTTCTTCCGGTCATATTTAAGGCATAGCGGCGCGATAAGATCCGAAAACATGCTCTTGCCGCGCGGCCAAGTGCCTTTCATCGGCTTAGTGACCAAGTGCGTGGAATTTTTTTTAATAAACAACTCCGGGGACAAAGAAAGAATCTGGAACTCATCCGTTTGGATATAAGCAGGATACGGCACCGGCTGCTCTTTTAAAAGCTGATAATACAATGACAGCGGCTGGCCATAGAATTCAAAAAGCAGCTTAAGACAATAAGTAATCTGATAAACATCCCCTTGAGCGATATAATCACGAATAGCATTTATATTTAAAGAATATTGTGCTTCTGTAATATTTAACCGCGGGTTTTCCAGGCGATAATCCCGGGCGGGCTCGCTAAGCTTACCCTGGCAAAAATGCTTATACGCGCCTAAATAAATAAGCGGAAAATCATACTGCTTATCCTGATATAATTTTTCTTCAAAATAATATCCTGCTTCATAAGATAAAAATCCGGCTAAATAATACCCCCGGCTAAGCGCTCTCTCAATATCCGCGAAACTTGCCTTAAATAAAGCCGGATCCACGCAAGAGATGATAAATTCAGGATCCTGGAATAAAAAAGGTTTTCTTTCAAATTGAGTTAAAACTTTCATGGCTTTAAAATAATGGGACCGTTTCTATTTTTTATACACGAAAACGGCGAACAAAAAATAGAAACGGCCCCTGGTTTTCTTATTTTATTCATAACGCAATGCTTCAATCGGATCAAGCGCGGCCGCTTTCCGCGCGGGCCAGAGCCCAAAGGCTATTCCCAGGGCCAGTGAAAATGAGGTAGCAAGAACCACCGAGAACAGGGAAACGCTTACTGTCCAGCCGGCAAAAATAGTAATCAACATGGCCACGGCCCAGCCCAGAATTACGCCAAAAACCCCCCCTAAAAAAGACATCAACATCGCTTCAATAAGAAACTGGACCATAATATCCTTATTCGTTGCCCCGATGGCCTTACGCAAGCCAATTTCACGGGTGCGCTCGGTTACCGAAACCAGCATAATATTCATTATACCAATGCCACCGACCAAAAGCGAGATTCCCGCGATCGCCCCCAACAGCATAGACATAGTTTTAGTCGTCGTTTCCAGCGTGTCCTTAATATCAGACATATTACGAATCCGGAACGACTCTTCTGCCTCTTTAGGATTAAGCCGGCGCTGCTTAATAATCAGTTCAGATATTGCCGCTTTCGCCGCCTCAATGGAATCCGGATTCTTTGCTTCGACATAAATAGTATCCACATATTCTTTTCCAAAAACCCTAAACATCGCGGTCGTAACCGGAATCACCGCCACATCATCCTGATCGTGAAAAGTATTCGCCCCTTTAACCGGCAGAATACCGATTACTTTAAAATTAAGAAGATTTATTTTTATCGTCTGGCCAATCGGATTTTCCTCGCCAAATAACTCCTTGGCAACCGTCGTGCCCAGCAACACGACTTTTTCCCGCATTTTTACTTCACTCTCCGTAAAAAATCTTCCTGCCGCCGGATAGGCCGCGCGGATAGATTCATAGTCCGCGCCTACTCCTTCAATTTGCGTATTCCAATTATTACTTTCATAGGCCATCTGGCCTCTTCCGGTTACGGAAGGGCTCACGCTTTTGACCACTTCCGTTAGCTTGGCCATCGCCGCGATATCGGCTAAAGTAAAACGCGTTACTGTCCCCGCCTGCATTGCCACTCCATGTGACTTTGAAGAGCCCGGCCTCACCACCAAAAGATTGGACCCTAAAGATGCTAATTGTTTTTCAATCGACTCCTTCGCCCCCTGGCCTAAAGCCAACATGGCAATCACCGCGCAGACCCCGATTAATATACCCAGAATAGATAAAACTGAGCGCATTTTATTCGAAAGCATCGCCGATACCGCCTGGCGCAAGTAATCCAAAAACTTGGTTTCACCGGAAATTTTACGCGACTTTGAGAGGATATTATTTACTAAGTTATCTTCCATAGAAACTACTTCCGTTATTTTTCTTTCTTCTTGCCCGCGCTGATCAGAAATAATCGCCCCATCGCGCATCTGGATAACCCGGCGGCAATAAGCGGCAACCTCCGGCTCATGCGTGACAATTACAATCGTCTTTCCTTCCTGATTAAGTTTTTGCAGTATATTAATTATCTCTATCTTGCTTTTTGAATCCAGGTTACCGGTGGGCTCATCCACGAAAATAATTAAAGGCTCATTAACTAAAGAACGGGCAATCGCCACTCTCTGCTGCTGGCCTCCGGATAATTCATTAGGCCGATGCATAATCCTATCCAGTAAACCTGCCTTAGCAATCTCTTCTTTGGCTTTTGCCTTGAGATGCCTCTTACCGGCATAAATTAAAGGCAGTTCCGCGTTTTCCAAAGCCGTCATGCGCGGCAATAAGTGAAACTGCTGAAAAACAAAACCAATTATCCTGTTTCTTAGGCGAGCCTGCCCTTCATCGGAAAGACGCGTAATGTCCTTACCACCCAAATAATAAGACCCGGAATCCACTCGATCAAGCAAGCCCAGAATATGCATCAATGTGGATTTACCGCTTCCGGAAGCGCCCATAATCGCCACAAACTCTCCGGAAGAAATTTTTAAAGAAAGATTATCCAGGGCCTTAACCTCCACCTTGCCCATCTGATAGCTCTTCGATATATTTTTTATTTCAATCATTTTTAAACGCGTAAGCTATTTTTTATTCGTTGCGGCTCATCTTCGGCCAAACGGCGTAAAGGGACTGCTGCTAGTATCGCTTTTAGGAAGTACGAATTTTTTATTCTTAATCACTAAGGTATCCTGCTCATTAACACCCGAGAGAACCTCAATAGACTTATCATCGGTTATCCCTAAGCTAACCGGCTGACGCAACAAGCCGGCCTGGCCTTCTTTTTTAATCAACACGAAGCTTTCTTCTTTATCCGCGTACACTGCTTCCACTGGAACCAACAAAACATCTTCCTTGCTGTTTTCGATAAAATTTATGGTCGTATTCATCCCGGAACGGAAAAAAGCCGGAATACTCACCGGAATAAGATCCACGTCATAAATAGTAACATTATTTACCGCCTTAGATTCGTAATATATATGTTCCACAACCGCATTAATTTTAGTATCCGGATAGGCATCCAACATGATCATCGCTTTTTGGCCAAGCCTTACTTTTCTAATATCCGTTTCATCAACCTGAGCCCGGCCAATAAGCTGATCAGACAAAACCACTACCGCGTCCGCGGTAGTAACGGTCTGCCCGGGTTGAGTGGTAGCAACAATCACCTCCGCGTCAATCGGCGCCAATAAGGCAATCGGTTTGTAAGCCTCTTGCCAATACTTTAACTTTTCCTCTTCTTGCCCACGAGCAGCGTCTAAGAGTGCCGCTCTTTCGGTTGAGCTCATCCAGGCCAGCGTAGTGCCGGCTTTAACCTTTTGGCCTTCTTTAACTAAAATACTTTCTATGCGGCCGCCCACTGGAGGCCTGACCTCAAGACGATTCTTAGGCAATATCGTTCCGGTAGTTGAGATAATCGTCTGGATGCTCCCCCGAACAACCATTACTTCCCTAACTATATTATCCTTATCCGCTTTCGGCTTAAACTTGGAAACCACAAATACACCTACGATTAAAACCCCCGCCATAATTAAGATTATTTTTAATTTTTTATTCATATTCTAAAACTTCTCCTTTCGCCTGAATCCACCTTGCCTGAGCCAATAATGCCTCGGCCTGAGCATTCAAAAAATCCCGCTTAGCCTTTACCAAATTATCTTCAATAATCGTCCAATTATCAAAACTCACAAACCCCACCGAATATTGCGCCTGAGCAATCTTGGAGCGCTCCTGGGCAGCCAACAAGGCTTTATTCTGTACCGAAACATTTTCTATAGTATCAAGCAATATTGCCCAAGTTTGTTGTAAAGTCAAAATAGCGCTATCCAGAGCGCTTCTCTGATTCTCTTCCAACTGTCTAATTAAAGCCCGCGCCTGGGCAACCTGCGCTAATTTTAAGCCGCCTTCAAATAAAGGCAGTGATAAGCTAGCCCCCAGGCCCCATTGTTTATCTCGCGGACTCCAACGATCACCGGATCGATTAGCTCCCGCGCTGCCGGTAACTTCCGGATAAAAATTAGCGTAAGCAGATTTTAGGCTAAACTCCGCTGAGCGTTTTTTGGCAATTAACTGTTGCAAAGAAGGATTATTTTTTACCAATAGCTCAAAATCCGGCTCTTGGGAAACATTATCTTTTACCTGAAAATCTCCCCGCGCGTACAAAGGGGTCAATTGTTTTCTATTCATTTCTTTAACCATCTCCCTCTGGGCAATCTGGACTGCTCTTTTAGTTTGCGAGATACCGTATCGGGCATCCGCCAAATCCGCTTCCGCGGTTAATAACGCGCCTTTATGTTCCAGGCCCGACTCATAACGTAGGACAATCAGCTCTAAATTACCCCTTCGGATATTATAAATTTCCTCGGTAATACGCAACATCTCCTGAGCCTTTAAAAGATCAATAAATGCCGAACGCAACCTGAATCTCACGCTGGTGGAAGTAAATCTAAAACCCTGTTTAGCGGCGGCAATGTCCTCAGATGAAGCTTTCAAATTATTAATTGTTTTGTTCCCATCAAATAAAAGTTGCGTGCCGCTTACTCCATAACCATAGGTATTGGCCTCCTGACCGCTGCTTTGGGAAGTTTGCGCGCTTAAGCTTGAGGTTATCTGAGGGAATAAACCGCTGGCCGTTTGCCGCTTAGATGCCTCGGACTGCTTAATTATCTGTTGCCAGGCGATAAGATCCGGATGATTCTTCGCTGCCTCTTGAATACATTGCCTCCAATTCAAAACCTCTTGGGCGGCGCAAATATTAATATAACCAGCGATTAAAAAATTAATCCCCAAGAAGAAAATAATGGGGCCGTTTCTGTTTTTTATTATATTTATCTTTATAAAAAACAGAAACGGCCCCATTGTTTTAAAAGCCCCGATTCCGGCACCCAGGGCAATCTCACGCGGGCTGTTGTGTTGCCGGATAAGCTTAACGATAAATTTTTTAAATTTAAATTTCAAGTACGTAAAATAGCTCTTGCTTGGAGTACCAGCTCAGAGATTAGTTCTTTTACGGAAATTATTTTTTGAACGCGATAAGCATTGCTTCCGCACATCGCGAAACCTTTTTCCATCTGGCCCCGAGAAGCATTCAACAGCGCCTTGGCAATACAATAGTTTACCTTCTTCGGATCGCAGGTGTATAAACAATGATACTGACAATTAAAATCCATACGCTCACCCTGCATTATGCGCCGAACAAACTCATTGCGGATAACTCTGCCCGGCAAGCCAACCGGACTCTGAATAACCACAATATCCTCTTGCTTAGCCGCCAAATACGCTTCTTTATATTCCTGAGCCACATCACATTCATGCGTACAAACAAAGCGCGTGCCCATTTGCACGCCGCTTGCGCCTAAGCGCATAAATTTAGCGATATCATTTCCGTCAAAAATACCACCGGCGGCAATTACCGGAATATTCCTAGGCCCATTATGAAATTCCCGCGCAACGCTTACCACCTCCTGAAGAATATTTTCTAAAGAAAATTTTTCTTTATCCTCCAGCTCAGCCATACTATACCCTAGATGCCCTCCGGCCAAAGGCCCTTCCACAATTAAAGCATCCGGAAGGCGTTTGTATCTTCTTTGCCAAGTGCGGCAGATAAGACTAGCTGCCCGCGCCGATGAGACTATGGGAATTAATTTAGTTTTAGTATTTTTAACTAAAGAAGGTAACTTCAGCGGCAATCCCGCTCCGGAAATAATCACGTCTACAGATTCATCCTGCGCGACCTTAACCAGATCATCATAGTTAGTCAAAACGCACATAATATTCACGCCAAATGGATTTTTAGTCTTCTGGCGGGTCTGCCGGATACTCTGGGCAAAAGATACACAAGAGCGTTCTGGATAACTTGTCTCTTTAATTTCAAGCTCCTCTCCTAAACCCACGGCCGCAATCACCCCCAGGCCACCTTCATTGGATACCGCCGAAACCAAAGATGAATTTGATACGCGCACACCCATGCCGCCTTGAATAATCGGGATCTGAATCTTCAGATCGCCTATATTTAAATCCTTAAAATCAGTATTCATTAATTTTCTCTCTTTTAAAATTATTTAACTAAGAACTAAAAAGGTAATTTTCAGGTTTGGGAAATAACAAAAACAATTGTTACAATTATACACACAATATTCAACTATATCAAGTATATTTTCCCGGAGTATATTTTCCCGGAGGCGTTACCAGGCAACAGGAAAATAATCTTTTAAAAACTTACCGCTCCAATGTTTACCGGTAATTATCCCGTCAAAAAACGGATCACACACCCTGGCTGCCCCATCAACGATATCCAGGGGCGGCTGAAAATCATGCCTTTCTTGTTTACGCAGAGACAAAGCGGCCGGATCCTCATCCGTCACCCATCCGGTGTCTACAGAATTCATGAAAATTCCGCTTTTCGCCAAGTCAATGGCAGAAGTATGCGTTAACATATTCAAAGCCGCTTTAGCCATATTAGTATGCGGATGGCGCTGGGTCTTAATATAACGCGAAAACTTCCCCTCCATGGCCGATACATTTACAATATGTTTTTGCCCGGTGTATTGGCGCTTCATCATAACGGATAATTTATTACATAACACAAAAGGCGCGATCGCGTTCACCAGCTGAATCTCAATCATCTCGGCAGTAGGAATTTGGCCCAAACAAAGCCGCCAGCTGTTCGTCTGACGTAAATCCACCTGTTGAGAATCCGCGTCTAATTTGCCCTGAGGAAAAACGCTCTGCGCGGACAAAGTATGGTCATAGGCATAAGGAATCTGCGAGAGTTTTGCCGACGCAAAAAGTCCCACCCCCGGGGCTTTTTGGTTCCAGGCAACCGGAAGCTGTAAATCGGCCCCTGAATAGTGATTGGAAAAATCTAAAAGTTTTCTCTTGCACTCCTGAAAAGATCCTAACAGCAAACGCGATTTGGCAGGCAAATCCTGAAATTCTATATTTTCGTTCTCCATTAAATGCGCGTAAAATCCCGGCGGACGCCTTACTGTCTGAGCGGCATTATTAATCAAAATATCCAAACGATCATATTGCTGATTAACAAAGTTACAGAAGATTTCCACACTCGGCGTATGGCGCAAATCTAATCCATAGATCTGTAACCGCTGGCTCCACCGCGCAAAATCAGGTTCGCTAGAATACCGTAGCGCGGCATCCACCGGAAAACGCGTAGTGGCAATAACTCCAGCCCCCGCGCGCAGCATCATCAACGCCGCCTGGTAGCCAATCTTTAAGCGGGAACCGGTAATCAAAGCCGCTTGGCCGCTAAGCGGCGCGGACTGAAATCGTTTTTGATAATTAAAATCCGCGCAACGCGGGCACAAGGCATCATAAAAAAAATGCAGCCGCTTAAATTCATCTTTACAGATATAACAACTGCGCGAATTTATTAATTCGGGCTGCTCATGATCTAACTTAGCTTCTGTGCCGCTAATTTGCGCGGGCGCGGAAAAAACTGCCGCCTGGCGAGCGCTGCGGATACCGGTAGAGGACCGAATAACGCGCTGATAATCATCAACTTTTTGTTTTTTAACCCGCTGACAAGCCCTTTTGCGTTTTCTTATTTCCTCCCGGTCCGGACGCGAAAGTTGGCCGGTGGCAGTAATCAGCTCAATTCTTTGCTCTCGAGTTAAAAAAGCCAGCTGCTGAGCATCGACAACTAAATCCTTGAGCAAGCTGATACATTCCTGAATTTCTTTTTCAGAGTATTTTGAATAACTAGGCTCTTGTTGTTTGTTTATCATTTACTTTAGCTCCGTCTATTATAATTATTTATTTTGCGTCACTAACCCCGGGCACCGAAAAAATAAAAATCGGCCGGCCACGCAGCAGCGCCAGGCAATATCTATGGAAACAAGTAGGCCAGCTTTGATCTTTAACTAATCCCTCAAAAAAACTATTATAATCATTCAGTGCCGCCGCCAAATCAGTATCTTGTAAAACATGTTGGCTATATTTGGCTTCTTCAAACTTAATCGTAAAATTTAAAAAAACATTATTTTCCACTAGAAACTTCTGTTTTGCCAGCGCGGCATAGAAAAGCGGAAATGTATAGCTGTCGTAGCGCAGGCCAAAAATAGTAATTAACCGGGCGGCATTCTCATATAGCCCCAAAATAAACTCTCGCGGATTATCCTTTAATAAATACAACTGCCTTCTTTTATGCTCTGCCCATGAATATAATATACCGGCTAAGCAAAA
This sequence comes from Candidatus Omnitrophota bacterium, assembly GCA_043808425.1. Lineage (GTDB taxonomy): Bacteria > Omnitrophota > Gorgyraeia > Gygaellales > Profunditerraquicolaceae > UBA6249. Next base: position 22,573 of record JAZDEW010000018.1, read on the forward strand.
TATGCCCAGCAACAAGGCCAGGGTGATTTTCGCGAATAACCAAAGCCACCAGTCAAAAGTTGAAATTACCTCAATACTGATGGTATTACTTTCTAAATGGGAATGTTTCGCGTAAATTTTGGACTGGCCAAACTTTAAGGGGTACACAACTCCATTTTCAATCTTCACAACCCGCCCATCCGCGCCCCAATTAACCTGCCCCGTAAGATCCCGCTGTGAATGATCACTATATTTTCCCTGCACTTTAAGATTAGCTTTTCCATCTCTAGGAATCTTCAGGTTCTGCGGAGTCAAAAAAAGTGAAACTAGCTTTGGCTCTCCCACCACTATCCTGGCATATTCACTGCTTATCCCCTTAAACTCAACATTCGCGCTGGTCTGGCCCATAAAAACACAAACGACATTCCCCCCTGATACAGTAGCGATATTTTTATTCAGGGTGCTCCAATTTCCCAGAATAGTTAAATCGCTCAGGCTGCCATCATTATAAATTCCTGTAGCCAAAAATTTTCCTTCTTCTCCTAAGCCTATCTCTAACAACTTAGGCGTAATTTTAATTTCCCGGAGTTCTTTTTCCTTAAACAAAAAATCCTGCTTCAGTTTCTCAACATTATCCTGCAGCTGCCGGACTTGATCGGCAGTGGCATTATCCAAATTGTCTATTTTTTTCTCCAAGTCTTTGACACTAGAGGCCTTTTGCTCCAGCAGGTCAGCGAAGATTTCTTTTAACCTCCCAACAGCCTCTAGAATTTCAAGCTCTTGGCCATCCTGTCCGACGCTGGATTTTATTTCCTCTTTTAGCTCTTGCGCGGCATTTTGCAACTCCCGGGCATCTTGGCTTTGCTCCATTTTCTTTAAAAACTCCTGTAGCTGCCGGATTTGATCAGCAGGGAGATTAACCAAATCGCCTATTTTTTTCTCCAGATTTTTAGCGCTAGAGGCCTTTTTCTCAAGCAGGTCAGCGAGGGTTTCTTTTAATCTCCCAACAGCCTCCAAGATCTCAAGCTTTTGATCATCCTGCTTGATACTGGATTTTACCACCTCTTTTAGCTCTTGCGCGGCCTTTTGCAACTCCCGGGCATCTTTGCTTTGCTCCATTTTCTTTAAAGACTTTCGAATCTCCGCCAACGCGCGGGAATTAGTAATATTCTTTTGGCCGGAATTAACAATTGCTCCGGTATTCAAAAAATGCGCGCTTTTATTTACCACCACCACTTTGGCCGGCAAGCCTTCTACCCCATCCTTCCCGGCAATTACTTGTGTCATCCCTTCGGATTTAGCAAAAAAGTCCCCGTTTTTATTCAACGTTAATATATCCGGATCGGCAATCTGCCAGGTTACCTTCTGGGTTAACTCTTCCACGCTATTATCATTATAGGTACCAAAAACCCTCATCTGCACATGGCTATTAAGCAACACGACCATAACTTCAGGCAAGAGTAGAATATGTTTTAATTTTTTTCCCCCAAAATCTAATTTATCCTTAATCTCTATGCGCGCAAGAAAGCTTTCTATTCCTTTATATTTAGACGAAACCTCTGCCTGGCCTTTCTCTAAAAAATACTGCCGGTAGCTGCCCCGCTTATCCCAGGCCAAATTCGGCCGCTGGCGCATAAACCAGATGGCCTCCTGGCTTATATCTTTCACCAAGTATTTATTTAAACCATTTTCGAAAAATGTTCCTAAAGCCACAAAATCCACTATGCCTCCCGGGGTAGAAATTGGCCGATAAGGCAAGAGGTCTATGCTTAACAATTTCTCCTTTTCTTTTTGTTCTTTTTCTTTTTGTTCTTTTTCTTTAAGCTCATTAATTTTTAAATAAAGAGGATTGCTGAGCATATTTTCATATATCACTAATGCCGAATATTCTCCTGCTTTCTTTGGAACGATTACTCCCGGCCCCGCCAGCCTGGCGCACTCTGGCCGATCGAATACTAATTGCACATTTTTAGTAATCTCCTGTATGCCTGAATCCGGCTGGCTCAAGAAGGCTTTAAATTCTAAAGGAATGCCCACCGTGGCCTGGCAGGAATCAGGATACAGCAGTATGCTGGAAATTTCAGAAAAATTGACAAAAAACTCCGGCGGACCCGCGTAATACCAGAGGCCATCACCTTTAGAGGCAGGGACACCAAATATCTGATAGGCCTTTTCCCTGTCCAAACCGGCAATAACCTTCCCCTGGCTGGTACTAATCTCCTGATATGGCGCGCTTGCCGATACCAACGCCGGAGACAAAAATATTACCGCCGCCAATAAGAGAATTATAGATTTTATTTTTTTCATAAGCCTATTGCGCGAGCTCCCGCTTAATCATCCGCGTGGTTTGAGCGTTAATATCTTCTACCACATTAACTTCCGCCTCTTTGCTCGCTACCCCTTTATAAACTACTCTTATCCTTGCTTTCCCCTTAGCCAGGGGGCGCAGGAAATTTAAATCATCTACCCAGGCTACCTGCTGATCGGTGGAAAACCATTCCACATCGCTGGTTAATTCCCTAATATATCCATTGGCATTAATGGCAATGACCTTTAAAGGCACGGTTACTCCCGGTGAAACAATTAACCCGGAAGATAAAATATAAATCTTCCAGGGCTGCTCATCTTCTTGCTCCGGCAAGCCGGTTCTATCTTCTTGGCCGCTTTTACTATTTAAAATATTTTTTAAGTCTAAAATTATTTTTTCCACTTCCTCCGGAGAGCTGCTCTTATGCATCTGCTCTATTTTATCTTTTAAGGCTTGGGCCTTTTGCGCGTCCGACAAAGCCAATTTTTCTATTTTTTCTAAAATCTCCGCCAGGGCCTTGCTCATCAGAAACTGCTTTTTAATTTCCGCGGCCTGCTTAATTTTTTCATTTATTTTATTTATTTCCTTTAATTCTTCGGCCGTGGGCGCCTTTTTCACAACTAAAGCTTCCAGCACCTCCGCGAGCTTTCCAACTGCCTCCAGCATTCTGGCCTGCTCTTGAATATCCTGCTCGGTACCAGACTTTATCGCCTCTTTTAACTCTTGCGCGGCCTTTTGCAACTCCCGGGCGTCCTGGCTTTGCTCCATTCTCTTTAAAGACTCCTGCAGCTGCCGGATTTGATCAGCGGAAAGATTAACCAAATTGCCTATTTTTTTCTCCAGGTCAGCAGAGATCTTATTTACAGGCATCGATAAAACCATACGGTCTTTATCGGATACCCCCTTCCCTAAAACAGAAGCCTCTTTCTCCAAAGCCTCTTGCACATCCTCTAACTGAGACAAGCTCCGCGCCTTAAATAATTGCTCTGATAAAACTTTAAGCACTTCCTTTTCGCGGCCGCTCAAAGAGGAGTCTTCAATGGCTTGTTGTAATTGGCCCAGATAATCAAATTCCGAAGAACCTTTCCTGGGAACCACCTCCTTATTTAATTCTGCTTCCGCGCCAAGACGGGCATCCAGCAGATCCTTGAAATCCGCAACCGCCTTAATTAATTCCGTGGCGCTTTCCAAGGAAATGCCCCCTTTTCTCTCTAGCTCCCTAAGCCTGCTCACCAACTCCTCTAATTGTCTGTCTAAATCCCGAAGGTTATTTTTTCCTTCCATTGCCTCTAATGCATCCCAGACCTCATTTTTTGCCTCAGGAGAAAAATCTTTACCCATCAGATTATCTAATTTGTCTTTTTCCCTCTGCTTAAAAACTTCAGTTTTTAAATCCAGCATCTCCGCTAGCCCCTTCGCCAAGTTTAAACTGTTATCCTTACTCAGCTGACTAAGAGCCAAAAACTCTTTAATGAATTCCTTTTGATTCTTGGCATTTTCCACTCCATCCATTTTCCTGGTGAACTCTTCCGCCGATAAACCTAAATCCTGCTTCTGAGCAGCGTCTTTTCTTACCTCTTCCGCTTTATCCGTAAAAAACAAATCCAATTTTAAACGCGATGCTTCCTCCAGGCTTTTAAAAACAGCCTTTGCGGATTTCTGTTCTAAAATACGCGCTTGATTTTTTAATTGACGAATTTCTTTAGCGGTCTGCTTAAAATCCTCTAAAACTTGCGTGTGCCGGATATCTGAAACAAGATCTCCGACTTTTTTTTCCAGCTCATCGCCAAGAGATGGAGCTCTCTGCTCTAAATTTTGAACCTCGCGGCGGTAAAGCTCAAAAGCCTTTAAATTAAAAAGTTTCCGCGACAGCGCGCTAAGATCTTCGCGGGCATCTTTGCTTAATGGCGCATTCTGAATCACAGCTTGCAGCGCCCGGCTATTTTCTTGCAGCTGCTCGTAAGAATTGGACTGCTGGATTTTATTCGCCAAACTGATAATTCTAATTTTATCAATAATGCCTAATGGATAATTTTTAAGCATATTCACAATATCTTCTTTATCCTGCTGCAGATCAAAAGAATTCTTTTTATCCAGATAATTTTTAATAAACATTATTGCCGGCTCAGAGCCTTCCAGGCCGGCGCCCTCGCGCTTTAAGATATCCACCAGGCCCATCTGCGCCTTATCCACCTCCATCATCTTATCCGTATCTTTTATTAACTCCGAAAATAAATAAATAACCTGACGGCTCTTTTCAAGAGAATTAAATTTTAAGGCCAAATCGGTTAGCTTATTTTGTAAATCATCCTGCAGGCTATAAAATCTATCCGCCTGATTGGATTCTTTTAAATCTCCCGGCCCGCTATCTTGCAGCTCATCATCTAAAAGAAACGCCCCTTTATTAATTCTCCCCAAATAAACATTAACCGAAACAAACCAGGCCAAGAGCATGGCGATCATAAAACAAACCAGCGAAGTAGCCAGGGAATAATAACGCCGCGAGCCTTTTTCATTAAAAGGATGTAAAAATCCGGCAAATTGGAAACGGAGTATCCCCAGCCAAACTAATAAATACGCGATCACCAAAAAAAGAGGATAAGCAGCCGCCAAAACCGCGGAAGCCAAAAAAACAAGCAGGCTTAAAAACCAAAGATAGGCAGTTTTTCCCGGGGCGCTAAAATTAAAACTAAAAATAATCTCCAAAATAATAACATTTTGAATAAGTATGGCCAGGACATCTTTATATAAAAAAGTAGATTTAAATATCCGGTAGCCAGTCCAGGCGATCGTAATTAAAATAGCCGCATCCGTAAGATATTTTATCCCGGCAAACGCCCCTTTACGGTTATACCAGCCGAAGGCAAAACCCACGGCCGAGCCGCCGATCAATAGCTGCTGGTATTGCCAAAAAACCGCGGGCCTTAATAAAAAAACCGGCGTAATTAAAAGCGAGAAGGTCAGGATAAGTTCCGTAAATAGATGCCTATCTTTCTCTGTCATCTACTAAAGTCTCCCATAAACAGTTAACTAAATAAATACCTCTGATAAATTATCACCTTGCGAAAAAAACTTTGCCTGCATATTGACCAAATTCGAAACCCTAAGCTTTGTCTGGTGGATGACTTTTTTCTTATCCGCGCCCGGCAAAAAAGTATCTGAAACCACAATTAACGGAATTAAAGAAATACCCCGGCTATATAAAGATAATATATAGGGCAGATCAGTATAGTCCTGATCAGACATCACCGCGACTAAACTGGAATCATTGGGAATAAAGCGGGCAAACTCCTCAAAGACCTCTCTAAAACTAATCCTGCTTTCTGCCTGAGCTACTGCTAACACCCTAAGTATGTTCTCCAAATGCTCTTGGCCCTTATTAAAGGGCAGATGCACCATCTCCCCAATATGTACCAGGAGCTCTATAGAAACTCCCTTTTCGGTAAGGTAACCCGCTACGCTGGCAGCAATCTTAATAATATATTCCGCTACGGATTCCTTACCTTCTCCCAGGTTCTTGGCTTTTTCCAGGTTAAAAATAATTGTCGTCCCAAAAAAACTCTGGAGCTGAAATTGTTTTACGATCAGCTTATTCTTGCGGGCGCTGGAGATCCAGTGAATCTTCTTAACCGATTCCCCTTCCTTATGCTCCCGCACGCCATAAAATTCATCATCATCTCCGCTAGAACGCGCCGTCTCAATCCCGAACCAGGGAAGAATGCTGCGGCTTAATGCGGGAAATTTCTCAATTCTAAATATTTCAGGATAAACCACTACCGGGGAGTAAACCTCATAAATACGTTTAAGAAAAAAGAGGTTTAAGGGGTCAAAAAAATAAACTACAAAAGGCCCCATTTTATATTCCCCCCTCTTAAAACAAATATAGTCACTCTTAATTTCACAAAAAGACTTTATACCTAGATAGCTGAGGAAAAAACTTTTCTTTTCTTGATTAGATAACGCGCAAGAAAAATTATCCTCTAAAACTAAATTAAAAATCGGTAAAAAACTAATGTTGCGAATCTGAACGGCTACCTCTAGTATACTGCCTTCGGTAGCCCGGCTAATCATTTTCCTGGATAACTGCAGGTGGCTGGTAAAATATGTCAGAACGAGCCAGATCAAGCTGACTAAGGTCGCGCAAAGTAAAAAATAAGCAAAGAAAAAGAATAATTGCCGCGTTGTCTTTAATCCGATCAACAGGCTAAAAATAAAGAAAAACACCAAGAGAAACCATTTTACGCGAAAAGTTTTTATCATCGCTTATGAAACGGGGATCTTATGCACTAATTCCGCGATCAAGGACGCGGCTGTCTTCTCGGCAACCAGGGCCTTAGGATGTAAGAGTATTCTGTGGCCAAGCACCCAATAGGCAAGCTTGATCACATCTTCCGGAATAACATAATCCCGGCCCTCAATAAAAGCCCAGGCACAACTTGCCTTCATCAGCGCGATAGAAGCGCGAGGGCTGGCGCCTAGCCTAATCTCCTCTTTTTTACGGGTAGCGGAAACCAGGGTCACAATATAATTAAGTACAGATGAAGAAATTTCTACTTTTTTAATTTTCTCCTGCAACCCCAAAACCGCGTCAACTCCTAGAACCGGCTTCAGTTCTTCGATGGGATGCTGTAATTTCTGCCCAATCGTCACCTTCTTCTCATCTTCTAAAGATAGATAGCCCACATTTATTTTCATCAAAAACCTGTCCAACTGCGCTTCCGGCAAAGGATAGGTCCCCTGATACTCAATAGGGTTTTGCGTACCCACGACCATAAAAGGCCGCGGCAGAATAAAAGTCTTGCAATCTATAGAAACCGAACGCTCCTGCATACACTCCAGAAGCGCGGACTGCGTGCGCGGAGTGGTGCGGTTAATCTCATCGGCTAAAAGAATATTAGTAAAAACCGGGCCTTTTTTAAAATCAAACTCTCCGGTCTTCGGGCTATAGATAAATCCACCGGTAACATCCGAAGGCAAAAGATCCGGGGTAAATTGAATTCTTTTAAAATCCGCGCTAATCGACTTAGCTAAAGCCAGAGAAAGCATGGTCTTGCCCATTCCGGGAACATCATCAATAAGAATATGCCCATTAGTTAAAATTCCCACCACTAATAATTTTACGACTTCAGTTTTACCCACGATTACTTTTTCCACGTTTTCAATTAATTTTTTTATCTCCTCATTGTGCATAAAACCTCCTTAGCTTAAAATAATGTTTCTTTTTTGCTTAAACCGCTAAAATATTTTTAAAAAGCATAGTTTAATTATATATACCTCTAGGATTATAGCAAGAATTATCTAAACACCATTAAAAAGTTCAATCGAATTAATAGTTAATAAATATTTATTATGCAAATTTGGGCCTAAACCAATTCTGGGTACGTAAGCAAAATTTTACTAACATCAACATCACCGGCACTTCAATCAAAACACCAACCACTGTTGCCAGTGCCGCACCCGATGAAATCCCAAAAAGCATCGTGGCGGTGGCGATCGCCACTTCAAAATGGTTGCTTGCGCCAATCATTGCCGATGGCGCCGCGTCTTCGTAGCTTAACTTTAATTTCTTGGCCAACCAGTAGGTGATGGCGAAAATTAAACATGTCTGAATAAAAAGCGGAACAGCAATCAAGAGAATGGTTAACGGCTGTGTAAGAATAATTTCCCCCTTAAATGAAAACAAAAGCACCAGAGTAAATAAAAGCGCAATGATGGAAACCGGGCTCAATACATGCAGAAACTTTTCATTAAACCATTCTATGCCTTTAAGCGATACGATCAGCTTGCGCGAAAAGTATCCGCAGACAAGAGGCAGCGCCACATAGATAGCGATGGATAATAATAGCGCCTGCCAGGGAACCGGCATTCTCCCCACGCCCAAAAGAAATCCCCCCAGGACCCCGTAAAGAAAAAGCATGGTCAGCGAATTAACCGCCACCATAACCAGCGTATGGCCATCATTGCCTTTAGCCAAAAATCCCCAGACTAAAACCATCGCGGTGCACGGCGCGATACCCAGCAGAATACACCCGGCAAAATAACTGCGCCAGAGCGGCACTTGCAGCATTTTTAAGCCTTCATGCGTAACTACTGTTCCCGCACCATGTATTGAGCCTAATAACCAGTCCGCTCCCGGAGGAAGCTTAACAAAATCCACCGCCTCTGTGCCAATTAATCCTTTAAACACGATTCCTAAAAAAATGTAAGCGATGGCATACATGGTAAAAGGCTTTACTGCCCAATTCACAAAAAGTGTCAGCCCTACCGGCTTAGGCGATTTCCCGGCCTTAATCACTTCGGCAAAATCAATCTTTACCATGATTGGATACATCATAAAAAACAGGCAAATGGCAATTGGTATGGAAACAACCGGAGCGCCGCTCACATAAATGGAAAAGCCATCAAGAAATTTCGCCAGGCCAGGAGCAACCTTGCCCATCGCTACGCCTAATCCTATGCAAATAAAAACCCACAAAGTAAGGTATTTTTCAAAAAAACTTAAACTCCTTTTCTTATAAACAGCTCCATCCATCTCTATCTCCTCCTTATGATTACGGCTGGCTAAACTAATATTTTTTGACACAGTAGACAGTCTATGTAAAACCTTGCAACACAATTAGTTATATGAGAAATACTTTCTCACCATCTTACCCGTATTTGTTTCATAACTCATTTATTACTATGAGCTTACATAGACTGTCTACTCTGATAATTCTTCTAGATAATCCCAGCGCGCGTAAGCTTTTTGCAGCTCTTGTGATAAAAATTCTAAGCGGGCTTCGGTTTTTGCGATTTCCGCTGCGCCTTTCTGATAAAAATTAAAATCAGCTAGAAGAGCGTAAATCTCTTTCTGCTCCGCTTCCATTTTTTCAATTACCAAGCTAAAATTATCAAGTTCATACTGCTCTTTGAGCGTAAGCTTGCGCGCGACGACAGGCTTCTTTGGCCGGATATTTTCTTTGACCGGTTTTGTTTTTACTGGCGCCAGCGCCGCTGGTTTTCGCTGGCTTAACCAATCATCATAGCCGCCGACATATTCATTGATTATACCGTCTCCTTCCAGGACCATGGTAGAGGTAACCACATTATTAAGAAAAGCCCGGTCATGACTAACCAAAAGAAGCGTGCCGGGATACTCCAGCAGCAATTCTTCCAAAAGCTCAAGGGTCTCGATATCCAGGTCATTAGTCGGCTCATCCATAACTAAAACATTCGAAGGCTTGGAGAAAAGCCGCGCTAGAAAAAGACGATTACGCTCTCCTCCGGAGAGAACCTTAACCGGCGTGCGCGCCCGATCAGGAGTAAAAAGAAAATCCTGCAAATATCCGATTATATGCCTGGGCTTACCATTGATCGTGATCGTATCTGATTCTCCGTTAATATTCTCAGCCACCGTCGGCTCTTCATCCAATTGTTCGCGCAGCTGATCGTAATAAGCAATCTGCAGATTTGTTCCCAGGCTTACCTTACCTCTTTGAGGCGTAAGCTGTCCCAACAAAAGACGCAACAGTGTCGTCTTGCCGCTGCCGTTAGGCCCGATCAGGGCAATTTTATCTCCACGCATGATTTGCGTGGTAAAATCCCTGACCAAACATTTTTCTCCATACCCAAAACTAAGTTGCGAAATCTTAACCACCCGATGGCCTGAAGGATCCGCTTTCTGCGCCCGCGCGCGCATCTGGCCGATCGCCTTGCGCTGGGTCTTTTTTTCTTCTCTCAAGCGCTCCAACGCCTTAACCCGGCCCTCATTTCGACAGCGCCGGGCCTTAACGCCTTTGCGAATCCAAATCTCTTCTTCCGCGAGCTTTTTATCAAAATGGCCCCAGCGCGCTTCCTCCATATCCAGCGCTGCTTGTTTACGTTCAAGAAAAATCTTATAATCGCATGACCAGCTGAATATTCTTCCGCGGTCAAGCTCAAGTATTCTGGTCGCTAAACGGGCCATAAACATCCGGTCATGCGTAACAAAAAAAACCGTACCCGGATAATTAAGTAAAAAACCTTCCAGCCAAAGCATAGAATCAATATCCAAATGATTGGTCGGCTCATCCAAGAGCAAAACCTCCGGCTTAAGCACCAATGCCTTGGCTAAAAGCGCCCGGCGTTTCTGTCCGCCGGATAACTGGGAAAAATCACTCTCCGGATCAAGCTTCATTTGGGCGATAACTTCCTGAATCCGGCTATTCACATCCCAGCTATCGGTATGGCTAAGCTTATCCTGCAACACATCCAGCTGTCTTAATAACTCCGGCGTCTGTTCCGTTTGCAAACGATGCGTAAGATGATGGTGCCGGCTTAATAGTTCTCCGCGCAACCCCAAACCGGAAAGAACAATATCAAAAATAGTACCGGTAATATCGACGGGCACTTCCTGCGGCAAATGGGAAATTTGAATTCCTTTTTGCACCATTACCTTACCGCTGTCTACCGGCTGCTGGCCGCTCATCACCTTCATTAAAGTTGTTTTACCCGCGCCATTACGGCCCAGCAAAGAAATCCGCTCATTCGGCTCCAACTGTAATTTTAAGCCATCAAAAATACGCGGCCCGCTAAACGCAAGATTAATTTCCTGTAAACTAATAAACGCCATCTTCTAACCCACCTTTTAACGATCAAGAATTAAAAAAGACAGATCAAGAATGACCTGCCCGGACAAATTATACCCGCAAATAAGAAACGATCTAATCTTTCCTTTATTATACCACTAAAATGTTTATTTTTCTAAAATGTTTTTAGCGCCATGGCCACCCTGATTAGATGGATAATCTCCGGTAAAACAAGCCGTACAAAAATTTTCCTTAGCCAAAGGCATGGAATTCAACATACCTTCCAGGCTTAAATACTCCAAGCTATCCGCGCCGATAAAATCACGGATCCAATTAATATCATGCCTTGAGGCGACCAGCTCTTTTTTGGTAGGAAAATCTATCCCATAAAAACAAGGAAATTTAATCGGCGGACAGCTAACCAGCAGATGCACTTCTTTTACTCCGGCCTGGCGCAAACTCTTCACGCGCACCCTGCTGGTTGTGCCACGCACAATCGAATCTTCAATCACAATCGCCCGCTTGCCGCGCAAAGCCTCTTTAAGCGGATTTAATTTTATTTTAACCCGAAAATCTCGCAGCTTCTGGCTCGGCTGAATAAAAGTCCTTCCGATATAATGGTTGCGCACAATGCCAAATTCGAAAGCGATCTTAGAAGCCTGCGCGTATCCTAAAGCGGCGTACGTGCCGGAATCCGGTATCGGCATAACAATATCCGCATCCACGTGGAATTCAGCGGCCAGCTGCCGGCCAAGATTCTTTCTAGCCAAATATACGCTTTTGCCGAAGATATTGCTATCCGGACGCGCGAAATAAATATACTCGAATATACAAAAAGCGCGCCGGGATTGATTGGCCGGCTTGGCCGATTCAATTCTATCCTTATAAATAAAAACAACTTCACCCGGCTGGATATCCCGGATATATTCGGCATTAATTAAATCCAGCGCGCAGGTTTCACTCGCCAGAATATAAGCGCCATCCAGCTTGCCCAGGCAAAGCGGGCGCCAGCCAAAAGCGTCTCTGGCGCCAATCAGGGTGTCATTAAACATTAACGCCAAAGAATACGCGCCTTCCAACTTAGAGAGCGCCTCCAGCACGATCCCCTGTAAATCTTTTTTCTTACTGTGGGCCAAAAGATGCACAATAATCTCTGAATCCATAGTGGTCTGAAAAAGAGCCCCGTTATTTTCCAGCTCTTCGCGCAGCTTAACCGTATTGGTAAGATTCCCATTGTGCGCCACGGCGATATTTCCAATTTTTGATTTTACATAAAACGGCTGGGCATTCTTGATCGTGCTGCTGCCGGTGGTGGAATAGCGCACATGCCCCAGCGCCAACTCACCGCGTAGAGAACGAATAATTTTTTCATCAAACACATCACTGATCAAGCCCATGGCTTTGTGCAGATGCACTTTTTTGCCATGGCGGGTAATTATTCCGCTCGACTCTTCCCCTCTGTGCTGAAGCGCATACAGGCCCAAATAACTCAACCGCGCCGCGTCTTTGTGTGGGTATACCCCAAATATTCCGCACATATAAACCTCTTTCTTTTTATTTAACTCAAAGCGCCAAATCTCAATGCTGCCTGAATAAAGTTACTAAATAATGGATGCGCTCTATCCGGTTTTGACTTAAACTCCGGATGAAACTGAACGGCAATAAAATATGGATGAGCTTTTAACTCGATCATCTCCACCAAATCCTTTCACCCATATCCAGCCGGAATTATCTGGCCACTTCCAAAAAATAAAAACCCCACATCATTTCTGGGGCCTCTTTGCCTTTAAACTTAATTATCGTATAAAGCTTAACACCTTCTTATTTTTTATCAAGCATAATTTTCTAGCTGATGTTTTTTCGGGATTGCTGAAAAACCTCTTTTAGTCATCCTGACACTGAACTCCGTAAAGAAGAATACGTTCAGGGTCAAGATGAAAAGCGGCATTTCTCATATTTATATTGTTGCCACGCATCTTACCGGCGATAAAACCCTTAAATTGAGCCAATTTTTTAACAAAATACTGTAAACATTATCCAATTATTGTTTGGCCACAAACAGCGTCTGCGTAGGATAGGCAAACTCTATTTTGCGCTTTTCAAATTCTTCTTTAATGGCAAAATTTATTTCCTGCTGGATATTCATATATTTATTGTAATCAGAATTTAAAACAAAATATACTATCTCAAATACAAGGCTAAAATCTCCATAACTAAAAAAGTGGGCGCGGTCAAAAGCCGTGTCTTTGGTATTCTTAACAATCTTCTCAATAATCCCGGGAATCTCTTTTAACTGGCTAAGAGAAGTCTGATATGTCACACCCAAGCGGAATAAAACACGCCTTTTTTCCATGAGCCTATAATTACGCACGCGCGAATCAGTAAGATCGGTATTGGAAAATATCACCAGCTCTCCTCCTAAGCTGCGTATACGCGTAGTTTTTATTCCGATATACTCAACAGTACCCATGAAATCGCCGATAATTATAAAATCCCCTATTTTGAACGGCTGGTCAAACACTATAGAAAAATAACTGAAAAAATCTTTAAGCAGCGCCTGCGCGGCTATAGCTATCGCAATGCCGCCGATTCCTAATCCGGCAATTAACGTGGAAACTTTATAGCCGAGGTTATCCAATAAGATTACAGCCGCCAGGACCCAGATCAAAATCTTAACGGCCCATAACATGCCATCAAAGCTGCGCATCACCGTAAAATCTTGCTGCTTTTTAACAAGATACGTATTAATGCCCCACACGACAAACATAATCGCTATGCGCGCGGCAAAAAAAGTAATAATAATCATCTCCAACGCATTAATTAAAGTACCCGTTCCGGAAGGTAATTTTAATGTCTTAACGCTTACATAAAAGCAACTAATGTATAATACCGGCAAGCCGATCTTTTCCAGGATTTTTATTAAGAAATCGTCGAACTTTGTAGTAGTTTTTTTAGCGAATCTCTTAAGATGCCTTATTATAAAACGGATAACCACTTTGATAAACAGTATGCTCAGAGCCAGCGTTAATAAAGCAATAATGTAATCCAAGATACGATTGCCGAAAAATACCCGCTCCAAAATATCTAAATTCATAACCGCTTCCCTCCTATGAATACTAAACGTATTGTCTTCACGACTTAGAAACTTTTTTGTATCACCGCCGTAGGCCTCCGGGGTCTACATTTAATGTAGGCCGCGTAGGCCTAATCAGTCATAGCACTTTTGACACTATCATACTAAACAACAAATATACCAATAAAGATAACCAAACCATGCTCTAACCACCGGCAGGTTCAATCTACCTTAGCCTCACCGCCAAATCAATCAGAGATCTTATTAAAAAGGATTTTAAAAACATGATTGCCAAAAACGCAATTATTGGCGAGATATCTATACCCAATCTCAGGCCAGCAGGCAGAATCTTCCTAATTGGACAAAGAATCGGCTCAGTAGCTTTATATAGAAACTGAACTATAAAATTATCTGGATCAGGATTAACCCAGCTAAGTAACGCGCGAATCAAGATGAGCCAATAAAGTATAGAAAACCCGACATCCATAATTCGCGCTAAGGCGATTAAGAGGTTAGATAAAACAAACACAGCGCATCCTTTTGTCTATAGCGATAAGATTTTAAATTTCTATTTATCCAGAGCCTTAAGGTATCGATAATAATCGCTATCAGTAGTCAAAATCAGAGTTGAATTTTCGTCAATCGTGCCTTTATATGTTTCCAAAGTCTTAAGCAGCGAATAAAATTCAGGATTCTGCTCATAAGAACTGGCGTAAATATTAATTGCCTCAGCATCAGCTTTTCCTACGAGAGACTGCGCCTGCCGATAGGCTTCTGAAGTAATTAATTTTAACTCTTTACCAGTCTGGCCTTCAATCTCAGCAGATTTGCCAAGTCCTTCTGAGCGGTATTTCTCGGCAGCGCGCTTTCTTTCAGCAATCATCCGGTCATATACCTTGTTGCGCACTTCTTCCACGTAATTTATACGCTTTATGCGTACATCCAAAATCTCAATCCCGTATTGCGGGGCAAGAACTTTTGCTTTCTCTAATATGACACGAGTTAATTTTTGCCTTCCTGTTTCAATACGCTCCAAAGCTTCTTCACTAACAATAGCATCCTCCCCAAGATCCTTACTTTCCAATATACGGTTTGAATCCCTTACCGCTTCAACCAAAAGGTTGCCGGTAACCGCGTCTCTGGTGGCTGAATTAATAATATCATTTAAACGGCTGCTGGCGTTTAACTCATTGCCTACGGACTGTAAAAACTTCAACGCGTCCACTATCTTCCAACGCGCCATTGTATCTACCCAGATATATTTTTTGTCTTTTGTAGGTATCTGATTCGGATCACCGTCCCACTCCAGAAGCCTCTTCTCAAAATAATGCGCCTGTTGAATAAAAGGCATCTTAAAATGCAGGCCCGCGGATATTATCGACTCTCCCACCGGTTTGCCAAACTGAGTAATCACTACTTGTTTGGTTTCATCTACGATAAATAACGCTCCGCTTGTAAACGCAAGAAAAATAATTATAGTCAGAAAAGAAACTAAACCCAAAATTGTCCCTAATTTACCTTCTTTCATTGCTTAAGCTCTCCTTTCTTGCCTATATCTAATAACGGCAATACAGAAGATTGCCTTGGGTCAATAATATATTTTTCCTTTGCCTTAGGCAAAACTTCAGCGAGTGTTTCGAGGTATAGCCTCTTACGGGTAATCTCTGGAGCTTTTTTATATTCACCTAAAGTCACCAAGAACCGGTCTGACTCCCCCTTAGCC
>JAZDEW010000019.1:0-4876 GCA_043808425.1 Candidatus Omnitrophota bacterium
GACCTCCGGGGTCTACATTAAATGTAGACCCCGGAGGTCTACGGCGGTGATACAAAAAAGCTTCTAAGTCGTGAATAAAGTGTTCATTTTAGGGGAGAAAGGATTTTTTAACATAAGCCTTGATAGCAAAAGAGTTATAGAAAAACTAAGCAAAAACTTTTGACAATACCCATACTAAGAAGAGGGGGATAAATTGGGCAACGAAAAAATGACGATTACCGATGTAGCAGACCGCATTGGCGTTACTCCTAAGACCATCATGCGTTGGGAGAAATCCGGAAAAGTGAATAAGCCCAAGCGCGATTGGCGGCTCTGGAGGGTCTATGACAAAAAAGACTTCAAAAAACTTAAAGCTTTTAAAGACACCGTAGTTTATCTAGAGGAGAATTCCAATGTTAAATAAAACTATCCCCGCGCTCATCGTGAGTTTAGGCGTATTAATCAGCTCATTTTTATCCCTGGCCCGGGCAGAAGACAAGGCGCAAGCCCCGGCAGAGGCAGCGGCCCTGGCCCCGGAGATAATTCCTGCCTCAGCAGTAGATTCTGAGCCGGAAAAAGAGGGCTATACCCTGGCCATACCTAATAATATTGCCGGCTATGAGGCCATAGTACCCGCGTCATCCACTTCAGAATTTGATTCTGTAAAATACACCCTTGGCCCGGATGATGTTATTGAAATTCTCGTCATGCGCCACCCGGAATTCAGCGGCACCTTTCCCATTAACTCCGAAGGTAAAATTCAGTATAAATTTGTGGGGGATATCGATGTAAAGAAGCTGGCCAAAAAACAGCTCGAAGAAAAAATCGTAAAAATCCTTTCCAGTTACCTCCTGGACCCTGAAGTCAGCGTAACGATTATCGAATACCGCAGTAAGTTCGTCTTTGTGTTAGGAGAGGTCAGTCAGCCGGGAAAATATTATATAAAATCCGAAACCATCACCGTGAGGGATGCCATCGTTACTTCCGGCCTGCCCACTTACGCTGCCGCCATGCGTAAATGCAGCCTGATCACCCCGGATAAAAGCGGAAAAGTTAAAAATAAACCGGTGAATATCTATAATATACTCTACGGCGGAGATTTAAGAAAAAATATCGATATGTTTCCCGGCGATGTCTTATACGTGCCTTCCACCGTAATGGCTAAAATAATCCGCGTGATTAGCCCTGTGGCGGCCACCGTCGGATTAGCATCATCGAGCACCGATGGCAGTTCCGCGGTTAAAACCGGCGCCAAAACAATGCTGAAATAATTATAATATAATACACAAAGAAAGGCTATTGATGAATAATATTGAAAACGCGCCCGCGCGCAGCCCCGCGGAATACTTAAAAATCTTTTTTAGAAACAAGTGGCTGATTATCAGCACCGCTTGGATTGGTTTAATCATCGGCGTCTTTTTTAGCCTTACGCTTGCGCCCAAATACCAATCAAGCGCGGTGATCCTTATTCAAGAGGAAAAAGCTATTAATCCTTTAATGCAAGGCCTGGCTATTTCATCCTCCGTTGAGGACCGCATGAAAACGATTAAAGAGCAGCTTTTGGGCTGGAATAGCCTGGTTTCTTTGACCAAAAAACTCAATCTTGATAAACAAATTAGCTCCCAGCAGGCATTTGAGAGCCTGGTCTTAGGATTAAGAAAAGATATTCTTGTCGCCGTGCGCGGCAGAAACCTTATCCAGATATCTTACATCGGAAAAAATCCCCAGGAAACCCAGCTAATCGCTAAAACTATGACCGATATCCTGCTTGAGGAAAATATGCGCGCTCAAACTCAGGAAACGGATGTGGCCATCAACTTCATCAAAGAGCAGTTGGAGCTTTATAAAAGAAAAATTAAAGAATCTGAAGCCGCGGAATTAGAGGATCAGCTTAAAAAGCTGCTGGTTGATTCTACGGAAGAACATCCCTTAGTCAAGGATCTACGGCAGAAGATTGCCACGATCAAAAAAGAACTTTCCAGCGGAGAATATGAAATCACGGTTGCCGGCAAACCGGTAAATTCAGCCGCCGCCACCGCTTTAAAACAAGAACTGGAAAAAATGACTCTGGAGGCTTCCAACACCCCCACCGCGCTTCCTTTAGACCAAAATGCCCGAACCGATCCCAATACCGCTATTTATAAGCTTATGCTTATGGATAAACTTGATTCAGTGCTCGCCCGGGATACCAAAGTAAATGAGAATATTTATAACTTGCTTCTCCAAAAATTAGAAACCGCCAAAATTACCCAGCGCCTGGAATCTTCCAAAATAGGCACACGCTATACAATTATTGATCCTCCGCGCCTTCCTCTGAGCCCCACCCAGCCCAATAAACCATTGGTCATCTTTCTGGGCCTCCTGGGAGGATTAGGTGTAGGTATCGGGCTGATCTTTGCCCGGGAATTTCTGGACAGCTCATTTTTAGATTTAGAGGAAGCCAAGGCTATCCTGGATGTGCCGGTTTTAGGCGCGATCTCTCGCTTAACCACAGAAGAAGAGATAAATAAAGAAAGGGCGCATCGCCAAAAATTAATTACCATCGGAGCCATTGCCTCAGCCACAACAATAGTAATCGCTCTATTATACTATTTGCTAAGGAAATAACCAACAAAGGGGGACGGTTCCCCAGATTTTAGTTAATCTTATGGAAAAGGGGAACTGTCCCCCAGATTTAATGAGCTTCTAAGAGGAATAATTTTTATCGACTATAGACTATCGTCCATCGACCAATAAAGTTTCTAGGGAGAAAAACATGTACAAAAAATTTTACGGATTCTCGGAAAAACCTTTCAACACCACTCCGGACTCTAAATTTTTCTTTCCCAGCGCCAAACATACCGAAGCCTTAGGTAGCTTGATTTATGCCATTAACGAGCGCAAGGGTTTTGTGGTCATCACCGGAGAAATCGGCGCCGGAAAAACCACTGTTTCCCGCGCGCTTTTAAATAAAATCGACGAGAACACCAAGGTTGCCTTAATTACCAACAGCCACATCACCCAAAAAGAGCTCATCGAGCTAATCTTAGATGAACTTAAGGTGGATTACACCCCGGGCGGCAAACAAAAATTAATCCGGCAATTAAATAAATTTCTTATCGCCCAGCTTGCCCTGGATATAAATGTCGTTTTGATCATTGACGAAGCGCAAAATCTTACCCCCAAGGTGCTGGAGGAAGTAAGAATGCTTTCCAACCTGGAAACCGAAAAAGAAAAACTACTCCAGATTATCCTCATGGGCCAGCCCCAGTTAAATACTAAGCTTCAGCACGAAAAGCTCGAGCAATTTAAACAGCGCATCGCCGTTAATTTTCACCTGGAGCCATTAACTAAAAAAGAAACGCATGAATATGTAATTCACCGTATAAAAATAGTTACCCCGAATAAAGCAATAATCTTCTCCCCGGAAGCCATTGATGAGCTTTTTTCATATTCTAAAGGCATCCCCAGAATCATCAACCTGGTTTGCGATAGCGCTCTGCTTTCAGGATACCTTTACGAATTAAGAACTATAACACCGGCAATTATTCATGAAGTAATTAAAGAGCGCGAACTAGGCCACAAACAAGATTCCATAACCAACATCCAAATCCCGGATTCCATATGATAAAAACTAGACTATGGTCTATAGTCGATAGTCTATCGATTAACAGTTACTTTGAAATAAACCATCGACCAATTACTATCGTCCATCGTCCATCGACCATCGACCATTAAAACAAGGAGAACAATGGGCAAACTTACCGACGCGTTAAAAAAAGCCGCGCAAGAACGTTTTGAACGTTTAGAAAAACAAGGCCAGCAGTCTGAAGTTAAATATGAGTTTATCGCGCGCAAAACCGTAGATTCTAAAATCGACCCGCGCATCGCTGCTTTCTATGAGCCGGAATCCCCGATAACCGAACAGTACCGCACCCTGCGCACTAACTTGCTCGCTTTAAATATTATCAAGCCGCCAAAAACAATTATCATTACCAGCTCAACACATTCCGAGGGCAAAACCATTACCTCGATTAACCTGGCCATCTCTATGGCGCATGACATGGATAAAAAAAGTATCCTGCTTGTCGATGCTGATCTGCGCCGGTCTAAAATAGGCAGCTATTTAGGCGTTAACGCGGAATTAGGTTTATCTGACCTGCTGACCAATGACACAAAGCTCGATGACGCCTTACTAAGTATTGGCATCGATAATTTAACCATCCTTCCGGCAGGAAAAAAGCCCAAGAATCCCGCGGAGCTCCTGGGTTCTTTAAAAATGAAAAAATTACTCAGCTTAGTAAAAGATAAATACGATTATGTAATTTTTGATACTCCGCCGATTATCCCGGTAACCGACGCTGGTATCTTAGGGCCGCAAACCGACGGAGTGGTCATGGTTATTCAGGCCGGCCGCACGCAGAAAGCCGTTGTCCACCGCAGCCAACAGCTTTTAAAACAAGCCCAAGCCAAGCTACTGGGATGCATCTTAACCAACATCCAATACCACATCCCGGCGTATATTTATAGATATTTGTAGAACTAAAGATCGATAGACTATAGTCTATAGTCTATAAATTATCGACCATGCATGACATACAACTTCGGGGACGGTTCCCCATATTCATAATTTTTATCGACTATAGACTATCGTCCATCGACCAATAAAGTTTCTAGAGAGTAACAAAGGGGAACTGTCCCCGAGATTTAAAAACTATCAGCCATCACCTATGAGCTATCAGCTAAAAAGGAGATTTCAATGCGATTTCTAATCACCGGCGGCGCGGGTTTTATCGGTTCACACATCACTGAAAGATTACTCCAGGAAGGCCATTTCGTCCGCGTCCTAGACAACTTCTCCAGCGGTAAAAAAGAGAATCTATCCTTTACCTATGAGCTATCAGCTAAGAGCTATGAG
>JAZDEW010000020.1:0-10587 GCA_043808425.1 Candidatus Omnitrophota bacterium
GTGTCCCCTTTTGGCACGTCCCCCTTTGGTCAAAAGGGTGTCCCCTTTTGGCACGTCCCCCTTTGGTCAAAAGGGTGTCCCCTTTTGGCACGTCCCCCTTTGGTCCCCCTTTGGAAGAAAGGAAGGTTAGATTATGCCGGAATATATTTGTCCGCATTGTAAACAAACTATTAATGATGAAGAGGCTTTATTGTGCCTTTACTGCGGCTTGAGCCTTAACCGGCCAGTAGGTTTTATGGGTAAGCTAAAATATCCCAAACCTAAAATAATTATGGCCATTATTGTGGCGCTGGTGTTAGTCAGCTTTATGATTTTAATAATTAAATAATGGGACCGTTTCTATTTTTTCATTCAATACGAATTTTAAAAAATAGAAACGGTTCCTTGTTTTCTTGCTAGATTGCCTTATCCGTGATAAAATAGACAATGTTTTCCGATCATCTTTTACGCGTTACTTTAGCTGTTTCTATTCTTGTCCACGGAGCGATTTTTCTGCGCAGCCCTGGCCTTAATCCTTTTAGGCCGGCGCCAAAAATTCAAAAAATAGCTGTGCGCTATATTAAGGAAACTCCGCAGGCTAAGCCCTTGCTTAAAAATTTATCCGCATTGGACAGGCAAGAGCTAGTGCCCAAAGCCGGGGCCAGGCGGCTGAG
Organism: Candidatus Omnitrophota bacterium; assembly: GCA_043808425.1. GTDB lineage: Bacteria > Omnitrophota > Gorgyraeia > Gygaellales > Profunditerraquicolaceae > UBA6249. The sequence continues at coordinate 654 of JAZDEW010000020.1, forward strand.
CTTACCTTACATTGAGCCGGGCGATGTAAAGGGTCTGCCTAATAGCCACAAGTTAGAAAGCCGTGGTTTGGCTTTTACCAGTCAAAGCCCCCCGCCAGCGGGATTTACTAAACCAGCCTTTATCAATTCAGAGGTGATGGCGATAAAAAAGAAGATCACCTTACCGGAAATAGAAATGGCCAGGATTGATAATCCCAGCTATATCAACTATTATCAGATTGTCCGGGAAAAGATTCGCCGCAGTGCTTACCAAAATTATATGTATATTGAAACCGGCCAGGTCTATGTTTCTTTTATTATTTCTAATTATGGCGGCCTTATGGATGCGCGCTTAGCGGAAGAAAGGACAACGGCTAACGATTATTTGAAGAATATTGCCTTAAAAAGTGTCCGGGAGGCCGCGCCTTTTCCTAATTTTCCCAAAGAGCTTGATTACCCGCAGTTATCTTTTAATATTATAATTTCTTTTGAGATGGAGTAAGGGGCTCCAATGTTAGTTTAGAAAATCTTGCTGAATTTCCATTGTAGCGCGCGCTACGGTAATGGATGATGAATAAAAGCCAGTAGAGCTCACTGTAATGCCGTCTCAATATTAGTTGAGTTTTCCTAAAATTTATATGCTATTTTACTCAACTGTATCAGAAATTGAATTTCTTGAAATTAAGAATAATCAACGCATTGGAATATGCGTAACATCTGTAGTTATAGTGTGTTACAATAATAGCGCCTTTGAAAAATAAGCGCAAATAAAATAAACCTTAACAAAGCATTGCTTAATTATTACCGTTTTACTTTCGGCTGGAGGTCTACTTTTTAGTTAACTGATGATGAAGAGAAAATTATTAGTATTGCTTATTATTATAATTATAGGTATTTCTTTTTGGCGGACCCAATCTATATTCGGCCCTCGTTTGGAAAAGCAGTGCCGGATGCTCATGGATACCTATGTCACCGTTTATGCTTATGGAAAAAAGCCGGCGGTCACTGAGGCCATAGATCAGGCTTATCAACGCATGAAGGAGGTTTCCGAGAAATTTAACGCCCATGATTTAAAAAGCCCGATTTATGCTTTTAACCATTCCGGCGTTCCGATCAGGGATGAGGAGATTCTTGAGTTGGTCAGGATCGCTTTAGAGATCAGCCAGCGCACCGAAGGCGCTTATGATATTACGGTTTTTCCTCTGGTTAAATTGTGGGGATTTTATGGCCAGAATCCCGAATTGCTGCCCGCGCCGGATAAAATTAATCAGGCATTATCTAGCGTAGGATATAAACATCTTAGGCTTACGGAGCGGGAGCTAACAAAAGATCAAAAAAATATATTTATTGATTTAGCTAGCCTGGCCAAAGGCTACGTGGTGGGCCAGGGGATAGAGGCGCTTCGGGAATCCGGGGTGAGCTCGGCGATAATTCAGGCCGGCGGAGATATTTATGCTTTAGGCGATAATAAAGGAAAGCCTTGGGGGATTGGCCTACGTGATCCGCGTAAAGAAGGTTTATTGGGCTATGTCCAGATTACCGATCAGGCAGTGATGGGGTCGGGTAACTATGAAAGGTTTTTTATCAAAGAAGGCAAAAGATACAATCATATTATTGACCCTCAGACCGGTTATCCGGCTGAACAGGCAAGCGGAGTGACGGTTATTTATGCTGATCCGGTGCTGGCGGATGCCTGGGCCACTGCTCTTTCGGTTACCGGCCCGGCCGGCCTTAAAATTATTGAAACCATTCCGGGTATGGAGGCGGTCATGGTCACCGGTAGTGATAAAATTTTATATACGGCAGGTTTAAAGCGGTTGCTTAAAGCAACATCCGGTAAAAAAAGAGATTTAATCGTTGCGCGCGTTTTATAGTACGAAAAACAGAACCGTCCTTGCGATTTTACACGATTTTATATTTGAGCAGAAGTTGACAGGGTTATAAAAGGATGTTAAAATAAACAATTAAATCAAGTTTGAAAGGAGATGATTATATTGACCCAAGTGGAAGTTAAAAAAGACGAATCTTTTGAATCTGCTTTGCGCCGTTTTAAGAAAAAAATAGAGCAGGAAGGAATTTTACGGGAAGTGCGCGACCGAAAGCACTATGAAAAACCCAGCGAACGCAAGAGAAAAAAAGCTAAAACCATCAGAAAATAAACATGCGTTTAGCTATTTCTACTTCTTGGAACGCCTCTCGGTTTAGTGATGGGGCCAAGTTGCTCTTTGAAATTGATCAGCTTAAATTCAGAGCGATTGAATTAAGCTTTAATCTTACTGCTGGCATGGTAGAGAGCATCGCCAAGGAATCCGCCAGGTTAGGAATCCGTATTCAGAGTTTGCATAATTATTGCCCTATTCCGGCGGGGCTTAATTGCCAGCAGGCTTTACCGGATTGCTATTCTTTAGCTTCTTTGGACCAACATGAGCGTTTATTGGCGGTTAAATATACTAAATCTACGATTGATACTGCGAGTAGATTAGGGGCTAAGGCCGTGGTTTTGCATTGCGGCCGGGTGCAGATACCTGATTCGACCAGGCAGCTGATTAATCTTTATAACCGGGGGTTTAAAGATCAAGCGGATTTTATCAAGCTAAAAGAAGAAATGATCTGCCAAAGGGCGAGCCATGCGGCGGTTTTTTTTGAGCAGGCCTTAAAGAGCCTGGAGGAATTAAATACTTACGCCAAGATAAAAGATGTACTTTTAGGAGTAGAGACGCGTTTTTATCATTGCGAGATTCCGGACATTTTTGAGATTGGCATTATCCTTAAGAAATTTTGTAATTCTCAAATTTATTATTGGCATGATACTGGGCATGCTCAGCTAATGGAAAATCTGGGCTTTACTAAGCATAAGGATTTTCTTGATCTTTACGGAAACAGTTTAATCGGGGTGCATTTACATGATATTTTAGGCTGTCAGGATCATCTGGCGCCTTTGACGGGAAACATGGATTTTGCCTTGCTTAAGCCGTATCTGAAGCCGGATACTTTAAAGGTTATTGAGGCGCATTATCCGGCCAGCGTAAAAGATTTAATCAAAAGCCGGGATTTTATCTCTAGGATTTATGATTGATCTTTAAGCAGAGAAGAGGGGATGGGCAGTGTCAGTTATTTTACGCAAGCCGGTGGTAGCCGGGCAATTTTATCCCGCCGAGGCTAAAGATCTGCGGGCGCTGATCGCTTCTTTTGTGGATAAGCCGGCGCAAAAGAAAGATTGTCTGGGGTGCATTTTACCGCACGCCGGATATATTTATTCCGGAAAAGTCGCGGTTTGTACCGTTTCTCAAGTTAAGGTTAAAGATACGGTGGTTCTTTTAGGGCCGAATCATACGGGCCGGGGAGCTAACTTTAGTATTATGCCGCGGGGGGCCTGGCAGACGCCTTTGGGTGATGTGGAAATTAATCGCCAGCTGGCCGGTTTATTTTTAGAAAAGTCCGCGTATTTAGAAGCCGATAGTTTAGCGCATGTGGATGAGCATTCATTGGAAGTAGAGCTGCCCATATTGCAGTATTTTAGAAATGATTTTAAAATTGTTCCGATTGCGGTTAAGTCCCTGGATCTAGATGAGCTTAATGCCGTTGGCCAAGAGCTGACCGCGGTGATTATGGAAAATGACTTCAGAAGCTCAGTGATGTTGGTGGCCAGCTCCGATCTGACGCATTATCAGCCGCAGGAAAGCGCTAGAGTTAAAGATGCCTTGGCGATCCAGGCAATCCTGGATCTGGATGGACAGAAGCTAAAATCGCAAGTTCAAGAAGCAGATATTTCTATGTGTGGTTTTGCTCCGATTGTTATTTTAATTAAAGTAGCTAAACTGCTGGGGGCAAAAAAAGGACAGTTAATTAAATATCAAACCAGCGGCGATGTCAGCGGCGATAAAAGCAGCGTCGTAGGCTATGCCGGAATCACAATTAATTAAACTATGGATGAGATAAAAAAAACAGAGAGTAATGGTTTGGCCGCTGATGGCCAAAGCCCTAGCCAAAGCCAAAAGAAGGTTGACGAAAGTTGGAAACAGAGCGTAGAGAAGGAAAAGCAGGAGCCCAAGGCTCCCGGTGATTTTGTTCCTCCGGTGCCGGATTTTAAATTCTTTATCACCACCCTTACTTTTCAGGCCTCGATTGCTTTAGGGCATATGGCTAATCCGGCCACGGGTAAAACAGAGGCAGATCCGGTTCAGGCCAAGTTCCTGATTGATACCTTAGGCATGCTGCAAGAGAAAACCAAGGGTAATCTTATCCCGGAAGAGATGGAGCTTTTGGAAAATTTACTTTATGAATTAAGAGTGGCTTATTTAGCTAAAGAGGAGAAAAAATCAAAATGATTGATCAAGAGCTGTTAGATATATTGGCTTGCCCGGCTTGTAAAGCGGATGTGGAGTTAATTAATAATAAGATTGTTTGCAAGAAGTGTGGCAAAAAATACCCCGTGCGCCAGGGAATGCCAGTAATGCTAATCGATGAAGCAGAGTAAACCGCGTAGACCCCGGAGGTCTACATGGTTTAGTGAGGGGATTTGGTGTAGACCCCGGAGGTCTACAGCGGTGGTGGGAAGAAGATGCGAATGAAGAGGGTATTAGTTATTCACGGCCCGAATTTAAATTTACTGGGAAAACGCGAACCGGGGGTTTATGGGAAGACGACTCTGTCTCAAATTAACAGTTTGCTTAAAGCGCTGGCAGCTAAACTGAAGGTTAAATTAACGATCAGGCAATCGAATGTAGAGGGGGAGATTGTGGATTTTATTCAGGGGAGTAAAAATAAATTTGCCGGAATCTTAATTAATCCTGCTGCTTATACGCATACCAGCGTGGCGATAAGAGACGCGATTGCCGCCGCGGATATTGCTACGGTGGAAGTGCATCTTTCCAATATTTATTCCCGCGAGGAGTTTAGGCATAAGTCGCTGATCAGCCCGGTGGCCAGGGGGACAATTTTAGGATTTGGGGCTAAAAGTTATACCCTGGGCTTAGCCGCTCTTTTGGACACGCTCAATTGCGCGGAGTGTCAACCTCCAAAGTATAGTTAAAGATGGATTTAATTTCCGCAAAATGAATCTTGCGCCTTCGGAGTATTCAATATTAAAAGTCAAGAGGTTAAAAAAAATGAATAAATTAGAAGGTGCGGGGTGAACTCTCGCTTAAAAAGCATACATGCCCAATTAAAACCAAGGGGCTTAGATGGCCTCCTGGTGAGCCTGCCGGCAAATATTTCTTATCTGACCGAGTCACTGAGCCGGGACGCGTATCTATTGGTTTCCCTTAAAAAAAATATATATTTTTCCGATTCCCGTTATACGCAAGAGGCTAAAGTTTTTTTAAAAGATAACGCGAATTTCAAGGAATGTAACGGTTCTGTGTTTAAGCATATTGGGGAAGCGGTACTTGAGCTGGGGCTAGAGAGAATAGGCTTTGAGGAAAGGTATTTGCCGTACGCGGAGTTTATCAAAATTAAAGAAGGCGCCAGAGGAAAATTTGATTTAATTCCCACCCATAGTATAATTGAAGACAAAAGACAAGTTAAGGATCAGCAGGAGATTATCCGGCTGCGAAAAGCCACCCGGATTACGGCTTTAGCTTTAAAGCATATTAAGCCGTTTCTTGTTCCGGGCATTAAAGAAATAGAGGTGGTGGCAGAGCTTGAGCGTTTTATAAGATACCAGGGAGCCAGGGCTTCTGCTTTTGATATTATTGTGGCTGCGGGGCCCAACTCTAGCCAGCCGCATCACCTTTCAGGGGAGCGGAAACTTAAAAATAATCAGCCGGTGCTGATTGACCTGGGAGTTGATTACCAGGGATATAAATCTGACTTGACAAGGGTTTTGTTTTTGGGTAAAATAGACATTCTTGCGCGTAAGGTTTATGACATTGTGCTTAAGGCTCAGGAATTAGCGATTAAGAGAATCCGTCCCGGTGCTGAAATGGCTGAAATTGATAGAGTTGCACGGGAATACATCGCCGCGCAAGGTTATGGAGCATGTTTTACGCATAACCTGGGACATGGTTTTGGTTTGGAGGTCCACGAGGCTCCGCATATATCCGGGCGGGAAGCCAGCGCTATGAAGCCGGGGATGACCTTTACGGTAGAGCCGGGGATATATCTGCCGGGTAAATTTGGCGTAAGAATTGAAGATATGATTTTAATCACGACTAAAGGTTGCGAGGTGATCAGTGGCTTTATCCATAAATGAAATCAAGTCCGGGGTAACGATATTAGTTGAAGGCGAAGTCTATATGTGCATCGACGCCCAGCATGTAAAGCCGGGCAAGGGCGCGGCCTTTGTGCGGGCCAGGCTGCGCAACTTAAGAAATGATAACATCCAGGAAAAAACTTTTCGCGGTGAAGAAAAGATCGATGAGGCTTATGTCGAGGAGCGTAAATTACAATATCAGTATTCCAGCGCGGGAATGTTTCATTTTATGGATACGGGCAATTTTGAAGAGATTATTATTACTGAAGATATTATCGCTGAAAAGGCTAAGCTGCTAAAGGATAATTTGGAGATTATCGGATTTTTCTATAAAGGCGCTACTTTATATGTTAATTTGCCTAATTTTATTGAATTTACGATTGTGGAAACTGAGCCGGGTTTTAAAGGTGATTCTTCTAAGAGCGGGAATAAGCCGGCCACCGTGGATACCGGAGCAATGATTCAAGTTCCTTTATTTATTAATGTAGGGGACAAGATTAAAGTAGATACGCGTACCGGTGGTACCTATGTTGAGAGAATCAACTAAAAGGAGCCTATAATGAATCTCAAAGAAATAAAAGAGATGATTAATCTGATGAATGAAAACGGCCTTACGGAGCTGGAGGTGGAGAAGGATGATATGCGTATTCGGCTTAAAAAGACCGCGAGCGTGGTCGAAGGGCTGGAGGCGCCGGTAGGTTATCCGGCTTTGGGCGTTGCCGTCTCAGGCGTAAAAACGCAAACCGCGCAGGAAATAGAAGCGAAGAATGTGATTAAGACAGTGGAGATAAAATCTCCGATGGTGGGCACCTTTTACCGCGCGCCTAGCCCGGAAGCTGTGGCATATATTGAAATTGGACAGATTATCCAACCCGGCCAGGTAATTTGTATTATTGAAGCCATGAAATTAATGAATGAAATAAAATCAGAGATTAAAGGAAAAATTCTGGAAGTCTTAGTGGATAATGCTGAGCCGGTAGAGTTTGGCCAAGCGCTTTTTCTGATTGACCCACTTTAAAAATAGCGGAATGTCCAGAGTAAGCAAGATGAATTACAGGCTATCAGCCATCAACTATCAGCTATGAGCTATCAGCTATGAGCTAAAACTGATAATAATTCAAATATTATGTTCTCCAAAATTCTTATTGCCAATCGAGGCGAAATCGCCTTAAGAATAATTCGCGCTTGTCATGAAATGGGCATTCGTACTGTGGCGGTCTATTCTCAGGCTGACCGTACTAGCCTGCATGTGCGTTTCGCTGATGAAGCAATTTGTATTGGACAAGCTTCCTCTGCGCATAGTTATTTAAATATTCCCGTCATTATCAGCGCGGCTGAAATTACCGATGTTGAAGCGATCCATCCGGGCTATGGATTTTTAGCGGAAAACGCCCATTTTGCCGAAATCTGCGAATCTTGTAAAATTACTTTTATCGGTCCGACTCCGGAGAATATGCGCCTGATGGGGGATAAAATGGCGGCGCGCACTACGATGCAAAAAGCTGGCCTGCCGATTGTTCCCGGAAGCCGTTCTATTATTAAGAATAAAGAAGAGGCGCTTAAAACCGCTAAATTAATCGGCTACCCGGTGATCATTAAGGCGGCTGCCGGCGGCGGCGGCAAAGGCATGCGCATTTGTCATAATGATTTAACCCTGGTCTCCAGCCTGCTTACCGCGCAAACGGAAGCCGAAGCAAATTTCGGTAATTCCAGCGTGTACATTGAAAAATATATCCAACGGCCGCGTCATATTGAAATGCAGATTATAGCCGACCGCTCCGGGCATATCGTGCAGCTGGGTGAAAGAGATTGCAGTATTCAGCGCCGGCATCAGAAGCTGCTGGAGGAATCGCCTTCTCCGGCGGTGGACAGCAAGATGCGCCGTAGATTAGGAGAAATGGTTTTAAAGGGCATGAAATCCATTAACTATCTTAGCTGCGGAACGATTGAATTTTTGCTGGATGAAAAAATCGGCAATTTTTATTTTATGGAGATGAATACGCGTATTCAGGTGGAGCATCCGGTTACCGAGATGGTTACGGGTATTGATTTAATTAAGGAGCAGATCCGGGTGGCCGCGGGCGAGAAGCTTAAGTTTAGCCAGGATAATGTGCAGTTTAGGGGCGCCTCAATTGAATGCCGGATTAACGCGGAAGATCCGGATAATAATTTTATACCTTCTCCCGGAAAGATTGAGTCATTAATTCTTCCCGGAGGCCCGAATGTGCGCGTAGATACGCATATTTACGCCGGATATGAAGTGCCCGCCTATTACGATTCGCTGGTGGCCAAACTGATTGTGCGCGGAGATAGCCGTCAGGAGGCGATTAAGACTATGCGCCGGGCTTTAAGTGAATTTTACATTGCTCCGATTAAAACTACCATACCTTTTCACCTTAAGTTAATGGATAATCCTTTATTTAAAAAGGGAGATATTTCTACGCATTTCGTGCAGGATCTTTTGTTAAATGAAGGTAAAGGGGAATAAAATAAGTTTGCCTATTTTGGATATTTAACGATTAAAGTTAGAAAATTAAAAGATTCAAATAAGAAAGCCTGCCTGCCGGCAGGCAGGAAGGTGCTAAATGGATAGTGATGAATCTCGGAATGAGTTAGGGGTTTTAAGGATACATAAAAACGTAATTTCATCGATATCTTCGATCGCGGCGACAGAGATTGAAGGGGTAAAAAGAGTGGGCCGGGTAAAAAGCGGCTGGCCAGAGTTTTTGAATAAAAATTTTTTTTCGAGTATCAAAGTGGATATTTCTAAGAATGAAGAGGTAAGGGTTTATATCCCTTTGATTATTAAGTACGGCTATAATATTCCGGAGATAGCTAATCGCGTTCAGGAGAGTGTGCGGCTGGCCTTAGAAAGGATGAGCAGCCTTTCTGTTAAAGAAATTAATATAAATGTGCAGGGCATAGAAAGGGGTTAAGCGATGAGATTTTTTACTGTTTTAGGGATTGTATTTTACGCTTTGATGATTATCGTTATTGGTTTGGCGCTGATTGTGTTCGCGTTTAACTTGCTCTTACCCGTGGATATAAATAATTTACTGACCTTTGCTCAAAGCAGCCATAATTCCCGGGTAGTGATTGGGCTTTCCGGAGCGCTGCTAATTTTAATTAGTTTTTCTTTTGCCCAGATTATTCTGGGAAAATTTCAAAGAGAAAAAACAATTGCTTTTGCTACTTCTAGCGGGCAGGTAACTATTTCACTTTCGGCGGTAGAAGACCTGATCCGCCGGTTGGCCGGAATAATTCCGGAAGTCAAAGAGTTAAGGCCCAATGTGGTGGCGAATAAAAAAGGTATTGTGGTCGAAATGCGCGTGGTTTTGCGCTCTGAGGCAAATATCCCGGAGTTGACCAGCCGCCTTCAAGATATCACTAAAGCTAAAATTCAGGAGGTTTTGGGCGTGGATGAGCAGATTATTATCCGGATTCATGTCGCTAAGATCGCGCACGACGAAAAAGATAATCACCGAAAAAAAGATTCTGAGAAAGAAGATCGTTCCGCTATTCCATTTAGCGGGTATGGAAGGGTTTAGCAAAGTTTAGATAAGGGGAGTTGAGCTCATAGCTCATAGGTCATAGGTCGGTTCCACCAAATATTTGGATAATAAAATCATTGCTGTCCAAATTAACAAAAACTGAACTTTAGTTGTAATATCTCTGGTGGCGCTTCGCTTTTTTCATGGAACGGCGCATTGAGCCAATCCCAAAGGTTTCTTCTTGAAAATAGATTTGTTGGTAATATTGAAC